>NZ_NUYF01000052.1:0-129699 GCF_002566505.1 Bacillus sp. AFS077874
GATGGTAAAACTCCAATAGCAGATGCTTTAAATAATTTATAAGAATTCTTTTCTCATAAGAGTTTATAAAATTTTCAAAAAAAGACAGCTATCATTTTTAGCAAGCTGCCTGTTTTTTATCAAAAAGAATAGTAACTCCTTATATTTATTTCAATATACTTAAAGCTTCCTTCGTAAATAAACGCAGTTCTCTGGTGTTACCTTCACGAATTTTTGCTACCCAAGCCGGATCGCTTAGTAGTGCTCTTCCAACGGCCACAAGATCAAACTCTTCTCGCTCAAAACGGTCGATTAGATTATCGATATCTGTCGGTTGTCCACCCTTACCTTCCGTGAATAAGCTCATGAACTCAGAATCCAAACCAACTGATCCGACTGTAATTGCTGGTTTACCAGTAATTTTACGAGCCCAGCCAGCCAGGTTAAGGTCTGATCCCTCGAACTCTGGCTTCCAGAATCGTCGTGTTGAAGCATGGAAAATATCTACACCAGCCTCAGACAGCGGTTCAAGAAAAATTTTCAATTCATCGGAAGTCTTTGCTAGTTTGAAATTATAGTCGGTAGCTTTCCATTGAGAAAATCGGAAAATAATAGTGAAGTTAGGACCGACAGCTTGACGCACGGCTTTGATTACGTCTACAGCAAAACGTGTGCGACTTACTAGATCACCACCATATTCATCTGTACGCTTATTGGTTACGTCCCAGAAGAACTGGTCTATAAGGTATCCATGTGCGCCATGTATTTCCACTGCATCAAACCCAAGTTTCTTAGCATTAGAGGCCGCATTTGCGTAAGCTTGAATGAGTTCTTGAATTTCTTCGACGCTTAACGGTTCAGATACCTTTTCACCAGTTAAACTAATACCCGATGGACCGATTGGATTGACATCTGAATCAGGAAAATTTTTCTTTTCGCGCGCCATACCAGTGTGCCAAATCTGTGGAGCAATTTTTCCTCCAGCCTCATGTACTTCCTTAACAACTTGCGCCCATCCGTTTAGAGCTTCTTCACCATAAAAATGTGGAACATCAGGTTCTGCTCCAGCTGCAGGATGCTCAATTAGAGTACCTTCAGTAATAATTAAACCAACTCCGTTCTCAGCTCGACGTCGATAATATTCAGCTACATTGGAACCTGGAACCCCATTCGGTGAAAACTTGCGGGTCATTGGTGCCATAACAAATCGATTTTCAAGCTTCAATTCTCCAATTTCAAATGAGGTAAATAATGGTTCAACAGATTTTGTTGATTTCATAAAATTCTCTCCTTTTTAAACTAATAAAAATAATCAAAAGTAGTCTCTGCAAGGAGTAGGAGACTTATTCTAACTACAATTTTTATTGGATTTAGTTTAAATTCATTTTGTAAAATATTGAAGTCCTTTAAGACAACGAACAATATATAAATAGTTAACTATCCTGCTATATAGTGAAAAAATAGAGGATGATCGATTAGGGGCTGTTGACAAAATGGGAAAGGAGATTTAACTCCTTTCCCATTTTGTGTTTTCAGGCTAATTCATAGTGGTCAAACCTTTTCTTATCACATTTTCTTGTTTAATTTATTACTTTAACCATTCTTTTTAAATTCAATGCCAACGCCGAAAAGAGGCATTGTTCAAGAATTTTTTGAATGCCCCTTTTATAAGTTTTATATAAATTATGTTTTGTTTTCATCGTCCCAAAAGTACCTTCACACCAAACTCTTCTTTGTTTTTGAACCTGTTTATATTCACTAGTCTTTGATCTTTTTAGATTTTCATCGATTAATTCATGTGCGATTGGTCGTGAAATGGCTTTTTTGATTGATTTTTTTCCGAAACATTTTTCTCGAAATAGACAAATTTTGTAATCTATCGCTTTTGCTGAATAGATTTTGGAGTAATGACCATTACTTTTCTTTAAATGAGAAACGGAAGTTCCTTATGATTTGGACAAATATAACTGTCTGTTTCATTGTTAAATTTAAATTCATGATAAGATATAGTGTCATAAGCTGTTTCTTTTTTTGTTGGGGTAATATATCCTGTAATTTTTAATTTCTTTAAGCTATGATGAATAGGGGTTGTATCGTACCCACAATCAGCTCCGACTTTAATGAACTTTCTCCAGTATACATAAGCATGTGCAAAGTAACATACATCGTTGAAACTTCCTTTTAAAGATAGATTTCGAATACAACCTCGATGGCACCCGGTATCAATAAAAAAGGGTGAAGCTATTGCTCCACCTTTTTTATGAAATAAGATAGTATATGATCGAGTCAACTAAACCGGATGTTGCTTATATCGATCGCAACGAACAGCATATCGCGAACTGGTTCCATATTTGGTCCGCGTAAATAAGCGCGGCGTTTAGTAGGATAACGAAAGCCTTCAACCTCGATGTAGTCGTCAATATATTGCGCCGCCGGAAAGCTGCCTGCGACATCAACATGATAGTCGTGTCTACGCAGCTGTAAACCAGTGTCAAAATAGAAGTCCTGCTCCTTACTGTGACTAGGAATGTTATTGGGAAAACTTACACGCAATCCTCGCCAAGTCTCATTACCTTCTTTCCAGGATGGGATTTCGCTGACCTCAAACCCCGGCATCATCATGAAAAAAGGTGTAGTCAGGTATGTCCACATTGCGTATCCATTGAAATAGGCTCGATGAAGTGGATTCCATGGTGTGTTCATCGTATGATTCGCAAACAAGGTCCTAGGATTGTCGTGCTCTCGAATGACTTCCCCGGACAGGGTTTCAATCGCAATACGATTGGGGCTGAAGGAAGTCCTCCAATCCGGTTGACCAAAGGGAGTGAGAGATGCGACTTCAGAGTGAAGCGCGACTGTCATCTCACGGGGATTAGAATCTTGAACGAGCCCTTTCATTGCCCATAACCCACCCCCGGTGACGATCGTGGCAGTTAATGAATTATATTTTTTCCAACGGTTTAACCCGCCATGCGCTTCTATTACTTGTACCAACAATTCGTTCATATGTTCCTCCTTATTACGGATTGTGTTTATCATAACCTGAAGCGGCTAATCGGCTACTTCAACGTTGATAAAGTAAACATTAAATTTTTTTGAAAAGTATACTTTAATATTTATTTGAATTAAGGTTTGTATTTTCAGAAAAAATTTGAACAGCTGAGCTAGTACCAATTCTTGTTGCCCCTGCTTCAACCATTGCTTTTATATCCTTGATACTACGAACACCGCCAGACGCTTTTACTCCAACAGATTCTCCAACCGTTTCTCTCATTAGGGCAACATCTTTAAGTGTTGCTCCATGTAAAGAGAAGCCAGTCGATGTCTTTACATAGTCAGCCCCTGCTTTTACTGATAATTCACATGCTAATTGAATCTCTTGCTCTGTTAAAAGACATGCCTCAATTATCACTTTAACTAATGCAGTTCCATTCGCAGCTTCTACTACTGCGTTAATATCTTTTTCGACTAAATCATAATTTTCACTTTTTAAAGCACCTATGTTTATGACCATATCTACTTCTGTAGCCCCATTTTCAATTGCATTTTTAGTTTCAAATACTTTTGTTTCGATTGTATTAGCACCTAATGGAAATCCAATTACAGTACATACATTAACATCAGATTGTCTCACGAGTTTTGAGGCTAATTTTACCCAAGTAGGATTTACAACTACCGAAGCAAATCCGAATTCCATCGCTTCATTACATAACTTTATAATGGCTACATCATTAGTCTCTGGCGATAATAATGTGTGATCAATAATATTTGTATATTCCATGTTTTACTCCACCTTATAAATTATTTTGAGTTTAACTCTGTGCTGATTCCATTGAATCTGCCAAATTTTGAAACTTTATATCGACTTCATTTTTTTAGTATGTTAGAAAGTGAAAGATAATTGTGAATCAATACACTCAATAATATATATCTTATACCGTTATGAATTCGTGGATTGTTTCCACCTATTCATTATAAAAAATCTGTAAAAATTTAAACCATCCATTGTAGTACTTTTTACGCCATCCACTTAAAAAATGAGTAAAATAGGAATCATGATTAGTACATGATTCCTATTTCATATAGATTTTAGTGCTTTAGAAAATCTTTTTATCCCTTCATCTATTGACTTTTCGTCTTCTCTTGCAAAGGTAAAACGAACAAACCCTTTTTTAGACCCCATTGTTGAACCCGGTGCAAATAGTACCCCTCTTTTAATTGATTCTTCTAGTAATTGTACTTCATTAACTTCTTTTTTTAATTTGCACCAAATATGGATACCACCTTGTGGCTGAGTAAATTCTACCTGATCCATTAAATAAAATTGAAGACTTTTGATAATTTGATTTCTTCTTTTTTCTAGCTGCTTAACTAAATTTTTAATATGTAAATGAAAATTTTCAGCTTCTAAAAAGTCATTTGCAATCCACTGTGTAAATCCAGAGTGACCAAAATCTATTTGTTGTTTAGCATCAGATAATCTCTCAATTACAGGCTTTGGACCAATAATCCAACCAATTCTTAATCCAGAAGCAACAATCTTTGACAATGAACTTATATATAATACATTTCCATTTTCATCTAGTGATTTTAATGTAGAGATTGTTTCCCCATTAAAAGACGTTAAACTATACGGATCATCTTCAATGACAGGAATCCCAAGTTCTGAAGAAATATCTAATATGCTCCTACGACGTTCAAAACTAAGATTCGTACCGGTTGGATTTTGATAGGTTGGATTTAAGAAAAGCATTCTAATTCTATGTTTTTTATGTAATTCGATTATATCGGCAGGGTTCACTCCATTATGATCTACCGGTAATAAATAGGTTTTAACTCCTGCTGATTTAAAAATTGGTAGATTGTATGCATATGAAGGGTCTTCAATAGCTACTGAATCTCCAGTGTTTAGCAAACATTGAACAACTAAATATAATGCTTGTTGAGCACCTGATGTGATTAAAATTGATGAAGAATCCGTTTTAATTTTTCGATATTGTTTAACATGCTTTGCGATCGTTTCTCTTAATATTTTGTACCCTTGTGGATGATCATATCCAAGACTGCCAATAAATGATCTAGTTGAAGTAATTTCTCTTAATGTTTTCATTGGAAAAAGATCTTCTGACAACTCTCCACTTGCTAAATTAATTAGCTTATCTTCTGCTGTCTTTTGACGAATTCTTTGGGTTACAGGCAAGTTTGGTAGAAAAGAGCCAGCTTCAACATATCTGTTCCAACTGGGTATTCGCTTCTTAGTAATCCCCCAAATATCTTTACTGATAGTTGTTCCGCTTCCCCTATTTCTTTCAATAAGTCCATTTGATTCCAATTCATCATAAGCGGCAACTACTGTGCTTCGATTAATGTTAAATTCTTTAGCTAAATGCCTTTCGGAAGGAAGTGGTTTATCTAATGGAAAAGTACCGTTAACTATTCCTTCTTCGATATACTCGGCAAGTTGTTTATAGATAGCTTTTTTCGCTTCACGGTCGGGTTTCCATTCCATAGACAAGACTCCTCGCAATTAAATATTCTTTCTCACAAAATTTTAAATCTAATATTTTTATTTCAACCTACTATGAAATCTATTTTAACGACTTAATTTTAATAAAATAACTCATCTATTATAGATTAATTTTTTAGCTCTTACTCATCCAATTATCATATAGTTTTACCATCCACTTTACAAAAAAACAAATTTCCCATCAAAAATTGTTACTTAAACGTTCTGCAGAAATCCAGAGATATCTACTGATGATACGTGATTTTGAAATCAAAAATGACTTTAAATACTGGTAAATTAACTTTTTTTTTATTGTGAACATTTATTGACAGAAATTCTGATTTCGTTGACTTTCATTATTTATGGTTCTATATTTTAACCAATTGTGAATCAAATTAACTCAATAATTACGTTATGAAAATGCAAAAAATTGATAAGGAGTTTGTTCATGAAGAATAAATGGACTATACAAACTTTTTTTATTTCTATTCTCTTTTTGTTATCAGGGTGCGAACCTCTAAAGGTTTTGGATCCTAAAGGACCTCAAGCTCAGACCCAAGCGAAAGATATTATGTTATCCATTTGGATTATGTCTTTTATAGTTTTAGTCGTTTTCCTTATTTTAGGTTATATGCTGATTAAATATCGTTCATCGAATCAAAGTAGTGCTTATGAACCTCCTAAAATTAAAGGTAGTTTATTGGTTGAAATGATTTGTGTCGGAATTCCAGTATTGATCATCATATTTCTTTCAATCGTTTCGGTTCAAAGCAACAATAAGGTCGAGTCTAGCCCTACTGGATATGCAAATAAGAAACCATTAATAATTTACGCTACATCATCTAATTGGAAATGGCATTTCAGTTATCCAGAAGAAAATATTGAAACTGTAAACTATTTATCTATTCCTACAAATAGACCACTAGAATTTAAATTATATTCAGACGGACCAATCACAAGTTTTTGGATTCCACAATTGGGGGGACAAAAATACGCGATGTCAGACATGGTCACTACATTATACTTAGCAGCTGATGTTCCAGGTGAATATATGGGACGTAATGCAAATTTCAGTGGTAAAGGATTTGCTGAAAATACTTTTAATGTCGAAGCGGTCCCTGTAAACAAATTTAATGATTGGGTCAAAGATGTTAAGAAAACCGCTCCACTTCTAACAAAAGAAAAGTTCACACAGTTGTTAAAACCAGGGCATCTTGGAGAATTAACGTTTACTGGAACTCATTTGGAGTACTTACCTCCAAAAAATGAAGAAGGTCATAATCATCACTCTAGTGAAAATGAAATGGACTCTGACATGGAACAGCATTCAAAACACTCTAGTCATTAATCTTTCGGTAATTTTCAAATTTTAAATGTAGTTAAAGGAGTTAATGTATTATGGAATTTTTTGATCGATTTGCGATTCCACATCCAAACCCTGCTATATATGCATCGATGATTGCTATTGGGATAACTGTTATTGCAATTGTAGCTGGTTTAACCTATTTCAAAAAATGGGGTTATTTATGGAGAGAATGGTTAACAACCGTTGATCATAAACGAATTGGAATTATGTATTTACTATCTGCATTGCTAATGCTTTTTCGTGGTGGTGTAGATGCCATTTTGATGCGGGCTCAGACGGCCGTTCCCGAAAATACGCTATTAGATGCACAGCACTATAACGAAATATTTACGACTCATGGGCTTGTCATGATTATTTTCATGGCTATGCCATTTATCTATGCTCTCATGAACTTTGTAGTACCACTTCAAATTGGTGCACGTGATGTAGCATTCCCACGTTTAAATGCTCTAAGCTTTTGGTTGTTTTTTATGGGGGCGATGTTATTAAATATCTCATTTGTAATTGGTGGCTCTCCAGATGCAGGTTGGACATCATATTTCCCATTAGCTGGTAACGAACTGAGTAAATCAGTTGGTACAAACTATTATATGATTGCTCTCCAAATAGCTGGACTTGGTACTTTACTTTCTGGGATTAATTTTGTCACAACGATTTTAAAAATGAGAGCACCCGGTATTACACTTTTTAAAATGCCGATTTTCACTTGGTCTGCTCTAACGGCAAATGTAATTGTAGTATTTGCATTTCCTGTTTTAACAGTGGCTCTATTGTTGGGGACTATGGACAGACTATTCGGTACCAATTTCTTTACAACGACAAATGGTGGGATGGATATGCTTTGGGCAAATCTCTTTTGGGTATGGGGACACCCAGAAGTATACATCCTGGTTTTACCCGCTTTTGGTGTCTATAGTGAGATCATCTCCACATTTGCACGTCGAAACTTATACGGATACAAATCAATGGTATTTTCCATGTTAATTATCTCTTTTCTATCGTTCTTAGTTTGGACTCATCACTTCTTTACAATGGGTCAAGGTTCATTAACAAATAGTATATTCTCGATTACAACAATGGCAATTGCCATTCCAACTGGAATTAAAATCTTTAATTGGTTGTTTACCCTTTGGAGAGGTAAAATCGTTTTTACCGTTCCAATGTTATATTCTGTAGGTTTCATTCCGATCTTCACGATCGGTGGTGTTACAGGTGTAATGCTAGGAATGTCTGCTGCTGATTACCAATATCATAATACGATGTTTTTAGTAGCCCATTTCCATTACACAATCATTCCTGGTGTCGTTTTTGCCATGATTGCTGGACTTACCTACTGGTGGCCTAAAATGTTTGGTTTTATGTTAAATGAAAGAATTGGAAAATGGGCATTCTGGTTTATCGCAATTAGTTTTAATGTAACATTTTTCCCAATGTTCTTTACAGGATTAAATGGGCAAGCACGTCGTATGTATACTTATTCAGAGTCAACAGGATTTGGTCCATTGAATTTATTATCCTTTATTGGAGCAATCGGTTTGGCAATCGGGTTTATCTTACTAGTGTTTAACATTTATTATAGTATTCGTTACGCATCTAGAAATATTAGCTCAGACCCTTGGGATGCACGTACATTAGAATGGGCTACTCATAGTCCAGTGCCTTCTTATAACTTCGCCATTACCCCTGAAGTACATTCAATTGAAGCATTTTGGGATGCGAAGAAATTAGGAATACCGATTTTTAAAGGGAACTATGATAAAATTCATATGCCAAATAATAGTGGCACACCTTTTATCATGAGCTGCATCATATTTGTTTTTGGATTTTCATTTGTCTTTTCATTGTGGATTCCTGTAATTCTTTCTGCAATAGGAATATTTGTTTTAATGGGGCTTCGTTCTTTTGAAATTGATAAAGGACACTATATACCTGTAGAAAAAATTAGAGAAAATGAATTTAGAGGTGCCTAATCGATGAAATTAATAAATTCACTTCCGTTAGAATATAGTACAGAACAAAATCAAATAAACATATTAGGTTTTTGGATTTTTTTAGGTGCAGAAATCATGCTTTTCGGTACTCTTTTTGCCTCTTATTTTACATTAGTCAATCGTACTGGCAATGGACCTACTGGGGCAGAAATTTTCGAGATTACACCTGTATTAATTGAAACGCTTGTTCTATTAACAAGTAGCTTTCTGATAGGACTTGCTATTCATGCAATGCGAATAGGTCGAAAAACAGCATTAATCTCATTTATTGCGGTTACACTGATTCTTGGTTTAATATTTTTAAGTTTTGAGATTTCAGAATTCGTACATTATGTGCATATTGGTGCTGGATTACAAAAAAGCGCATTTTCGGCAATTCTTTTAACAACTCTAGGTACACATGGGGCTCATGTTACAGTTGGATTTTTCTGGGGATTATTTATCATGTTACAAATTCGAAAAAGAGGAATCACTCCAGAAATTGCTAATAAAACATTTATCTTTTCACTCTACTGGCATTTCTTAGACGTAGTATGGATCTTCATTTTTAGCTTTGTTTATCTGAAAGGATTGATGTAAGTATGAAAGAATTATTTCCTCTTAAGCAAGTTAAAGGCTTTGCTTTTTCAATGATTCTAACTGGAATTGCACTTGTAGTCTACTTCTTTAACTTGTCATTTACAATTGGAATGACAATATTGCTTGTAACAGCATTTTTACAAGCGAGTCTTCAATTAGTAGTGTTTATGCATGCAGGTGAAACAAGAGATAAAGGATCTATTTATTCTAATATTTTTTACGCATTATCAATAGCACTAATTACCGTATTTGGTACCTTACTCTGTATGATTTGGGGATATGTCTAATATCTTAGTAAATGATTATTATTCTAGAGCCTTAATATAAATTTGGAGGTGTTTTTTATGTCAATGACAGCTGTATATGTTATAGGTGGAATCATAATTTTTGTTGTATTCGGTGCTTTTGTTCTTACAGTAAATAAAGGATATGGAGTAAAACATAAAGTTGATAAAATTGATGAAATTAAAAACGTTTATGATGATAAAAATAATAAATAATTGTAACCAAGAAATGAGAGGATTTTTTTTCTGTAGTGTTTTCCAGTAAATATAATTGAATAAATGCTTTTAAAAAAGGAAAAGGTTTGAACTGACTAAGATCATTTCAAACCTTTTTCATTTTTTTATTTTTATCATTGTGTATCGTAAAAGGAAAACTATCTTTTAATTAAATCAGTAAGAATTTAACTTTGTAATACCTAAAATACTTGTGGAAAAGCAGTCTATTTTTATAATAATCATAAAAAAACGTATGAAATTGTTCTTTCACACGACGTATATTCTTATTCAGACCTACTGATAAAGAAGATTGTTCGATTGTATTCATTCTTTATCTCCTAGTTCTTTTTCGTTTAGTAAGCACTTAATGTATTATCTTAATAGTATCACTAAGATATTTTTGAACATTGTCTTTTATATTTCATGAACAATTAATTAAAATACAATCCTTTTCCAACAGGTTGCACGGTTTCTAATACGGTGTTTACCATATCTTCACTAACTAAGGTTCTAATAATCCAAGCTGAAAGATCCTGAGCTGCGAAGCAACCAGCAGCGGTTGAAACATTTCCATTATTAACAAAACTTTTTTCAATAACTTCTACATCAAATTTTTTAAGTTGTTCAACTACCGTTGGATAAGTAGTTGCCTTTAGACCTTTTAATAACCCTTTAGCTCCTAAAATTAAAGATCCTGAACACATGGACCCAATCAACTGACTTTTTGGATCGAAGTTTATTTTGTTTAAGTACTGTTGATTTTCAAATAAATCCTGAACCCCTATACCACTTGCAAATATTACAGCATCAGCTGATGGAATCTCAGATAGATCCCCTGTCATTGGAATTCTTAATCCAGCCATAGAAATATGTGTTTTAGCAGTTCCTAAAAGTTGGACATTCCAATCACTAATACCACCAACTAAACGTACACGATTTAACAAATCCCAAGGTAAAAATACATCAATATCTGTAAAATTATCAAAACAAATAATAGCAATCTTCAAATTTAACTCCTCCATTTAACCGAATTAATTTTTCAAATTTATTCCATTATGCGGTAGTTGCATAAGGAAAGATTTACCAATAACGTTTTTTTGATTTACTCAAAAAAGCTTAACCGAAATTTAGGATAGGTAGTCTACTTTAGGGGGGCTCCTAAATCTATAAATCTGGCATTTCCACTTGATCCTCCAACCCTAAAGATATACAACCTCACTTTATTTTGTATTTCAATTATTTGTACTCTATTTGTTTATTTTTGTTAATTTTTTTATTATTATTTTGTTTGTCTAAAATAAAGAAACAAAAAATGGCTAAAGCATTAATTACAATTGCAACATATAAAAAGAAAGTATAAATCATAAAATTCTCCAATAATTTTAAATCCGGATCATAACAAATTAGTTCCATAATTCCAAGATACTACTAGATGATAACATCCACAGAACCAATCATTAACTTAGACTTTGTAGTTGTTTGTTTCTATTTTTCAGTATAATCTAATGTTTTCTTATACATCACCTCTAACATAAATGCATTTTAGGATAGTGGAATTAAACCATTAAAAAAACGGAAAAATTTATACTATTCAAAATGTTAAGATTATTATATGGTTTAATATTTTTTTAGTAAATGACATACTCGTTATCATAATGATTCATTTCAGTTATTAATAAAGAAAAATGAGGCAAGAGCATATGAGGAAAATCAATATAAGTCTGTGTTTTTAAGTTTCTTTGATGACAAACCAATTAGCTATTATGGAAACCAAAAACTGTTAGCTTTTGTTTGAAATACTTTTAGTATCAATTTAATGTTAATGAAAAAATGCCAGCTCGTAGAATAAGAGACTGGCATTTTTTCAATCTTTTATTGTACTACAGTAACAGTTTGTGGGGTTGTCGTTACTTTAAAGCCTTGTTTATTTACAACTTCTGCTGATACAAAATACGTACCATTTGGAACATCTAACTCAGGGGTCCAATTTAAATGGATTTCATTTTCATTTTCAACTACAAAAGAATCAATTACTTTTCCATTTATGTCTTTTATATTGATTGTCCAATTTACATTGTTATTAGCAAATGCATTGATTCCAGCAGGTATACTTGCACTAATATTTTCATTTGGCCATACACTAAAGTAGCTTACTAGCATTTCCTCATTAATATATGAAAGGTCTCCCCACACTGAATATCCATGATTATAAGCATAATCAGAGCCCAATACGACAACGCTTTTTGGTTCTTCATTTACAAGGACAGATGTCTGTCCAATCTGTAAAGGCTTATATTTACCGTTATACCAAATAATTCCAACTTTAAATCCACTACCATTTTCATTGTCTACTGCTTTGAAAGAGATTTCATATTGTCCATCTTTCGGTTGTACTTTAATATCCGAAACGACTGGAGCAACAGAATCTACTTGAATAGGCAGTTTTACAACTTGTGGTTTAGCATTCTTATAATCTAGTATTGTTTTTATTACATAGTTATAATTACCATCTTTGACTACTTGATCATTTTGGTCTTTTACATCCCACAAATAACCACCATTTAAATAGTTACCATTAGACATAATATTTTTACGGAATTTCCATGGATTTCCAGTATATTCACTAAAGTCACCAAGATATTGAATCATTTCACCATTTTCATTCTCAACATACATTTCAGCCTTTTGTAAGTTTCTTAGTGTTGTAAAAGTTGAGAAAACATTTTTTAAGGCTGCATTCGGAGAAATAACCATTCGACTTTTGTTAAATGTTTCTGTTTTCGGATCATAACCTAGTGGGAATGTACCTTCTGAACCTGGTTCATCATTCCAAAGAGCTGTGTAACCCAAGAAAGCATCTTTATCCCATGCCACAGGGTCAATATTATGTGGTTGATCCCATTTTCCGTAGTAGCCCATATATGGTACAGAAATTGGAACAGCTAAATCTGCATTTTGACCTGTGGGAACTAATCGTACATATCCCTCAACAAAAATCCCTTTCTTTAATTTAGAAGGTAATTCAATTTGAATATCGAGATTCTTGTTTTGTTCTGTCTTAATCTTTAATATCTTTCCTTGTGAGTTAGATACTTTTTCTCCATTCACAGAAGCTATAGCCCCTTGTATTCGCTCACTGTTTAATGTTAAATACTCTTTTGAATCCAATGTACCATCATTGTCTAAGTCAAATTCTTTCGTTTCTTTGCCGTCTGTAAGGACATCTACATAAACTTTGTATTCGAATTCTTTTTTTTCTTTATCTTTATTGTTTTGAAGTGCATCTAAATTCAATTTAAATTGGACATTATTACTATTAATCTCTTTTAATGCAACTGATCCTGCTTGTTCTAGAGGAGTTTTTTCTCTTGTCACGAGTACAGGTGTTTTAATTGCATTTTGGATTTGCATCAAACCAGATCCTTGAATTCGTGGTGAATAAGGAACTTCAGAATTTGTCCGTGGGTCTTGTATAATTTTTGACGTGTTCATTAATGCAATTTTAGCTTTTAAAGCTGTTTCCTTTGAATGGATTAAACCTTTTTCATATAAAGATTGTAATAATAGTGCAGATCCACCTGTTACATGTGGGGTTGCCATTGATGTTCCACTCATAACCTCATACTCATTGCCTGGAACAGTTGAATATATATTACCGCCTGGTGCTGATAACTCAGGTTTAAAGTCTAAAGTATGTGGTGTTCCGTAAGATGAGAAATATGACATTGTATCTTTACTTGGATTATCAATATAAATTCCTTTTGATAATTTCATTTTAACCATATAACCACTTGTTAACTTAGAAATTAACGTATTACCGATTGCTTTGCCTGTTGTTGCCGCTGGTGTAAAATAAGGACTAAAGTAGACAAATGGATAGTCAACATCAGTATTCGATGGTACTAAAATAACCGCTTTAGCACCCTTTCTACTTGCTTCGTATTGAATATGACTGTATGATCCATATATTTGGTCTGGTTTTGCAATAACAATTTTATCTGTAACATCTTTATTTTTAAAATCTTCAGTTCTACCTTCACCTACATAAATCATTTCGTAACTTTCAAATGGAGATAAAACTTTAGAAAACTTAAAGTTAAACTGGGTTTGATCTTGGTATGGGAGCTGAATTCCATTTTCTTCTTCAAGGGTGTTCATATGTATTTTCGAATTTTCATATGAAGCTACAGAAATTGCATATGGACTTATACCTGGTTCACTCACTGTACCAATATCTGGATTTTCAGCATAAGGTTGTAAAGAAGATTGCAGTAGTTCATTTTTTGTACTGTAAGCAGCGTTCCCACCAGCAACTACTACAAGTGTGCCATGTTCTGTGGCTACGTGAATTGCCTTCTGAATCGGATCGTTGTCCTCACCAACAAATCCAGCATCAGTTCCTAAACTCATGTTAATAACATCTGCTCCCATTGTTACTGCGTGCTCAATACCAGCGATAATGTCGTCCTCATAAGCTCCTTCGCCATTATCAGAAAACACTTTTTCAGCTAAAAGTTGTACTCCCGGCGCAATTCCTTGAACGCCATCATTTGATTCGTCACCATTTGCTCCTACTGTACCTGCTACATGTGTACCGTGAGGGCTTCCATATTGACCATGAGGTATTACATCAGTATCATCATCCGCCCAATCATATCCTGTAGGTACTTTGTCACTGTACCATTTCTCATTTACTTCAGTTTCAGCGAACTTATTTTGGATATTTGATTCTGTCCATTTTTCCTTTTTTTTACCTTTTTCAGTAAGGGTCATATCTTTATGAGTATAATCAATTCCTGAATCTATAACCGCAACTAGTAACCCTTCACCTTTATAACCATATTGCTGCCATACATTTTGAGCTTGTACCAATTCTTTGCTTGCACCCATTGATGGTTCAAAAGTTCTTGCAATATGTACATTATCAACCCCAGCTGTGTTTTCTATATCTTTAACATTACGAAATTCTGTTTCAACACTAAAGCCATTAAAGCCTTCAAAGAAACGATTTTTCACCTTGGAAGATAATCTTTGCTTTGAAATTTTTGCTATAACGTCATCTTGCTTTTGCTTTTGTTGCTTCTTTTTTTCATTTAGAGAAATATCAGTAGTTTCTGGTTGATCTACCTCAACTATTACTCGTACTTGTTCATTTGGATTATAAGCTTTAACAATACCATTTTTACTTAAATCTTTATAACCTAGCTCATCTACTTGATCTTCATTTAAATGCTTTTCTTCATCTAAGAAAATTTTCTGACCTTTTTTTACAATGTCCTCAATACTTGGAGCAGGAACAGAGTTACTTTTTGTTTCTTTTGCAAAACCCGTTGACGTTAACAATATTGCTGCTAAAGTTGCTGTAGTAATTACTTTGTAAGGAAAACCTTTTTTCTTCCTCATTATCAACTTTCCTCCTACTTAACTCATCTTGATATTTGCCTTAAAACAAGTGCGTCTTTAGTAATATTTATTCAACGTTTAAAACAGCAGTTCTAAGATAGAATTCTACATGTGTAGCCCTTGCTTTCACGGTAGTAAACACTCACAGCAACTGTTACAAGTATATCTTCTAATGAAATCCATTTTTCCTTCTGCTGTGACATCAGCTTTGGGACTATCCTTATCCTGTGTTTCACCCATTAAATTGTAGTGACTTTTAAGAATGGGAGAGCGAAACTAGTGATTCACTTGTGTGGGCTCTTTGTTGAATTTAGTGACTTTTTAATTGAGACAAAAACCAAACTACTAAATAGAAGAAATAAATAAGGTTAGTAAGAATGCTAATGAAGTAATTCGATTGTCATATCTGTTCTCATTTGTTAACCTTCATATTTTTTTTATATTTATCAACCTGTAAATACTGGCTGATAATATCAACAGAAGGAATCATTAACTTAGTATTTGATGCTGTTTATTTCTGTTTTTCAGATAATCTAATGTTTTCTTAAGCATCACCTCTTTCATAATTTGCATTTTAGGATAGTGGAATTAAAACATTAATAAAAACGTTAAAATTTAGACTATTCAAAATGTTAAGGTTATTATATGGTGATATTATTTTTTAGTAAATGACATTCTCGTTATCATAATGATTCATTTCAGTTATCAATAAAGAAGAATGAGGCAAGATTATAGGAGGAAAATCAATATAAGTCTGTGTTTTTATGTTTCTTTGATGACAAAACAATTTTATATTTTTATATGTACACTGGTATAGTAACTTGAATAGTTAGCTACTTAATAAAAAATAGATAAAATGTCACGATTTGAAAACGTATCTATATAGTATCACTTTCAATCTAGATGTATGGAATTTTATAAAACTGCTAGATCTTATTGGATATGTGATTATTTCAACTTTAAAATTTGATTTGAATTCTTTCTGCTTCAATTTAGATGTAATAAAAAAACCACCTTTCTCATGTGGTTTTAAACTTTCGAAAATATTTATGCTCCATGATTTTGAACTATAGGCTTAGAAATGTCACGTTTAAATCTAATTGAATATAACAAGATATAGATTACAATAATCGTTGCAAACAAATTTAGAAATACAAGTGCAAGGTTTAAATTGATGAATTTTGTAAGTACTCCGACTCCTATAACCGGAACGATAAATCCGATATATGCAACAAAATAAAAAGCTGAAATTACACGAGGTCTAGCTTCAGGATCTGGCAGTTTTCCTGCAAAAAATAAAGCATTCTGAAAAGTCCATCCACCACCAATAGCTTGTATGAATACACCTATCCATAACAATGGTAAACTTGATGTTAAACCCGAGATGACAATGAGCCATGTAGCAATAACTAGAAACAATATTCCTAATCGCATACGAGTAACTGGTTGAGTCGGTCTAGGTATGAACTGGGCAGCTGCTGATCCACTTAAAAGTACGAAAATTATCAAACCTGAAATAAAGTGATTAGACGTTTGGATTACATTTTTGACAAATGTAGGAATTAGAGATAATGCAATTCCTTGTAACGTGAAAACTGTGAAAATAGGTAGTGCTGACATAGCCCAAAAATGTGAGCGGATTTGTTTCGGCACCCCTAATGATATTTTGTTATTTGCACGCATTTGCTCAGGTGTTACATTATCTTTTGATATCGTTTCAAGTAAGACGATCGAAATAATTAATAGAAAGAGAAGTATCCCTAATGGTAATCTAAAAGGTTGAACAGGGATATACTGTAACATGAAAGCAGCAATTAATGGTCCTACCCCAAAACCAACGAGTACTGTAACTCCTGATAGTTTGAGTGCTGTACTCGTTTTTTTGGGAGAAGTTTGTCTCAATAATAAAGCAACTGCAGTACCTGTAAAGGCACCGTATGCAATTCCTTCTAAAATTCTTCCAGCAAATAGCATCCACACTTCAGTGTTGCCAAGTAAGAATAAGGTAGAAGCAATGGAAATCAAGATACTAATACGGACTACTCTTTTTAACCCCCATCCGTTACCTTTTGCTCCTACAATAAGTAAAGTTGGCAAAAGAAAAACAGCATAGATTGCAAATAAAATTGTAATTTGCAAACTACTTAATTGATAATATTCGCTATACACAGGAAACAATGGAGTAACAAAAGTTGCTCCACAAGACATCAATAATATAATTAATAACATTTTTTTCATTTACTTTATCCTCTCTATTTTTTACTGTTCGTTCTCAAAAGATCATAATGATTTATTTCTTATACTTTAATAATCTTTTGTACAATTTGAAAATGTACTTATTCCTCTCTATTTTTTACTGTTCGTTCTCAAAAGGTCATAATGTTTTATTTCTTAAACTTTAAATTCTTATAATAAATTTCCCTACTTTAAATATCTTTTGTACAATTTAAAAATGTTCATTCACAGTTAATCTAAAGACAATTATTACTTTCTCACCACCTCATATATCTATTTATAACATATCGAGAACGGTCGGTAAATATTTTTTACCATTCGTTCTCAAATGTTCATTTCAATTCAAAAAGAAATTAACTGGTATAAGTTAACTCCTTTTATTCTCAATAAAATTATTAATCTAATATAGAAACTGTCATATCAACAATATTTCTCAACTTATTTTTATCGTTAGTTGTTTTTGTTAATACTCGTAAACCTACAAAAGAATTATGAATAAACTGTGATAATTTATCTAAATCATGGTGGTTCGGAATTTCACCTGTATTTTGACCACGCAATAATAATTCATGAATAATTTCTTCTGTCTTAGCAAAATTTTGTTGAATTTTTTCTGCCACTTCTTGATCATGTAAAGCCAACTCAATGGCAGTATTTACTGTCAAACATCCAAATGATTTTTCATTATCTTGGGAAATTACCGATTCTAAAATACTTCTAAGAGCATCTTTTACAGATAATGATTGCTTAACTTGTAAATCCATTTTTTTCTTCATATTTTTATCGTAAAGTTCTAATGTTTTCATAAACAAAGAATGTTTGTCACCAAATGTATCATATAAACTTCTTCTATGAATCCCCATATGGGAAACAAGATCTTGCAATGAGGTTTTTTCATAACCTTGATACCTAAATAGCTCCATCGCTTTTTGTAGTACTTCTTTTTCATCATATTCTTTATGTCTTGCCACGTTCGTACCTCCTTTTGGAAGATTATATCATATTTATAAAAAAACATTGAGTATACATTAATATACTATTTTTAAATACTAACTCTAAGTTTACCAATTAACCATCATTATAAATAATTACAAGGACAAATTCCATTACTAAATCTAGCGAGGTGATATTAATGGGTAAGTGGAATGAACAAGCTGCAGCGAATAATAATTTGCCATCTAGCACAATCCGTTCATCTGAGCTTTTATTAGGTAAGAAAGCAGATCATGAATTTTCAGAAGACCTTTCTGATGGCGGAGAAAGAAATCAAAATATTGAGATACTAAATAAAAATTCTAAGCTGAAATAATTATATTATGCCCTAATTAACAGAAAAAAAAGAGCTAATCGTATACTCACAGATTAGCTCTTTATATTATTCTTTTGACAAATTATCGCTTTAATTAGTTTTTAACATTATTAGGATTATAAATTGAGTAATGGTCTAATATCAAATTTTTATTCTTTAAAGGAATAACAAATTTAAGTTTCTTTGATCCAATTGAATAAGTTATAATTTTTTCGTTATTTTTGGTCGTAACTTCTGAACCAGGTGAACCAAAATAATTTTTGATATTATTAATAGTTAAAGATTTTAATTGAGGATCAAAAGAGCGTAATTCAAATATTAAATGGCTTTTTTGATATCCAACTACTACGTTTCTCTTTGTGTATGTGTTATATGTTCCTTTAGCAGCGGCCACATATTCACTACTGTCTTCTTTTCCCCATTTTTGCCTTATAGAGTCAATAGTCGAATTCATTACATTAAATTCTGCATTGATTATTTTTCCTTCATTCGCTTTTGTTGAGATATTTTTTAAAAGTGAGTACTGTGTATTACTAGTTTCATTGCTAAAAGTAATTGCTTTCTTAATTTGCTTATTTAAATTTGTAACATTTACAGGTTGAACTTTATTATTGTTAAGTTTATATTTCTGTTTTAATGATAAAATCTTATAGACACTTTTATTTATTGTGTCTTCTGATATTTTGTGATTTTTAACTGCTGTATATATGCTATTATAAATGGTTTTAACATTTTCATTTCCATGTCCTATCAAAATAATATTACTTCCGGCATTAATAGAGGTTACTGCTGCATTACTTAAGTTAAAGTGTTTAGCGATGGCTCCCATTGACATATCATCAGTTATGACAACTCCATTATACCCATATTGTTTTCGTAAAAGATCAGTTATTACAGCTTTTGACATAGAAGCAGGATATTTAGAGTCTACTTTCTTTACTAATATATGAGCTACCATCATCATATCCGCATGATTTTTGATGGCATGATCGAATGGAACTAACTCAAATTTTTTTAAACTTGATAAGTCTTTATTCACTATAGGAAGTTCTAAATGCGAATCTACTGAAGTATCTCCATGTCCAGGGAAATGTTTAATAACAGGAATTGTGTTTCCTCTATGAATTCCATCCATCATTCCCTCACCAATTTTTGAAACGATAGTTGAATTTGTACCAAAAGAACGATCTCCAATTACTGTATTTTTAGGATTACTTTGTATATCGAATACTGGTGAAAAATCAGTATTGAAGCCAAAGGATAATAGCTCTTTTGAAATCATATTACCTATATTATTCGCGTACTGCATATTATTTTTATTTCCAATTGTTCTGGCAGAAGGTGTATTTAAAACCCCTGATGGCATTCGATTTACTCTACCGCCTTCTTGATCGACAGAGATAAACAAAGGTACCTTGTTATTTGTGTTGTAAGTTTTTATGTCATTTGTTAAATTTACTAGTTGACTTGGACTTTTTATATTTGTTCCAAAGAGTATTACGCCACCTAATTTATAATTTTTTAAAAGCGTATCTGCATTACTTGCTGTTGTTCCATCAAAACCAGCGATAATCATTTGACCAATTTTTTCTTTAAGAGTTAGTTTATTTAATTCAACAAGGATTGGGTCAGTTTTTGAAACACTTACATTTTTTTGAGCCTTGGCTTCTATACAACCAGTTAATAATATGAAACTACTAATCGCAATCATTGATAATTTTTTAATATTGTTTTTCATAATTTCACCTCTAAATTCAATATGATGAAAATGTCAATATTGTTTCGAAAAAATCATAGCAAATAAATGTTTCGAAATTATAAACATTTTGTATCAAATATATAATTTAATACAAACCTTTGATCCAGTTAGGGTTTAGTAAAAGTTGGACCACATCCTCTCAATTATAGTGGCTATTTGAGAATATTCGTTCGTAATTAGAAAAACTCAACTAACCCTCTACAAAAAAAAGGATAATCTCTATTTTTCTATATTCTAGAAATAGCTACAATTATTCCCCCCCAAGAATATATTTATAACATTTTGAGAAAGAACGCAATTAAGAATTTTCTCATTCGTTCTTAATTAATAAAGAATAATTAATAAAGAATAATTAATAATTATTTTTTAATCTCTCTATAATTCGGGTTAATAATAGTACAGTAAATATTTCTTTATTTATTATTTACAAATAGTTTCCTGAGTTTAGTTCACCACTATTAAAACAGTTTATTTTGACACTTTCATTTAATAAATCAATAAATTCTCTTGCTGCTTTCCCAATATGTTTTTGCTTATGAAAAACAATGATTTCTTTAAAAATAGAGGGAATTTTAGTTCTATTTCTTTTATTCAAAATAAAAATACCCCGTAATGTTAGATTGATACTAACTTACGGGGCAAAGCTTATCAATTATACAAATTAATCTTTATGGTTTTACAATAACAGGTATAATTATTTTAAATCCATCGTATTCCGCAATGATAACAGCGGCTCCTTCTGACTTCGTTAGGATTTTATGATCAGTGGTCATTTCTGCTACTTCCGAATTGGAACTAGTCCATTTGACATCAGTTGTAACGTCTTTTATCGTTCCATCGCTTGACAAAGCATTAATGATTACCTCATTTTTTGAGCCTACTGAATTTACGATATAACCGAGCGAAGAACTTATCCCCCTAGTAAATGTAGGATACTTTGCTACAACTTCAACATCAATTGTCTTTGACATTCCAAAAACAGTAGCAGTTATTGTCGTTTTTCCAACAGAGTGAGCGATGATATGTCCATCAGCAGAAATTGTTGCAACCGATTCGTCTGCCACCGTGAATTTTGCTTTGCTATTAAGATTATAACAATCACAATTTCCATCTCTGCCATGATGACCAAAGAAGCCATTAATTGAGATGTCAGTGGACTTATTAGGTTCTAACATTACATTTTTAGTTGTCCATTTATCATTTTCAGCCCAATATAAATCTACAGGCTTAGTGTTTCTTACCCAAATAGCATCTCTCAAACCATAATAATTGAACCAGATGTATGTTTCACCAGGGCCGACCCATGTAATGACTCCGTTCTGGTCAACAGTTGCTACACTTTCGTCGGAAGATTCCCATTTTCCTTCTGTATCAACCTGAACAATATTATGATCTGTATATTCAGCAAACGCGTTCGCATCAATAGTTCCTTCTTCAGGGTGTAATATCATCCCATTACTAGTAGTAGTTATCGCTTCTACTATAGATCCTGCTTCAGGCTGTATTATCATCCCCGAGCCAACAATTCCTACTAAATTTACTGGTCCAGCTTGATCTTGTACTTTTACTGGAATTTTAATAGAAGTAAAACCTGCAATTGTTGCACTAACCGTCGTTTTTCCAGTTTTCATTCCAATAAATTTCCCGTCTTTAACACTTACAACTGTAGGATCCTCTGTTGTCCACTGGATTGAATTCGATATCTCTTGTTGAGTTCCATCATTGTATTGAGCAAAAACATGTACTGGATAAAGCTTATCTTTTTGAACAACAACATCCAATGAGGAAACAAGTAAGGACTCAATTTTTAAATCTTTAATTGATGCATCATTTCCAGAAAGAATTGAAACATTCAAGATTTTTGTGCTTGTGCCGTAGTCGATAAGTATTTGTGTTGTTCCTGCTGCTACTGCTGTAAGTACACCATTCTTAACTGTAACTATTTCTGGGTTTAATGATGTGAATCTTGTGTCTGATGTAACGTCAGATGTTGAACCATCCTTATATTTTGCTTTTACAGATAACGAATGCTTGTGCTCAGATAAATTAAAGGAAATGTCATTTTCACTAGGAATTAGATTAACAATTTTATTTGCAAAATCTTTAGAAGGTTCATTTGAAACGATAATTGAAACCTGCTTCGAGTATCCAGAGCTATCTACGGTAATCTTTGTTGTACCAGTGCCTACAGCTGTAAGCAGGCCATCCTTATTTACTTTAACAACCTCAGGATTAGATGATTTATATACCGCATATGAAGTCGAATTTGATCTGTCTGAATAGGTCGTTTTTACTTCTAATTGCTGCTGTTGATTTACTACCATATTTTTCATATCTGGTGTAACAGAAATTGATTCAGGGTTTGGAGCCTGCTTCTGACCGTCTTTATCCGTAACTGCCACCGGGATATTTATAAAGTAACGAAAATCATTATAGATTGCATGCAAGACAGTTGTGCCACTTAATTGACCAATAACTTTTGATTCACCACCATATTTTCGGGAAACTGAAGCTACGTGGAAATTGTCGGAGTACAATTCAACGGAACTTGTTACATCCTCAGTACTCCCATCACTATAAATCGCATTTATTTTAATAGGCGTTTCTTCACCTATTCCTAAAGAGAGGTTTGGTTGAGAAGCTGTCAAACCAATAACTCTAGGAGTTGTAAGCTTATTGGTGACAGTAACCTCAATTTTAACTGGAGGAAGAACATCTGAACGATAGGAAGCTGTCACAAACGTTTTACCTGTCTTACCTGCAATGATATATCCTGAATCAGTAACCGTTGCAATGCTGTTATCTTCGACTGTCCATTTGACATCATTCGGATTTACATTTTCAACTAAAGTCATACCACCTTCTGATATTCCATTAGTGAATACTTCGGTTAAATTAATAGGCCAATTTTGTCCTGGCATTAGTTCAACTGTAGGTTCATCAGTTATAAGCTTTGTAGGCTTAACAACATTAACAAGTACAGCACCAACCAACTTATCATATTTAAAATAAATATATGCTTGGCCGATTCCAACTGGGGTTATTTGACCATCTTTACTTACCGTAGCTACATTTCGATCTGTCGTTGTCCAACTTCCTAAAGAAGTAACCTCTTTATTCCCCTCCCATGGGTTCTTTGCAATGGCACTTACTTGAACCGACTTATCAGAGGTTTCTAACCTCAACATGTTAGCCGACATGTACAGCGCCGTTACATTTTCAGGAATATCTCTTATCGAAGCAAAGAAATTTATTTGTGGAAAATTTGCATAAGTTACTTTCATTGAAACATTACCTGGTGAAATTCCTTTTAATACACCTTTTTCAACCAATGCAATTGAAGTATCTCTTGATTCCCATTTAGCTAATTTCGTTACGTCTTCCATCGAGCCATCACTATAAAGCGCTTTCAAAGAAATAGGACGCTCTTTCCCTTCATCTAAGTATGTAACTTGATTCGCCTCTAAAACAAGCGATACAATTTTTTTACTTTCTGAAGGATTTGACAATTGACTTAAAACTTGTGCGTTTTTCGTAACATTTACTTCTACGTTTAAAACTGCATTACCAAGACTGAATTGTACATTTGTAGACCCAACATTTACTGTTGTTAGTCTTCCAGTTTCAACAGTTACAACTTTTTCATCTAGTGATGTCCATTTTCCTTCAGCTGTAACATCTGCTTTACTACCATCCTTATACTCTGCTTCAATCTTTAAATCGTGGTGACCTTGAGAAAGAGAGAGCGAGACTGTTGATTCACTTGGAATGAGTTTTACAATCTCCTTCGTTGGTGGGCTATTTGTTGCTCCGGCTGCCTTTTCAGTTGAGGCAAAAACCAAACTACTGAATAGAGACATAAATAGGGTGAGTACGAGTGTTAAAGATGTAATACGTTTTGTCATTTTTGTTCTCATTTGTTAACCTCCATATTTTGCTGCTGTTTGTTTCTATTTTTCAGATAATCTAATGTTTTCTTATGCATCACCTCTAACATAAATTGCATTTTAGGATAGTGGAATTAAACCATTAATTTAAAACGGTGAAATTTAGACTATTCAAAATGTTAAGGTTATTATATGGTGATATTTTTTTTTTGGAAATGACATTCTCGTTATCATAATGATTCATTTTAGTTATCAATAAAGAAGAATGAGGCAAGATTTTAGGAGGAAAATCAATATAAGTCTGTGTTTTTAAGTTTCTTGATGACAAATCAATTTAATTTGTTCAATGGTATAGTAAATTGAATAGTTATCTATTTAATAAAAAATAGATAAAATGTCAAGTTTTGAAAACCTATTCTTATAGTATTTCTTTCAATTTAAATGGGTGGAATTTTATAAAAACTGCTATATCTTATTGGATATGTGATTATTTCAACTATAAAATTTGATTTGAATTCTAACAGCTTCAATTTAGATCTAATAAAAAAACCACCTTTCTCAGGTGGTTTTAAATATACTTCAGATGACTATTCTTCCCATCATAACTTAACACTAACTTATCAGCACTGACTTCCCTTCAATATCCATCTACAAATTAAAGCCTTTACCCGATAACTGATGAATATACGGAATTACTTATTCAACATATTTCATATCTGGCTCAGTCTTTTCATATGAATGCATTAAATAAAGCTCGCCATTTTTTAAATAGTCCCCATCTTGAACAATTATATATGGGATTCCACCATTTACCCTGCTTATAACAAGCTGATCTCGAACTGCTTCCCACGCTTTATTTATATTATTTAGTCTTTAATACTAGTTCTGCAACATATGAGGTATTTATGAGTTATAGTAAAAGTACATACACTAAACCACTTCAAAAGCAAATGATCCCAGTTAGTTATACAGGAATCTTTTGAATATTGATTGTCAACATGTTGAAGTTTTATTGAAACTCACTCTAATTAATCGGTTGTTTTTGTTTCAAATTCTTTAATTGTGGCATCTGGGCTAAACACCTTCCCATCATGATTGAAAATCTCCAATCATATTAAATTTCATTACAGTTTTCCCGAATTCCTTTAATTAACAGCCATAATTGCCACTCGCCAATTTACGGAGTTTTGATAACTTACTTCTTCTAAAACCTCGTAGTTTGACTAGTCAAATTGTATAAATAAAATGCAAAGATAATGATTTAAATGATTTAAATACTCCCACAATTTGATCAAGCTGCTTCCTTTTGTGCCTCAAAACCTTGGTTGACTACCTTTTTATTGTTTAAGAAACGTGATAATCCAAATGTTGTAATACTTGCAAACACAACACTTAACGCACTGAACCATGTAATTGAAGATAATGATATTTGCCCTACGATTACTCCACCTAAACCTGCACCAACCGCAAAACCTAGTTGCATCATCGATTGGTTCAGACCTAACAACACATCTGAGGATTCAGGTGATATCGTTGCTAAATTATATATGTAATACGCCAATAAGAAGGCGTTTTGCGATTTACGGTAAATTGATTGTTTGTGTTCATGTTAATAGCTCCTTAGGCGGTTTTTATTTCCGTGTGCACGGTTTCGTTTGCTTAAGATTTTACATATTATCCCTATTCCCCTTCTGAAATATACATCAGGAGGGGGAATTCTTATTCCACCTTTTTGTCGATGTTGATGCTTATATCTTTTACTAAATCCATTTCTATTTCTTTCTATTCTAGTCCTTTAAATTAGTGTATTAAGATGCTTCTTAGCATCGTATTCTTCCAATTCTTCACCATTTTTTAAACGATGAATAAAATCAGGATTAGAAATGAATGGACGTCCGAAAGCAGCAACATCAATTGTTCCTTCTTCAATCGCCTGATTCGCCATTTCTGGATTTAATGTACCTACTCCAATAATGACACCATCCCAGTATTTTCTGACTAATTGATGCATCGTTTTTCCATCTGCAAGCACTCGATCAAATTGCATAATTGATGGGTGAATCATTGTTGCACCCGCTTCCTTAAATGCCTCAACAAATGTACGAATAGCCATTTCTGGATCTTCCCACATGTAGTTTGGTATATCTGCTTTAAAAGCAGAGAATCGGATCATTGTTCGTTCTGTTCCGATTGCCGCGATAACTGCTTTAATTACTTCCTTCATGAACGATAATCTTTGAGCAAGGTCGCCACCATATTTGTCTGTTCGGTGATTTGTTATATCTGAATTAAATTGGTCAATCAAGTAACCGTGGGCACCATGAATTTCCACACCGTCAAAACCTGCTGCTATTGCATTTTTCGCAGCTTGCGCATATTGATTGATTACTTCATTAATATCTTCAATTGTCATTTCTTCAGGAACATCATATGGCTTACGGAAACGAGAGACAAGGCCTTCAGCTGGAATAGCTGATGGTGCTTGAGGTGGCAGATATCCTGCAAGCTCGTGATGTGATAAACGACCAACATGCCATATTTGAGCGATCATTGTTCCTCCTTCTTTATGCACGGCATCAGTCACTTTTTTCCATCCCATAATTTGTTCGTCCGAATATATGCCTGGAATTCCAGGAATGCCTTTTCCACGTGAACTTATGACCGTTCCTTCTGAAATGATTAAACCAACTCCATCGGCAGCACGTTTTCGGTAATATTCAACAATATCCTCTCCTACTACTCCTGTTTGATCATCTGCAAAAGATCTTGTTAACGGTGCCATTGCGATACGTGAGCGTAAATTCCAAGCTCCGATTTTTATCGGTTCAAACAATTTACTTTCTAAACCTTTTTTTAAAATTCCCCAATTATTTGTTTCTTTGCTAATTTGACCCATATATTTTCCTCCGTTCATTTCAATTATTCGGTATTTCTAGAAATACTGAAATTAAAACTAAAATTTTACCGCTTTAACATTAAAGTAAAGCGGGAGCGTATTGTGCAAGGACTTCTCGTTGTAAACTGTAATATCTGAAGGTTCCCTCTCTGCGAACTACTAATAATCCGCAATCGAGTAATGGTTTTAAATGATGCGTCAATGTTGAATTGGCAAGGCCTTTTAATTGATTTGCCATTTCCAGGCAAGCTAACTCTGATTGCCCTGCAAGTAATTTTACGATTTGTAAACGAGTCGATTCACCTAGTGCCTTATAGACTTTTACTGCAATATCATCATTCACCGTTAAAAACCTCCTTTCATCATTTCTTATTTCAGTATTTCTAGAATTATTGTATTAAATCAGAGATGCTCTGTCAAGAGTGCGCCTTTTTAAGCATAGGAATCCATTAATACTGTGAATTTCGCATATTTAACTTTAAAAATAGAAATAAGGGATAGAAATTAAAATATTGTTGAATCTATTAACGAATAAAGGGATGAGATTAAATGACTTGGTTAAGTGAAGCAGAAAAATGGGATTCTTTATTAACACCTATAATTTGGTACTTGTGGAATTCGTGGAGAGCTTGGTCCTGGAATTAATCGTTTAAATACTTTTACGATTCGTCGAGCAGCTTAAGGTCTTGCACGTTAAATTATTGAACGAGGTGATGAGGCAAAACAACGAGGTCTTGTTATAGCTTATGATTCACGCCAAAAATCACCAGAGTTTGCTTTATAAGTAGCAAAAACAGTTGGAAAATATGGAATTAAAACATACTTATTTAATGAGCTTCGTCCGACACCTATATTATCTCTTTCCGTTCGATATTTGAACGCTTTTTCAGGAGTAATCATTACATCCTAAAAATGGTGTTGTTGTTAAAACAGTTGTCACTTCTGAAATCTGCCGTGCCATTACTGATTATTATGGAGTTAATTAGATTGTTTTTTTTGAGAATAGTTGGAGTATGTTTTATCAATACTAACGTTATGAAAAAGGTACATATAATTATTAGATGAGGTGATTATGAATGGTCGTATTATTTACGTCGAAAGCTACTACTTCTGGTGGTCGTGAAGGAAGTGTAAAATCAGATGATGGTTTAATAGATTTACAATTAACAACGCCCAATACAAATTCTAACAAAGTTGGATCTAATCCTGAACAACTATTTGCAGCTGGATATTCGGCATGTTTTGATGGTGCATTAAACTTTATCGCTAAGAAAAATAAGCAAAAAATTGAATCATCAATTACAGCGGAAGTTAGTTTATTAAAAGATGATACAGAAAGTCCTTTTTCTCTAGCAGTTACGTTAAATGCACAAATTAAAGGTGTTCCTCAAGATGTTGCAGTAAAGCTTGTGAAAGAAGCGCATGGTTTTTGTCCTTATTCGAAAGCATTAAAGGGCAATGTTGATGTTAAGTTGAAAGTTTTAGTTATCGAATAGTTATCAGTAAAAAAGATCTTTTCTAAAAGCTTGTAGCATGACTAAAAAATTTATTTACTTACATTTCCGTGAAAAAATTCCTTATTATTATTTGTCAGGAAAATAAAAGAGCTAATCGAACACTTGTCGAATAGCTCTTTTATATTTATCGATTTGCATTTTTAACCCATTCTGCCACAGTAACGGTGCGTTTTGCTTGATGTTTTACAGCTGCTTGAACAGCAGAAAAGTCTTCAACCATTTTACCAGTCTGGTCAACAGTAACACTTGTTCCATATGGGTTTCCACCTGCTCCAAAGATAACTTGATCAGTATAGCCAGGGGTCACAACAAGAGCTCCCCAATGATGTATTGTTGTATATAACGATAATATGGTTGCCTCTTGACCACCGTGAGGGTTTTGAGCAGAAGTCATTGCACTTACAACTTTATTCATTAGTTTTCCGTTAAACCATAATCCGCCTGTTGTATCTAAGAACTGCTTCATTTGAGATGGCATATTTCCGAATCTAGTTGGGACACTGAAAATTATTGCGTCTGCCCATTCTAAATCGTTTAGGGAAACAGTTGGAACACATACAGCGACTTCTTCAGTAAAGTGCTTCCAAGCAGGATTTGAATCAATTACTGATTGAGGAGCTAATTCTTGAACTTTTAAGATCTTCACCTCTGCACCTGCTTCTTTTGCCCAGTCAGAAGCCCATTGTGATAACTGATAATTTGTTCCTGTCGAACTATAACAGATAATTGCAAGATTTACATTTGACATCGTTTTTCTCCTTTAAAAAAAACAATATATTTTTATGCAAAAATTTCCTAATGATTATTTTGTCCGTGTAATTATTACTAATACATATAAATTAAACATGTTTTTACAAAAAAATAATCAAAGTATCTGTTTTTTTATATACGTTTGTACATTGTCTTCCTTATTTATTCAATCTTGTATCTTGTAAGCTATAATTCTATTATTTAAAATTCTAATAGTGATTTCTGATTTTCTGTACCCACATTTTCAATATTAAAAAGTTTTTTGAATAAATCGATATCCATATTAGAGTCCTTAGAATTAGCCAAATCTTTCAAAACCCTAATAGGATCTTTTAAGAATTGATTTATTATACTACTCAAATGTTTATTTATTACTTTCAAGTCATGCTCCGATAAATTTGGAAGTTTATTTTTAATGCTTTCTTGAGTTTCCAGTTGAATCGACGATGCTTTTTTGTTTAGTGCTGAAATAATAGGAACAATTTCTATTAAATTGACCCAGTTTTTATATTCACTGATTTCTTCCTCTATCATGTTCATAATTTTTTTGGAAGCTTTTTTTCGGTCTATAATATTTGAATTAACAATATCTTGAAGATCATCAATGTTATATAAAAAAGTGTTTGCAAATTCACATATATTAGGGTCGATATTTCGCGGTACTGAGATGTCAATAAAATAAGAAGGCTTCACTTTTCGAAACTTGCTAACCTTCATAACCATCTCTCGTGTAATCAAGTATTCCTCTGCAGAAGTTGTGCTAATTATTAAGTCAGATTCCATCATTGTACTCAGCAGTTCATGTATCGGCTTAACTTCAATAGAATAACGATTTGCTAGTAATCTAGCATTTTCATATGAACGATTAATAACTGTAACTCTGTTTGCACCATTTCCTTGTAGATTTTTACATGCTAACTCTGCCATTTGTCCCGCTCCAAGAATTAATATCGAAGTATTATTAAGAGTCTTAAAAATCTTCTTTGCTAATTCAATCGCGGCATAACTAACCGATACTGCTTTAGAACCGATTTCTGTTTCTGTATGGGCTCTTTTTCCAAGTGTAACTGCTTTTTTAAATGAATGATTAAATACTGTACTTGTTGTATTTTCTCTTTGAGCTAACAAAAAACTTGTACGAACTTGTCCTAAAATCTGGGTTTCACCTAAGATTAATGAGTCTAAACCGCATGTTACTTTAAATAGATGTTCAATGGCTAAATCTTGTTCATAAAAGAACAAATAAGAAAAGAGTTCGTTTTTTTCAATGTTAAACCATTCTGCTATAAATTCAGTTAGTTCATTTTTCCCTTTATTAGATTCATTAACTACCGCGTATATTTCAGTGCGGTTACATGTTGATAAAATGACATTTTCAATGATACTTGATTTTTTTTGTAATGATTTCATAGCAATTGCGTATTCAGAAGGATTAAACGTAAGTTTTTCCCTAATTTCAACAGGAGCAGTTTTATAGTTTAAGCCAACAACTAAAATATGCATTTTTATCACCTTTTTTATGACTTCTTTTCTTGCTTTTTGGTTATCAATTGTATTATAAAATAATTAAAGAAGAGGGACCATAAGATCCGCTCTTCCTTTTATATTATTGATTTGCTTTTTTCACCCATTCAGCTACCGTAACTGTACGTTTTGCCTGATGTTTAACAGCAGCTTCTACATCCTCAATCATTTTTCCATCTTGACCGACAGTAACACTTGTTCCATAAGGATTACCACCTGCTCCAAATGTGACAGGATCTGTATATCCTGGAGCAGCGACAATTGCACCCCAATGATACATTGATGTATAAAGAGATAATATTGTTGCTTCTTGACCTCCGTGTGGGTTTTGAGCTGAAGTCATGGCACTAACAACTTTATTAACAAGTTTTCCATTGAACCATAGACCACCGGTTGTATCTAAAAACTGTTTCATTTGTGCTGGCATATTACCAAAGCGTGTAGGAACACTAAAAATAATTGCATCAGCCCATTCTAAGTCATCTAACTTTACTTCTTGTACATCTTTAGTAGCCTCAACATGAGCTTTCCACGCTGGATTGCCTTCTATTACTGATTGTGGAGCAAGCTCTGGGACTTTTAATACTCTTACTTCAGCCCCAACTTCTTTCGCTCCTTCTTCAGCCCATTTTGAAAGCTGATAATTAGTTCCACCCATACTGTAATAAATTACTGCCAACTTTACATTTGTCATTGTATCATTCTCCTTATCAGATGAATCTCCAAATAATTTGGATAAGAAACCCATTTTATACACCACCTATTATGTCTATTTTTTATTCTCTACATTCATTTATTTGAAATTATCTTCTGATACCAGTTTGCCGCGAACTCGACTTCTTGCATGGTTAATTGATGACCTTTATTCTCCCAATGAAGTTCTACATCCGCATTAGCCTTTTCTAATAAAGATTTTAATTCGGCCGATTCCATGGGAGAACAAATTGGATCATTCGTACCAGCAGCAATAAATACTGTTTTACCTGATAAGTCTGGAAGTTCAATTCCTTTTCTCGGTACCATAGGATGATGAAGAATAGCACCTTTTAATGCATTTTGATAGTGAAATAATAAACTTGCAGCTATATTGGCTCCATTTGAGTATCCTAATGCAATAATATTATTTCGGTCGAAACCATACTTTTCTGCTGCATCATCAAGAAATTCATTTAATTCTTTTGTTCGGAAAATAAGGTCTTCTTCATCAAAAACCCCTTCAGCTAATCTTTTGAAAAATCTTGGCATTCCATTTTCCAATATATTTCCACGAACGCTTAATACAGAAGCTTCATCGTCAATTATTCCAGCAAGAGGTAATAAGTCTAATTCATTACCGCCAGTACCATGAAGTAATAAAAATGTTGGTTTTGTTGGATCTTGACCTTTATTGAATATATGTTTCATCGTTTATTTGCCTCCTTTAGGTTTTTCGATTTATCACCAATTGATACGTAGTTATTTCCAGAAATTTATGATTGCCTCTTTTAAAGGCAATGTATCTGGATCTTTGAAAGCAAAATAATCAATCCAGTTCCATGTAATCAGTCAAGTTCTCTTACTTGTATCGGTAGCAAAATTTGCTCAATTTTTGCTCTATGAGGTTCATACTGTGATGGCAACATTAATTTTTCACCCATTGTTTCTTGAGATTCATCATGAGCAAACCCTGGAGGATCTGTCGCAATTTCGAATAGAATTTCACCATGTTCTCTAAAGTAAATGGCATTAAAATAATTTCTGTCTTGAATAGGAGTGACACCATATCCATTAGATGAAACGAACTTTTTCCAATCCAATTGATCCTTGTCATCACTAGCTCGCCATGCAATGTGGTGTACTGTTCCAACACCCATTTGCCCACGTCCACTACGAGTTATTTTAACGTCGATAATATTTCCAATATCCGCAGTAGAACGATATCGAGCAAAGTCACCTTCTCTACCAACTAATTCAAGACCCATTATTTTTTCTAACAATTCAGCTGTTTTGTTAGGCTGGGTTGAATATAAAGTTGCTCCACCAAAACCTTTTATAGCAACTTCAGGTGTTACTTCACCGAATGTCCAAGTATTGATATCTCCTTCTTCTCTTTCAACAATTTCCAAGTGAAGACCATGTGGATCATCGAATAGCAAATATTGTTCTCCAAAGCGGTTCATGATTGTAAAAGGAATATTGAATTTTTTTAGTCTTTTTTTCCAAAATTCCATAGCGCCTTTTGGAACAACATATGAAGTAACTCCTACTTGGCCGTCCCCAATGGTTCCTTGATGAGCTCTTGCCCAAGGGAAAAACGTAATAATTGTTCCTGGTTTTCCACCTACATTACCAAAATAAAGGTGGTAAGTACCTGGATCATCAAAATTCACAGTTTGCTTAACCATACGTAACCCTAATATTCCTGCATAAAAATCTACATTTTCCTGTGGATCCCCTACAATAGCTGTGATATGGTGAATACCCATTGTCTTCTTACTCATTTGTCAACTCTCCTTTTAAATTAAAGATTAGCTGTATTAAGAAACTTAGTAAGCATAGTCAATTAATAAAAAAAATAATAATATTATTTTTAGTTTAAGAATTATTAATTCAAGATATTTTAGAATAAAAATGTATCTAAAGCATATTTACCAGGACCGGTTAAAACTACACTAATAGCCACTGCTAGCAACGTTAAGTTATATTCATATCCATTTGATGTCGCCCATATTCCGTTTGGCGCATGAACTTTAATAATTGCCATTGCCATAGTCCCAGCAATCAAAATTCCTGCTACAGGGGTTAATAATCCAAAAGCAAACAATATTCCGCCAATAAATTCTGCTAGCCCCGCGATTAGCGCGATTGTTACTCCTGGTTTCATGCCAATAGAATCAAACCATCCACCAGTACCTTTCAATCCGTATCCACCGAACCAACCAAATAATTTTTGAGCACCGTGCCCGATGAACAATATACCAACTACCAATCGAATCAATAATAAACCTATATTTATCATATTAACTCCTCCTAAAATATATATATATCTTTAAATCGAGATAAAATAGTAAAAAAAATTTTAAGAATAAACTTTATTTCTTACTTTATTCAAAAGCTTAGCAAAAGTATCAGTCTCATCAAAATCTAATGAATCAAACATATTACTAATGAAATCATTGTATTTCGGCATAATTTCCTTCATCAATTCATTACCTTCATCAGTTAATATCACATGTATTACTCGGCGATCATCTGGACATGGAATTCTGCATAATAAATCTCTTTGTTCTAGCTTATCTATAACATATGTCATCGAACCACTTGAGACCAATATTGAATTTCCAATTTGTTGTATTGTTTGTTTCTCTTTTTGATATAGTACTTCTAAAACAGAAAACTCAGTTATGCTTAAATTGTATTTTGCCATTTCGTCCTTTATTCGGTCATGAATTGCTTTAGATGTTTGCATTAATAGTAGAAAAGGTAGATTTTTGCATTTCTTCTCCATTAATTTCACCCCCTAAAAATTATTTCAAATTAAAATATCTTGAATACAAGATAATATTAATACTTATTATTTTTTTTGTCAATAAGCTTTTATATTTTGGGATTCAGCCAAATACCTATGTTTATGGTAATTACATAAAAGAAATATGCGATATTCACAAGAAAATTCTATAGTATCTCAATGAATGCAATATAAGAGAGTTGAGAAAAATTACCATGTTCCCTAATAGAAACCCTGAGTTGTTATTTCTGTCTTCAATAGTTTATTATGGGAATGAGCGGTTTTTTATTCGGTTTTTCTCTTAATTAAAAGTAATAAGCTATTTTGGGATGTTTTGATAACATCTACTTTAATTAAAAATAAATTAGTGCATTAAATAATATCATCTAGAATAGAGAGAAGTGAAATTATGGAATTAAGAGAATTAGAATTCTTTATAGCCATTTGCGAGGAATTACATTTTACAAGGGCAGCAGAAAAATTAGGAATATCACAACCTGCTTTAAGCCGTCAAATTATAGCTCTTGAAGATAAATTAGGAGTACGTTTATTTGATCGCTTAGGTAAAAAAATCGCCATTACAGAAGCTGGTAAAATTCTACAAGAAGAATCCGAAAAAATATTCACTAATATAAAATATATCTATGAACAAATTGGAGAGCTTCAAAAAGTAAAAAGGGGTAATCTGATCATTGGTGCAATGTCGGAAGAGTTAAGTCAGCTTGCGTCTGTAATTTTCCTAGAGCTTCACCGAATGTATCCCTATTTACAAATGAAGATCATTATGTCTGATAATATTGAGGATAGAGTTATTCAAAATGAAATCGACATAGCATTGACACACATGCCTTTAGAGAATGAACAGTTAACAAATATCCCTTTATATAATGAAGAATTTTATTTAGTTGTTCCTTTTGAACATCATTTAGCTGAAAGAGAAAAAGTTGATTTTGAAGAGATTAAGGACATACAACTTGTCCTAAGTCCCAAAAACCACAATTGCCGAAAATTAATTGATGATGCCGCTACATCTATGGGATTTGTCTTCAAGCCTATCATAGAATTAACTGATGTTAATTCCATTTTGAGTATAGTAAAAGCAGGTATTGGAGCTACCATACTTCCCAATACTCTTCTCACTTCGCAGAATTCTGAAACCCTTAAAGTAATTAAAATAGTGAATCCTGTAATTACTAAGGAAATTGCCATTGTACATCATAAAGAGAAGTATATTGGATCTGCTGCTAGAAATTTTATTGACTTGTTGGTTGCATATGTGAATTTGACAAGTCTTTATGAAAAGGATAATGAAATTGCTTTAATTCATTCTTAACAGTTCTCATAAAAAATGCCCCATTCCATAAACGGAATGGGGCAAAGTTAAGAGTAGATTTCTTTTAAAGTTATTATTTTAACGTTGTTTTTTAGGCAATTTTATTCGTTTAACACTGCCTTCTTGCGTGCCGACAAACAAGTATTCTTCGTCAGGCGATAATACAAGTGCAGTCGTATTTTTGTTATCGAGGCCTTCGGATATATTAGTCCATGTTACTCCCCCATCCAAACTCATTAACACACCACGACCTCCTTTAAAAAGTCCCATTTGTTTAAAGGAACCAGTAGCAGCATAGATAACATTTGGATTACTAGGGGAAACAATGATATCATTTACAAACATGTCGAGCTCAGACTCAGCATACTTTGCTTTTTCTAGGGTTTTCCCTCCGTCCGTGCTGACATACAAATGGTTTCCTCCAACCACTAAATGGTCCGGATTATGTGAATCGATCGCTATACTGCTTACAGGAACGTTTTGAATTTTTTGGAATGATTTGCCCATGTCTTTGGACAAAAATAGACCGTCATTTCCGCCTGCCCAAATTCGGTTAGGATCTTTTGGATCACCGGCAATAGCTGTAAACTTGTGTTCTTGCTTTATATCTTTCCAATTTTCCCCACCATCCTGGCTAATCCACAGACCAGCCGTACTAGACCCAGGGATAGTATATGGGATCACGATTTCATTCGGGTTGGCTGGGTGAACCAGCATGTCAAGAGGGAATGCATTAGCTTCAAATTTTAAATCCCAGTTTTGTCCTCCGTCCTTGCTTCGGTAAACATTCATTGACCCTGACCCATTAAAGCGAATTTTATAAACGACATTTGGTTCTGTTGGAGAAGTAGCAATTTGAAACACTTGTTCTCCATATCTTCCTTCACCTTCCGCCGCTCCCCATTCGGGTGTTGTGGAATCAACTTTTTTTAGGACTGGTAATGCTGTCCGGTACGTGTTGGAATCCGTTCCGGCAAGTAACTGGTATCCTTTGGAATTCTTAGAAACAGCCAAGTCATAAACCGTTGCTCCAGGAATACCGACTCGATTATATGTTTCTCCTTTATTCTGTGTTTCATAGATTCCTGCTTGTTCAGAAGAAACATAGACTGGGCGATTTCCAAAAGGAGAAGATTTTTTCCCTAATGCAAAATCGATTTCATAGGAGTTATAACCTGGAAGCGGTTTTTTCCAAGATTCCCATGTTTTTCCGTAATCACGGCTTACCCATATTCCATCATACCCAGTTCCTACATAAATACCACCATCCAAAATTTTCACGGCAGATACATTACTAAATGGTACTTGGTCGTGCGTAAGTTCTTTCCAATCTTTACCTTTGTTAAAGGAAGCGTACAAACCGCTACCCCTTGTACTAGCAATTAGAATATTTTGATTACCTAGTATATCTTTTGTATTTTGATAAAGCGGTTGAAACAATTTCTCGGATGTAGCCTTACCAGAGAATACGTCTTTTAGAACGTAAACGTCGCCTGCTGAAAGGTACAGGTCATTATTCACAAGCTCTGCGTCATTTAGATATGGCCACCATCCAGATAATTTCTCCCAGTTCATTCCTCTATCCAAGCTGACATATACTTCATTTTTCGAAATTGCAACTAGTTTCTGTCCACTTTTATCAATTACTAAGTCAGAAATATCTATATCTGGAAAAGGTAGAGTTCTCCATGTTTTTCCGCCGTCTTTGCTGGCTAATATTTTACCATTATAAGTTGTATCCACGATTCTACCTGATGAATTAATTGGCACATATATATTTTGTTCATTTGTGGGATCAACTACCATTGTCTTTGGCAATCCTCCCTGGACAGGAAAATTTCGATACTCATGCCAAGTTTTTGTCCCATCCTCCATACGGAAAAGAGAAGGATTCTCTCTGGATAACACTGTCATGCTATTAGGATTTTTTGAATCAAAATTCATCAAGCCAGCATTAGAGTAAGGTCCAACTGAGTCCCAGGATGAAGCGTGTACCTTATCAGCTGGTAATTTTTCCAGATAACCAGAACCTATTATGCTTGATTCTTCAGTCGAGGAATTTTTGACGGTCGAAATTGCATCAATACGATAGATTCCCACTTCGCTTGTCTGAACTGGCACACGCCACCAATGAGCTTGCTCTGATAATACAGAAGTCACCTGATTTGTAGTTCCGCTTGGAGTTCGTATAGTCACTTTTGGAGCTTGTGACAAATCAACTGGACTGTATATAAAGGCTTCCGTTTCATTCACTGAGGATGCTACTGGATCTGGTGTGGCAGTAATTTGAAGATGCCTTACAGTAAATTGGTATGGTACGCGCAAATACTGAGATTCTGTTGCTGATTTTATATTTCCTTCTATCCATCCCGAAATAACCGTATCCTGATCCGGTCTATTCATATTGATGCTCACTTCAACATTGACCTGTTGACCTGGTTCTATATGAATATGAGATGGATTCACAGTTACCGTTGCCTCGGATTTTGTATCGTCTTTAACCGTCAAATCCATATCAACCGGTTTTTCACCGTGATTGTTCAAAGTTAACGAAGAGCTTTTATGAATCTTCGAATCTTTTATATCAGCAATTCCTAAATTTAATGTATTAGGTGAGGCGATGACATTCGTTTCTGCCGCAGCCTTAACATCCAATCTTCCTGCCCCTTGTGTAAGCACATCATATGATGCCAACGGTTTCGCGGTTTCTTTTAAAGCACTGGAAATCTCTCTGGCATTCCAATTCGGCTTGAGTTGTTTTAGAAGCGCAGCTGCACCTGCCACATGTGGGGCTGCCATACTTGTCCCACTCATTCTTGTGTAACCAGACTCATCATTCTGTTTCTTAATATAAGTCGAATTGATTTCAACACCTGGAGCGACTAAATCAGGCTTTGCTGGAAGGTCGGAATTACCACGAGAACTAAAGGAAGCCATTCTATCCGTTGCGTCTTTTCCTGAAATTGTTATTTTGACAGGTCCCTTGGCCAAGTAGGACTTTAATTCCTCAGCTTTTGTTTCATCAATATTCATTGCGACCAGCGTTTCCAATCGGCTATCAACTGATGAATCTGCTAAGAATTGATCTTGTTCTTGCATCTCTCCACTTAAGTTAGATGAATATTGAGATGGAATCGATTCTCCTAATTTAAAAACATGAGCAAGTTGAGGACCAAGTTGCATAGGCTGGAAAAAGAGCGCAGCCTCGGCCCCTTTTTCTTGAGCTATTCTCCCCGCTGTATAGAAATATTGCTGTGGATCAGCACCTTGAGGCAATTGAATGAGAACAATCTTTCCTTTTACATCTAATCCATTATAGTTTTCAAGTCCTCCTTCTCCAACATCTACCAGCTCGCGAGTGGTTTCTGCTTCAGGAGGATTAGCTGTAAAACCAAGGCGAGTAACGGATAAGTCCTCTTCAAGAGGTGAAACCATCTTCGCTGCTGGTATTTTAATGCCGCTTGCACTTGCTCCAACAGCAAGTACCCCCTCAGCCATAGCTGGAGCACCAATGGTACCATAGTCAGGTCCCGCATTCCCTGCTGAAGCGACAACAACTACACCGGCATCAACAGCATTGTGAGCAGCTTGAGAGATAGGATCATTACCATCGCCAGGACCACCAATACTCATATTAATAACATCTGCTGGGAATGGATTGTCTGGCGAAATAGAAGCTTCTATTCCGTCAATGATATCGGATGTATAACCTATTCCATCTTGATTTAGGACTTTATAAGCTGTGATGGAAGCATCAGGAGCCACACCGGTCACCTTTCCATGCGCAGCAATGATTCCGGCAACATGGGTTCCATGGCCGTAGTCGTCCATCGGATCGTTATCATGATTGACAAAATCATATCCCCCGACAACTTTATGCCCTTGCCCGAATCCCTCTCCAAGGTCAGGGTGATTATAATCCACACCAGTGTCAATCACAGCGACTGTCACTCCCTTCCCAGTAATTCCTTGATTGTTTTGGTCGTGCTTAGACCAAACGTCAGGAGCTCCAATCAAAGGGACACTGTCGGCTAAGTCTGCATGATATACTTGATCCGGATATACAGCTTTTACTCCAGGAAGAGAACGCAGTTCATCAATTTTGTTTTTTGGTACTTGTAATGAAACACCATTAAATACGAACGCATATTCGTCCGACTTGTTGAATGGAATCCTTTTTTCTTTTATTTCTTGTAATACATTTCCATGTGACTGTTTTAAGGTCTCAATTTGATCTTTTAACTTTCTTATTGTAGTTCTGGAAAAATCTCCAACATTTTCGGAATGTGGCATGGATTGAATGGCAGGAGCTCCTTCCATTTCGACCACAACACGTGTCATCGCATCATCGGGACTTAATCCTTGTGCCTTACTTAATGGAGCATCAAAAATAAATTTAGCATTAGAGATTACTAGGGCTGAAGCAACCATACCAGTCGCAGTTCTTCCCTTATACCACTTAGTTCGTTTTTTCATCTTTGTATCACCTTTATCACAAATTACATTTCAGGATAGCTGAATAAACCCATCAAAAAAACGGAAAAATTATACTATTCTTAATGTTAAGGCTATTATAAGGTGATATATTTTTCTGGTAAATGACATTATCGATATGATTATGATTCGTTTTAGTTATGATTGATTGGAAAGAAATCTGAAATTATATCAGAATTACAATTGTGAATTATATGTTTTAATCTTCAGTAATGAATAGCAAATTTAATTTTTTTAGAATAGTTCTCTATTAAATGAAGAATAGGATAAATTGTTAATTATTAACAGTTCATACATATAATGGTTGCCCTTTTTTGTAATTAAAAACTTTACAAACCAATCTGGTTAATTAGTTAAAATCACAGTAATTAATTTGAATGTTGGGTGATTAAAGCTTAACGCATTCAAAGAAAAAAAACCTGGTTCAATTTGAGAACAGGTTTTTGATTGTTATTTTTCTAGGATAGCTCAGCATTTTAATTACTCATATTGTTTTTAGCATTTTCTAGATTATAAATTGAATAATGATCCAAATTGATTATAACTTGCTGATATTCCATCAAACCCAGCAATAATCATTTGACCTATTTTTTCTTTTAGTGTTAATTTATTGACTTGATCTTGAATTGAATCTGATATTGAATTTAAAGTACTTTTTAATATATTTGCTGATGTATACTTAAGATTTTCATTGTCCTTACTATCATGATTTTTTACAATAACTTCTTTACAACCTGATAATAGTAAGTAACTGCTAGCGGCAATCATTAATAGATTTTTAAACTTTATCTTCATATTTCCACCTCTAACTTACAAATGACAAACGTTATCTTTTGCATCACTTCTAACAAATATTACATTTATTGATAACGGTATTAAACCATTAAAAACCGGTAAAATTAAGACTATTTTAAAATGAAGAAAAAGATAATAAGACAATAAAGTTTTAACAAAATCAATTTAATTTAAGTATAAACTTTAGACATAGTTATGAAGCCCTTCTTATACCAGTTGAAATCACTAATTTTTTGAAAACTTTTTTATGACGATAATATACATAAGTTGCTAATATAATACTGATTATTGCAATAATAAAATCTAACCAAAATACAGCAGTTACACCGATATTTTTTACTAATAACCCTGTAATATAAGGGATCACTATGAATGCAGAACTTGATGCAGTGCTTACATAAGCCGATATTGTCGCTTTATTTTTAGGGAAGAACTCGATTATTACTGTAATACACAATTGAAATAAACCTGCAGTTGAAAAACCTATAAGAAAAGAACTTATTATTAACAAAATTGGTTGTTGGCTAAATAATAATACCAGTAAAGATAAAGAAGTTAAAAATGGATACAGAATTAATATTAATATTGGACTTACAAACCGATTGATAACTATTGCAAGTATTAAAACGGAAATTAGTGATCCAATGTTGAAATAACTCAATAACTGAATAGATTCAGTTCTACTCATTTCAAGTATATTAAGACCATATGTTGGTAGCCAAACTTGTACGACCATAAATAAGGTTGTGGTTGTAAATCCCATAAAAATGGTAGCTAGGCCTTCCAACCAAATATTTGGTTTTGTTTTGATTCGATATCCTTTGTTGATGATCTCTTCATTATTTTTATTAGTATTTTTAGGAAATCGAACTGAAGATAAGAAAGTTCCGTTAATAAAAAAGATAAATGCAAGTATAAAAAATGAATATCCGTAAAAAATATTATGATTGATAATAAATGAAATTAAGATTGGAAAAATCATAGCGCCAATTGATATAGATGCTTTTATTAATACAGTAGATATTCCAGAATTTTTTGGAAATGCTTCAATCAGTGCAGGATAAGCTCCTGAGTCTAATATTGAGTTACTAACCCCAGCAATAATGGCAATAATAAACGCAATTTCATACGTAGGTGCTAGAGGTATTCCAATTAAAAATAGTAGATATAGAAATGAAGCTGTTATAACAAGTGGCTTTCTGCCGTATTTATCTGAAAGCCTACCTGACACACTTAAAGTGATTAATTTTCCAATCCCTATCCCTGAAACTAAGAAACTTATTCCAGTATTATCTGTATTTAATTGTGCTGTTAGAAAACTCATATTAGATGAAAAGATGATATTAATCATACCTAAAAGGAAGTAATTAATATATAACCCTATCGTCATCCCAATATATTGAGTTTTCATTTGAAATCCCCCCAATCTAATTTAATATCACCTATAGATAGAAAAGTTATATGAAAAGAAGCTGAAAAATCCAGAATATCCTTATTATATAAATTATCTTTAATTCGAGATATTTTTTTAAAAAAATAATCTAAATTTTCCAGCATAATCTAAATGGTAATATTTGAAGATTAAAATAATTAGTAAATTACTTTCATATTTATTTTTACTCAATGATTTTATTGAATATTATCTCGAATTCAAGATAATGATAATATTTATCATATTTCCTGTCAATTACATTTATTTTATATTTATAAAATATAGAAATCATATTTTTAGCGAAGTGAAATAAGTTTACACTTTTTTTACCTTTTACTTTTTTAAAATATCCCCTCGCTTAACTATTGTTTTCCTAATAGGAAAACTCAATTTAGTATTCAAAATAGTTACTGCGAAGGGATTGTATAAGTATTTGGTCATTATTAAATAATTTTCTTTATTCTAATTCTTCTCTATCAGTGACTGTAACCTTAACTTTAATAGTACCAAGTGATTTAGGAGTTAGTTGAAATTTATTTTTTTTAGTAATTGATTTCCAAGATTTATAGTTATTTCTATACAATTCTTCTTCTAAATGAAATATATCCAACTTTTTACTTATTCCTTTTGAAAAAGTCGTTCGGATTTCCTTTTTAATTTCTTTTTCTGCTTCATTTTGTAACACTTTATTGCTGACTTTGGAGTTTAACTGAGTTACAGTTGCATGTACTTTAATATTCATATTAAATTTTGGAACACCTGATTTGTTAACCTTTGAATGAATCTTAATAATTGGGTCTTCAATTGGAAGCAATGCTTTTATTTTTCCGTTCTTTTCGTTAAGAGCTAGAGGTGTACGTTCTGTATTCCGATCAACCCAACGTAATCCTTTTAAATCGTCTTTGGATAACCATTGTGGTTGTTTCCCTTTATAAAACAAAAAAGCTCCATTTACATTCAACATCGGCATATTTTCGTCATCTTTTTTCCACAGTTCATCATTTAAACCAAGTGTTGGTACAATAATTGAAGTGCTAGGTTCATTAATAAGTGCAGCGAATTCAACTAATTTCATCGGTGATATTAGTGAATGTTGTTCATAGTTACCATTCGGTAAATGTAATAAAGTCATAATTGGAGAATTTGGTAACATAGGTTCTACTGCAAAAATTTTATCAATTGGCTCTTTTGTAGTATAAATCCAAGGTGTGAGTCTTGCATCTACAAATCGCTCAAATGTATCTAAGGATTCCGCTACTTGTTTTTTACCTAAAGCTGCTTCTTTAAATACAACCGAACTTATTTGACCAAATAATGTCCTTTGTTGAGTGCTATTGTATAAGTCATTCCAAGCCTTTGCAAAAGTCGGTCCTTTTCCTTTACCAACCCATGTGTTAGGTCCTTCAGCTCCACTACTTCCTTGCTCTGATTTACCAATAGTTGCAAAATCCAATACTTGTACATATAAAACAAATTCATTATTTACATAATCTACTCCTAGAGCTGAAACATATGTTGTTTGACTTAGTTGTTTTAGATCCCAACATCCGGTTAAAAGTAAAATAGGAGCAATTAGTAGTATTAACCTCCGTTTCAATTTAACTTATCCCCCTGTTGTCGTTCAAGTTTCGTATATAGAAATTTTGGAGTCTTTCTCATAAATGGTTTTGGAAGCTGAATTAAACCTTTTAAGTAGTCGCTGTCACTTGGATTATTAAATGAAGACATGTATGACACTCCAAAAGATTTTAAAGTTGAGACATATATTAATATTAGAAAAAGAGCAAGCATTAAACCTGGATAACCTAAAATACACGCCATTAAAATGCTTACAGCTCTCATTAAAATAACAGCACTTCCAAAAGATATGTTTACAATTAGGAACTGAGATATCAAAGTAATTGCAACAATGACAACTACATTAGGAGAAGTAAGTCCTGATCGAATCATGGTTTCTCCTACAATTAACGCTCCTACCACAGTAACAGTTTGACCTGTTGATTTCGGCAAACGCAAACCTGCCTCATACAGAAGTTCAAAAAGAATAGTCATGATAATTACCTCCATTCCAGGAGGAAATGGTATCCCTTTACAATTAATTGAAATTGTTGCAAGTGCTGGAAAAGGAATCTGGTCTTGATGAAAAGATACCATTGCAACGTAAAAACCAGGTAGCAAGACCGAAATTAACAAACCTAAATATCTTAATATTCTCTCAAGTGTCACAAAATAATAAGGCATGTACAAATCTTCAGCGGATTTTAGTAAAAATTGTAAATTAATTGGTGCTATTAATGCTGCTGGAGCACCATCTATTAATATACAAAAGCGTCCTCTTTGCAGTGACTCGACTATCATATCTGGCCTAGTATTATAAGTTAAAGACGGGATAATCGTATATGGTGAGTCTGATAGTAACTCCTCAAGTGGAGAAACCCCATTTAGAATGTCTATATCAATTGAATTCAGTCTGTTTCTTGCTTCCGCAATAATACTCTCATTCATTACATCTGAAAGGTAGAGTAATGAAACGCTAGTTTGACTTCGTTTACCAATCGTAAATATTTCATTGCATAAGGTGGTACTACGTATTCGTTTTCGAAGTAATGCCACATTTGTTTCTAGAGATTCCGTAAATCCGTCACGAGCACCTTTAATTGAAACCTCATATGAGGATTCCTCAGGTTGACGTTGTGGAATTTTTGATATATTTAATGAACAAAGCTCACCAGTTTCTTCAAATAGTAAAATTAATTCACCAGAAAAAACTTTCAATGTGATTTGTTGTTCAGTATCTTTTTTATCACAAATGATGGGTATTAATTGTAAAGTATTACTTTGGAGATTAGGTAAAACGAACTGGTTCATATGAATGGTATCAATCATTCCACTAGAGTAGACAAAAAGTACTCGTTCACTTTTCGATTTATTGTATAAGATATGAACTTTTAATTGAACATCTGCACAGTTGCTAAATAGCTTTCTTATTTTTTGTTCATTTATTTTTGAAATTGGACTCACCCCGCTTTTGGTTTTACTTTAAATTTTAAAACAAAAAGTACTAATAAAATTGATATGAAAAAGATAACTGGTACAAATATAGGGGTATAATTATATTTAAAAAATGAATGAAGTTTTAAATCAGAAATTGGAATACAGATAGCTGCTAATAAAGCAAAACTTAAAGACCATAACAATTTTTTTTGGGTCCGTTTTGATCTAATATTTAAAATATCGATACATAAGTACAAGGTTAAGGCAATTCTAATAAAGGAAACTGACATAAATTGATAAACAGAGATAAAGTCTATATGTTGAATAAATTGACCTATTCCTAGAAGACGCCATTGCTCATAAACAGGGTAGCGCATTTTTTCTGCTAATTGATGACCAAATAAAGAGATTGAATAAAATAATGGAAAAAGTGATGAAAGTAATATTAAAAAACCTAAAAAAAATAATTGCCAGAATTTAACTCGCTTTTTGATATGGTGTTGGACTAGTAATAAAAACAAGAGTTCAATATATCCTCCTGCAATGAAAAAGCTCCCTTTAAAAATAGGATTCCAACCATTTTGCAACATCGGTTTCATCCAATTTATGTGCATAAATTGGATATTTGCTCCATCAAGAAAAAGTTCAAACAATAGAACAAAAGGAAAAAGAAATACTGATATGACAGCAATGGATGTTATGCCCGCATGTGCACAATAAGTGCAGATAATTAATAAACATACTTCGATAACAATTATTGGCGTTTTCGGTAAATAAATTATCGTGATCCAACTTGAAATGTTTTTTAAAGCAAAGTATGTATTTATCAATAGAAAAGCTAATAATGGGATTACAATGATAAAATAGGCTATATTTCCATATCGCTGTTTTATCAGTAAGGTGATAGATTTTTGTTCTGTTTTTATCATGATGTAATATAAAATGCAAAGCCAGACTATTAGAGCTGGAAAAGCAATAACTACAGATATCCACGAATCTCGACCTGCTATGTCAAGTAATATTGGAATCAATATAAAATGGTGCATAAGTATACTGGAAAATAGTACGAGGATTAATGCTGCACTAATGTAAATTTTTTCATTATTCATGAGCAATACCTCCTTTTTTTTCTGGTAATTTTTTTCATGAACATGTATATATTTTCCATTGATACAACAAACTATTCATCAAAAAACTGCAGCCTTACCATCCAAGAAGATTGGTAAAAGCTGCAGTTTATTTTTTAGTTATTAGAATTTAAATAAACTACTTTATTAATTTGATTGTTTCAAAGGGATAGTTTCTTGTTGGCTATCGCTTTTTCTTTCTCCAGATCTTTTAATTATTCGTCGTTTCAAGTTTAATAAGATAATCTCTTAAAAAGCCAATAGAGCGGTTTATATAAATGGTATCATAATATAACTTTGTCATCATTAGAGATCCTTCAATTGTGGATATAAATATAGTTGTAAAAGTTTCAGAATCTATCGTAGGGATAATTTCTCCGTTTTTTATCCCATTTCGAACTATTCGAAGGATCATTGAATATAAATCATTCATGGCCATTACTGTCGCCTCCCGTAAATCGGGATGTGCATCATCTGACTCTATCGCTGCATTTAAAATCGGACACCCTCCAGGAATGGGCTTACCATCTACTAAAAACAAAAAAACATCAAGAATAGCATTCAGCTTATCAATAGTTGAATTTTGGTTTTCAATTGCATTTTGAAAAGTAATGGACATGGTATTAATTGAGTAAGAAAATGCATCCAATGAAAGTTCTGCTTTATTTTTAAAGTGATTATATATTCCTCCTTTTTCCATCCCTGTTTTTTCCATGATAGTAGTAATAGGAGTACTCATATAACCTTTTGTATTTAATAGTCCAGAGGCTTTTTCAATAATCATCTGCTTAGTTCGTTCGCCTTTACGCATATTTTAGTCCTCTTTTCTGAATGATTTTTCAAACTAAATGGTCTGTTATATTTAGTATAACTCTATAAGGCTTCAAAATGACATTATTTTTATCTGAATATTTTAAATTATATTGACAAATCACATCAATTAAAATATATAATAAAAACAGACCGTTTTGTATATTTTTAATGAGAGGGTGTTAATATGAGTAAAAAAGTTTTAGACATGCAAAAAATTATGAATGGCGAGGTTCCACCGCCGCCTATTGCAAGGTTAATTGGTGCGGAACTTGTAAATGTCGAAGAAGGAAAAGCAGTTTTTGAATTACAATGTGATACAGAAAAACATGCAAATCCTATGGGAACAATCCACGGTGGGATTTTATGCGATATTGCAGATATGGCGATGGGTGTAGCCTTTGCGAGTACATTAGAAACTAATGAATCCTTTACAACCGTAGAACTTAAAATTAACTATTTAAAACCCGTCTGGAACGAAAAAATTATAGCAAAAGGCGAGGTAATGAAAAGAGGAAATACTATAGGCTTAATTAAGTGTGATGTTTTTGATGAAGGAGGTTCCTTAGTCGCCCATGCTTTAAGCACTTGTATGATTCTTCGAGGAGAAAAATCAACAGGTAGATAGGAGTATAATTTTAGCATAGAAATTAATGGTGTTAAGATGTATAAGTTATATGATATATAGTGATTTAGATTCTTACCTTAATAAAAAGAGGGAATTTCATTCCCTCTTTTTTACATATTAATTCGATATTAATATAACTTTTTCATCACAATAGATGACAACATGAACACGATTTTGATTGCAAATGAACAACCAAATCACAATTGTAGCTGTTTAGTTTCTTTAATTGTGACTCTTGCTCTAAACAAAAAAATATGCAGTTCTTAGATTATTTAAATTATATTTACATCGTTACAAATCTCTTATCGGGCTAAAAGCTCAAGTTTAAGAAAATTGGCGACTTGTACTCTAATGTTTCGCTCTTAACTTTACTAGAGTTTACTTCATCTGAATTTGTGTTAAAACAGGTGAAGATCAACTAGCTAAACGAATTGCATCTTTATGTACTAATTGTTCTAAACAATGGACAAACGAAAGAGCAAAGCTTTTAATTACTGTGGCTGTGAAAAATCCGTTTCAAGTCAATCTTTATAGGAGCCTTAAAAGCCGCAATTAGCGACTCGTGATCTAGTTGAACTAAACCAGCTAATAGTTGTCAATATTTTTCAATAAAAATTTTATAAAACACATGTTATACTAAAAATAGACATGTCAAATAACCTTCCATCTGTTATGATTTGGAAGGTTTTGTATTTCTTGCTTTATTTTTACATTTAAGCCTATATCTTGGAAAGTCGTATTGGTTTTTAATAGGGCATAAATCCAGTGTAAAAGCTTATTTACACAAGCTATAACGGATACTTTATAAGGTTTTCCTTCACTACGTTTTTTGTCGTAAAACTCACGTAATCTCTTATTTCTTGGGATGATTTCATTGGTCGTTTTCTTTTTACGACTATCTCGAATGGCGCATTTAACAGCCATAAACAAGGCATGCCTTAGTCTACTAGATCCACGTTTTGTAATACGGTTTTAAGTCGCTGTAAATCTACCTGACTCAAAGGCGCTTGGATCAACTCCCGCGAAAGCCACAAGTTTTTTAGGGTGATTAAACCGATCGATTTCTCCGATTTCTGAAAGAATCGTGGCGGCGATTTTTTCTCCAATACCGGGAATCGTTTGGATAATCTTATATTCTTCAATTTCTTTCACAAGGGCATCTATTTCAAGCTTTAATTTCGATAGATGCTCTTTGTATTGAAGGACCAACTTAATGTGCATTTCCATCGTTATGACGAGACTTTGATATAAGTTTGTTTGAAATCGATTTTTTGTTGCGGCTGCTATTAAATCTTTTGCTTTTGTTCTTGCCCAAGATTTTGAACGACTATTACAATAGAATTTGATCCTCTCAGAAAGTAAGCCTTCTCCTGCCTTAAGAACGTCATTTGACGTTGGAAACTCTAGTAAAGTGAGAAGAGAAACAATCGAGTAAAGGTCTCCAAATACACTAGTGTATTCAGGAAACACTTGATCAAGTATTGTTTGGAACTGTAATTTTGTTTTAGAACTCATTCCTGTAATACTATCGTGTTGACGAGTTAAATTCCGAAGATTTAGAAGCTGAATTCCTCGTTTTTTATATGGTTCTAGCTCTTCTTTGTAATACAACTCGCACAGGTGATAGGAATCAATCGCGTCAGTTTTAACTTTTCGCAAACTCGTGCTTTTCGCTCGATAAGAAATTAATGGATTAACGACAATATATAAATAATTATGTTCTTCTAAAAAATGAAGAATGGGTGAGTGATAGTGACCTGTTGACTCTAAGACAATCGCAGGTTTTGTTTAGTTAGTATCTCAATTTCATAGTTAGTATCTCAATTTCTAATAAAAAATGATGTAACTGTTCAAATCCATCGAGTGTATGAGTAATTTTAAAACTGCGTTTATAAGGATGCCCCTTATCTAAAAATGCTTGAACTTGACTTTCACCTTTGGCAATATCCAGACCAACTACTGGATTCATAAATGATCTCCTCCTCAAATAAATTCACCGGTAACCCCTCGTTCTTTTTGTAGTTTCATAGGTTCGCTTGTTATACGAGATCTAAGTCCCAACCAGCCCAAATCATGCTTCTACAAATAGGGGGCGAACTGTTTAGTTGACGGGGTCAAAGCCCCACGCATGCAACGTTCTACCCCGGCTACCATAATAATAAAACCATATGAAAAATGGTCAACCAGTAAAAACTGGATGACCTTATAATACGAACGCATGCTTTAGTTGAATACCCCTTACTTTTTATAATAAATAATACCTCCAATTTCTAATAAATTTCACTCAGATATTTTTTTAACGACATAAAATAGTTTATTATTAATATCGTTACGAATATTAGAGAAATCATTAGAAAAAAATCCAATTACTTTCAACAGAGTTACTATCTTTAGCATCATTGACCTCCGAGAAAAGGTTATATAGGAAAATAACTTCCATATCATTTATATATAAAATAATTCAGCCATAATACCCTTTTATCCTTACTGAACCAAACTGCCAGTTAGAAAAATAAAAATAGACTGCAAAGCAGTCTACCGTTGTTCAATTAAAGCAACAGTTAATTGTATGAGGTTATTACATTGACGGTACAATTTCACCCATTATTCCTCCTGATAATAACGAACTAACGGAAAAGCGATTGAGGTATTTCATTCGCCTTTCATCATATGTCTTTTCATCATCAGTTCCAAATCCATATCCATCTCTAATAAGCGAATTGATTGGTGGAATCGTTTTCTGTAACAATTTTCCACATACCGTCTTCTAAAACAGTCGTAACAAAGAAAAGTTAACTCCATTTAGTTGGTACTGATTCTCTTTGTTTACTTTGTAATCAACTCCAACATAAAATACTCTCGGATTCTTAAATTTCTCTATATATCACGTTGGTAAATATTGCGAAGCATACGAATACGGTACCTCTTTCAGATACTTTATCTTTGCTTTCTGGATCCCAAAGAATCCATTTTTCTCTTTTTGATTTTGCTTATTTTTAATAAATCCAAGCAAATCTTCATTTTTCACCCACAGATTTGGAATCGCATACCAATTCTGATGGTCGATTGCTTGAAGGAAATTCTTTCACAACTTTACTTGGTTGGTTCTTTTTTTCAGTATGAACAAGCTTCGCGAAGCTTATAAGCAGGCATATTGAAAAAAGTATCACGTAACCCTTACCTCTTTGCACGGATTTACCTCCGATTCTATTTTAAAGGTAGCATTCCTCACTAAGTTTAGGTTAAATCCCTTAGGATATGTGACGCTGAAACTACTTTCAATACAAGCAAAGTGCACCCAATTTTAATGCAGTAAGTTCACGTCCCCTTGCAATAGCTGGGAAATTGTCTACGTACATAGAATGTACAAAATCTCCTTCTTCACCGATGAAACTAAAGGGATTACTTGTCTTGTCTCTGTATAGGCATCAAGTCCAGAAACATCGGGCATCCACATCACTTCGAATTTCACTATAGGTTCAGTAATTTCAAGAGGTTCTGGCACTGACGCCGTAAAGCTTTATCATCCGTTCGGTATATAATATTAAGATACTCACGGTTAACAAATTTATATGTTGGCACGGGGTAAGCAGGTGCTGTTAATGGTTTATTGCAATTTTTTGCTATGTTATTTACATCGATTCTCATTTAATGAACGAAGGATACTTATTTGTCGTTGATCACGCTCTATTTCAAGATCATCGACCGATGTATCGCCAAAAGAAGAAATAGACAATTCGGATAATGATTGAGTCATAGCCTCATTTAAATGTGGCTTACCAAGATTATCCCAAAGTGAATCCATTCCTGGTCCTAGATGTTTTAGGAAAGCAGGGAATCCTCCTTTTCCACCCCCTAAATGGAAAGTCAAAAACGGTCCACCTGCTGCCCATCGAAGACCAATCGAACTTGTTACAATTTCATCAAGATCCTTCATCGAAACAACGCCTTCTGACACTAAATAGATAGCCTCACGAAATAATGCTGATTGAAGACGATTAGCAACAAATCCAGCTATTTCTTTCTTCAATACAAGTGGATTCTTCCCTAACTCTTTATAAAAAGCAACAGCTTGCTCGACTGTATTTGGTGCCGTATTGGTTCCAGGTACAACCTCAACGAGTGGGACAAGATGCGGCGGATTAAAAGGATGTCCAATCAACATACGTTCAGGATGTACCATGTTTTTAGAAATATCACTTGCTTTTAACCCAGAAGAAGATGACAATAATAAAGCATCCTTATTTACAAATTTTTCAATCTGAGTATATAACTCTTGTTTGATTTCGATCCGTTCAGGACCGTTTTCTTGTACCAATGCAGCACCTTCCAATGCACGTTCAAGGTCCTTCTCAATAATAAGTCTGTCTGTAAGACCTTCCGTTGGGAGTCCAAGTTCACGTAACGACGGGATAATCTGTACTATCCCGTTATGCACAACGTCCTCTAAATCAGATCGAACATCATTCACTCTTACCTCCAATCCTTTCGCAAGGAAATATGCTGTCCATGATATTCCAATAAGACCAGCTCCAATCACTGTCACTGGATTGAATTTACGAAGATTTTCTGGTAATTGAGGTGAATTAGTTTGAGTGCTCATGCCAAGTCATTCCTTTCTTTTTTAGGGTCTAATTTGAGAATGCTTTAAAAATAAATAGAATTTCCGTTGATACTATTGTTTACGTGTTTATACTACCCCTGTCTTCACATTTAATCCAATTCATAGTATAAGCGAAATAAAGACAAGTTTAAAAAAAGGGGACATTGATTTAGGAATAGCAGGTCATTCTATTCTAGTTGGTCTGTTATCCATTTTTTAAATTCATTTATTAAAAAAGTTAAACTTAAAATATTTTGCTTGTAGTTTTTTCTAAAATTTTTTTCTGTTTCGCCCACAAACAAAAACCCTATCCTATTCTTTAATTTACTCTCAGTAGGGTATTTGTTAAATATCGATTCAATCCCTCAAAACTGTTTGGGATTAGTTCCCAAATATCTTTATTAATTTCACTCATACCCCATAAACTATAATTTTTATATTTCTTTTCAATACATTTAGAAAAGATATGTAAAAGTCTCATCTGTAAAATATAGGCAAAGTCATAACAATGTGAGATGGTAAAACTCCAATAGCAGATGCTTTAAATAATTTATAAGAATTCTTTTCTCATAAGAGTTTATAAAATTTTCAAAAAAAGACAGCTATCATTTTTAGCAACCTGCCTGTTTTTTATCAAAGTGAATAGTAACTCCTTGTATTTATTTCAAAATATTTAAAGCTTCCTTCGTAAATGAACGCAGTTCTTCGGTGTTACCTTCACGAATTTTTGCTACCCAAGCCGGATCTGCTAGTAGTGCTCGTCCAACGGCCACAAGATCAAACTCTTCTCGCTCAAGACGGTCGATCAAATTATCGATATCTGCCGGTTGTCCACCCTTACCTTCCGTGAATAAGTTCATGATCTCAGAATCCAAACCAACTGATCCGACTGTAATTGCTGGTTTACCTGTAATTTTACGAGCCCAGCCTGCTAGGTTAAGGTCTGATTCCTCGAACTCTGGCTTCCAGAATCTTCGTGTAGAAGCATGGAAAATATCTACACCAGCCTCAGAAAGCGGTTGAAGGAAAATTTTCAATTCATCGGGAGTCTTTGCTAGTTTGAAATTATAGTCGGTAACTTTCCATTGAGAAAATCGGAAAATAATAGTGAAGTTAGGACCGACAGCGTGACGCACGGCTTTGATTACGTCTACAGCAAAACGTGTGCGACTAACTAGATCACCACCATATTCATCTGTACGCTTATTGGTTACGTCCCAGAAGAACTGGTCTATAAGGTATCCATGAGCGCCATGTATTTCCACTGCATCAAAGCCAAGTTTCTTAGCATTAGAGGCAGCATTTGCGTAAGCTTGAATAAGTTCTTGAATCTCTTCGACGTTTAATGGTTCAGATACCTTTTCACCAGTTAAACTGATACCTGATGGACCGATTGGATTGACATCTGAATCAGGAAAATTTTTCTTTTCGCGCGCCATACCAGTGTGCCAAATCTGTGGAGCAATTTTCCCTCCAGCCTCATGTACTTTCTTAACAACTTGCGCCCATCCGTTTAGAGCTTCTTCACCATAAAAATGTGGAACACCAGGTTCTGCTCCAGCTGCAGGATGCTCAATTAGAGTACCTTCAGTGATAATTAAACCAACTCCGTTCTCAGCTCGTCGTCGATAATATTCAGCAACATTGGAACCTGGAATCCCATTCGGTGAAAACTTGCGGGTCATTGGTGCCATAACAAATCGATTTTCAAGCTTCAATTCTCCAATTTCAAATGAGGTAAATAATGGTTCAACAGATTTTGTTGATTTCATAAAATTCTCTCCTTTTTAAACTAATAAAAATAATCAAAAGTAGTCTCTGCAAGGAGTAGGAGACTTATTCTAACTACAATTTTTATTGGATTTAGTTTAAATTCATTTTGTAAAATATTGAAGTCCTTTTAAACAACGAACAATATATAAATAGTTATAACAGATAAAAAAATTCCTTTTTCTATCAATTCACTTTCCTCCAAAATCTCAAATAAAAATTAGCCTCCAATATTTATTGTAAACATTCCTAATTCAACTAATCTGCCATTTAGCCACTCATGCAGCGCAAGCGCTGCACCACAGAGAATGAAAATTGTTACCGTGTCTACACAATGTTTAATGGCTGGCGAGGAAGGTCTTTGCACTATGGTGCCTTAGAGCCCATGATTTAGTCTGACTCCGACGACCACTGTGTACCACCGACTGTCGCGCTAGCCTCATTTTTATTAACTAAGAAAGGAAGGTTTTTGTTTTCCGATTTTCTAAACTGAATACGATCACCTAAAAGGCTCAGCCTTTTTTTAAAAAAGTTATTTATGAGTTTATTTTTGAATGCCCTTTTTTGGTTTTATGGAGAATTTAATTTTCATGGGAGTACATTAAAAAAGTTGCCATTGGCAACTTATAATCTTTAACTAACACATGCGTAGTTCAATATGGACTTATAAAACTTATAAATTAACTGTATGGTTTTTAGGGAGCGACAAAAGCAACCAAGGCGGATCAGTCGGGACTGTATCAGCAAAAGCAAAAGGCTCGCAAAAATATCGTGTGTATCTACAATGGGATGGCTTAGGCTATATTGCAACAAAAGTTGAACCTGCTTCATAAAGGTAAATAAGATGTACCTAAGGGACATCCTCAGGCTGTCGAGAAATACTCGACAGCCTATTTTAAGTCATTTATTCATTGGGATAATCGTTTTATGCTAGTATATTTGCTGGATTAATCACATTTGTCGGGGTTATTTTAGCCATATTCATTATTAAAAATTACTAATACCTTATCAACATAAATTAAAAGGATCTGTCCAATAAGCCCTCAATATCTTTTAAAATAAATCAGGTTTACGTACATTATTTTCATTTATTATCGATGTTACAATGTGTAGTGAATCCCATTCTCCGTCTGAAAATTTTATAATTGGGTATTTTTTTGGAAATAGCTTATTACGGATAACTTCAACTGAATCCCCTTCTTTTTGTAAAGTTAATACTTTATGCTTAATAGATAATAAATAGTCTCGTTTTCGTTCAAGCGCTGCGCGACCATCTTCTACAAATCCTACATGGTTGCAAAATACATCTTGAAAATCATAAGTTAAAACTTTCTCTAATGAATGAATAATTGTAGGGATACTTTCTTCTGCTAATACGACTTTTGTCCGGTCACTTACAAATAAATCTCCCGTAAATAATTGACCTGTTTCCTGATTTAATAAAGCTTTATGATCAAAAGCATGACCAGGTGTATCGATTACTTTCCATGTCGCATTTCTGGATGTAAACGTTTCAGGCATAGCCTTAGCATGAAACGGCTTTCTTCTCCCCCAAAAGAGTTGCCTATATAAAGGATAATCTGCACATCGTGCGCAATAATCAATTGTTTTTTCACTTAAATATATTGGTAGATTCTTAGTTTTTTCAATATAAGCAGCACAACCTGAATGATCTTCATGAGAATGAGTTATCATTACTTGATCAAAATCTGCTTGGTCAATAAAAGATTCGAAATATCTATGTAAGGACTGCGATCCAGTATCAATTAATACACCATCCACTAAATAACTGTAAACATTTAATGAAACACTTTGAAATTTAACTTCTCCATTCAAGTATGAGACGCCATTTTTCTCTCCTAAGTATGATTTTTTCTTTAAAAACATCACCATTCATCTCCTTATCTCCTTACTGTTAAACCAATAATCATTTTCAAATAATTATCTTTAGTAACGGTATATTTAATACGTATAAACCCCCAACTACAGTTACCTCCATTCGTTTTATTTTTTAAAATATTCTGCATTTTAACTTTATCACAAAATGAATTACCATTCATTCTTTTATTGGACTAAACTGCCAAATACTCAAATAATTTTGTATAAGCTTTCAGGAATTTATTAATGAATATTCAATATTTCCTACATAAAGACTATTCTCATTCACATGTGAAAGCAAAATGTCCATAAAATTCCTAGCTGCAGTTCCAATATACTTTTCTTTGTGATGTACAATAGCAATTTCCTTACAAATAACAGGATTAACTAATTTAATTACTTTAACTGATTGAGGATTCTCAAAAGCGAGAAGAGAATTAGGAAGTATGGTAGCTCCAACACCTGCTTTCACAATATTCAAAATAGATTGAACATCCGTTAATTCTATGATTGGCTGGATGACAAATCCCTTAGAAGTAGCGGCATCATCAAATAATTTTCGGCAATTGTGGTTCTTCGGACTTAAAACAAGTGGAATGTCCTTGATCTCTTCAAATTCAACAATATCTCTTTTAGCCAAATGATGGTCAATATGAACTACTAAAGAAAATTCTTCATTATATAAAGGTATATTTGTTAACAGTTCTTTTTCATAAGCTTGGTGTGTCAAAGCTATATCGATTTCATTTTGAATAACTCTATCTTCAATATTAGCTAACTTAATAATCTTCATTTGTAAATAGGGGTACATTCTGTGAAGCTCTAAGAATACTACAGATGCCAGCTGACTTAACTCCCCAGACATTGCTCCAACAATAAGTTTTCCTCTTTTTACTTTTTGAAGCTCTCCAATTTGTTCATAGATAAATTTTATATTAGAAAATATTTTATCGGATTCTTCTTTTAGAATTTTTCCCCCTTCAGTAATGGCAATTTTTTTACCTAAGCGATCAAATAAACGAACTCCTAATTTATCTTCAAGGGCTCTCATTTGACGGCTTAAAGCAGGTTGTGATATTCCTAATTTTTCTGCTGCTCTTGTAAAATGTAATTCATCACATATAGCCAAAAAATATTCTATTTCCCTTAATTCCATTAATTTAACTCCTCATAAGTTTTTTGTTTTATGTATTAGATTTTATAAATACTTCTAGAATAAAGTGAAACAAACATTAAATGAAAATATTTAACAGGTTGGTTCAATAACTTATGAAAGAAACCTGAAGAAAAGAATCCTTGGAAGATGGTACTCCCTTCTTTGGATTTTGTGGACATTTCTGAAGTATATGAACGCTACTGTTTCTTTCTTTTCTTGAATGTAAAGGTATATTTCTGCCAGAAACAGTGAAAACTTTACGTCTTTACAATTTAGCCTTAACAGATAAATCTTGCTTATTTGGTAAATTCAGTTGGGAAGGGATTTGTAAAGATACCACACTCGCCAAAAGTAATAATAAGGTGGTGATACTATAGGAAACTAGATGTGTGCCAAAATGCTCATAGCTCCACCCGCCTAGAAAGGAGCCAATTGCTCCACCTATTTGATGAATGAAATATGCCCAACCATATAAAATACCCATCCATCTCACACCATAGATATCTCCCAGAATCGCAGAAGAAAGTGCCATACTTCCTGCCCATACCAACCCTCCGATTCCAGCTACCATATATAACTGCCATGGGGCGGTCACCAAAACTAGACCTAAGAAACCTAATCCACGGACAAAATAAATCACACTCAGTATTTTTCCACGAGGAATTCGATCTGAAAGAGAACCCAAGAACAGCTTACTAATCATTGCAACAACACCAATCATCCCGACCCCAAACGAAGCGGTGACATTAGAAAAATGATGATCTGTCAACATTGGTATACCATGAGATCCAAGTAGATTCATACTGACGCCGCAGACAAACAGCCCAAAAGATATTTGCCAAAACGGACGTGTCTTAAGGGCTTTAGTCCAAGAGGAAAAAACGAGCGGTTCTTGTTTTTTATTACCGGATGCGTCCCACAGGTTTCCTGGCAACGCATCACTTCCCTCGGGCACTTCATCGCGGATGACAATAATGGCTGAAGGGACAGCGATAAGGATAAAGATACCTGCGAGCAGCATTAAGGTGTTGCGCCACCCGACAAGATTAATAAACAATGTAAAAATGGGAGTCATGATGGCAATCCCAGCCATGGAGCCAGTTGACAAGTAAAACAACGCTTTTCCTCTTTGCCGTGTAAACCATCTGCTGACTACAGGAGAGACTGTCACAGGACTGGTAAAAGATAATCCCAGTGAAAGCAACACGCCATAAGCAATCGTAAAACTTAGTAAGCCATGAGAAAAATACGTCCAAATAATAGATGACACGACCAATCCCACACCAATCAGCAGAACAATTCGCGTTCCAAACCAATCCAACAATCGCCCTGCTAACGGCATACCAATGCCGTAGACCAACATGCCGATTGCAATAATGACTGAGAGCGTGGTTCTATCCATTCCTAAATCATTCAAAATTGGTTTTACAAATGGACCAATGCCTAATCTTGTCCCTACTGTTAATAACGTGAGAATTGTGCACACTGCTACAATGTTCCAGCCAAAGTACCATCTTCCTTATGATTGATTACTACTCACTTTTTCTCCTTCTTTCCATATTTTTTATGATGAAAATAATTAACTATTCCCTCTTTTCTCTATCTTAAAAATTATAATATGGCTTGATTGATAAGAAAAATATATATATGGTATATTAACTATAATAATTACTTATATCTTGATTTTAGGTGGTCATTTAATGTATGGAGCTTAGACAACTAACTTACTTCGTAGAGGTAGCAAGACTTAAAAATTATACAAGAGCGGCTGAACGGTTAAAGATAGCACAACCGGCGCTCTCGCAACAGATAGGTAATTTGGAACAGGAGCTCGGCGTTAAGCTCTTTAAACGAACCGGGCGGGGAGTAACGCTAACAGAGTATGGGGAGCAATTTTATATTGGTGCTGAAAAGACCTTAGCAGAGGCGCAAAGAGCGAAAGACTCAGTCAAAGAGTTTATAAATTACCCTCACGGCAAAATTATCGTAGGAGCGCTAGAATCTTTAGTACAAACTAGGTTGCCGAGTTTGCTGGTAGCGTTCGGGAAAGAGTACCCTGCGATTAAAGTTTTTTTAAGGGAGAATACTACTGAATTGATGCTAAAGGGTCTTCAAAAGGGAGAATTAGATGTCGCAATGGGTCACTCATTGGATTTTAAATACTCACCGAATTTGGTAAAGTTAGTAGCGCAGACGGGGATTTGCTCAAAACCTTTATATCAAGATGAATTGGTTCTAGTTGTCGCGAAAGGACATCCACTGGAGAAGAGAAAAACAATTTCAATCGGAGAACTTAAGGAAGAATCATTCGTATTCTTTAAGGAAGGGTCCGGAATTCGTTCACAACTACTTGCAACGTGCATTAGTGAAGGTTTCGAGCCGCATATCGCCTACGAGTGCGCCTCACCACGAACATTGGTGACAAAGGAGCTAGGCATTTCGATACTTCCACGTTTGATGGCGGAGTCTCCGGGACCAACAGTTTCTATTTTATCCTTGGACCCTCCTCTTTCACGTTGGGTTTCTATCTTTTACCTTGAAGGACGCTATCTCTCGCCGTGTACTAAGGTTTTTTTGCGTTTTGTGGAAAAATACCTCGTTTCCGATATCGAATGCTAAGAATAGTGGTTACTGTAATACGTAAAATACAATCTTAAATCTGAACTGTTCATTTTCAATTTCGTAATAGATGTTGTACGTACACATCTTTATAGTTGTCACTAACATAGTTCTGTAAATGATATTATCCCCTTATAGTAGATACTAAAAAAAGCCCATCCGATAATAAGGATAGGTAATCTACTATTTGGGAATTTATTTTGTCTAAAAACGAAATGATTCTTCATTTTTCCATCGATTTTTTCTCGAGGAGATAGTGACCCTCTTTTGCAAGCGAACTATTTGGTGTTTGATGTGAATCAATCGAAGCAATATAGTTATCCGAACTAATACTCATTGATGATAAGTTATGAATGTGTAGCAAAACATCGTAATGCACCTAATGAATTGCATGATAGTAAGTTTTCCCTATTATTATGCAATCGTTTAGGTACGGGAAAAAATTACTCGTTTTAATCAGTAATCCTTCTACCTATACTTCGAACCCAACAAGTACCACTTTCTTTCCAATTTCTTTGGCCAAATGAGCGAACATCAATCTTAAATCAGTAAACGATTGTCCATTTTTCGTTTCCCCTTGAATGAGTTTGTAATGCCCCTCGATCAATAATTTTTGTTCAAATGGATTAATGATTAAATATTTGTAATCATTAAATTTATTAATTATATTGAACATAGCTTATATCCTTTTGTTAAATAACTTTTCATTTTATATAACAAACTAATTTCACCCTAACCTATCGGCTTTTTTAAAAGCTTGAAAGACCATATAAATAATAAACAAAATTGGTATATAAAAATAAAGAAAACTAGAAGTGACATATGTCATGAAAGTCCCTATTTTCTCCACATCCAATTTACTTTTGACACTGATCACCATGAAATAAACAATTAATATTGTGAACCATAAAGACTTTCTAGTTTTAAATTTAAACGATTCTTTTAAAATTCGGAACGCTCCCCACAATGCCATACAACAAGGAGGAAGAATTACTAAGAGCCATAAAAAAATATAAACATATTCAAATCTTTCTATAAATGGATAGCGAATAATTTTTGACATCATAAGGGTTGGCCAAGTTATATGTTTAAGTTGTCCATGACTAAAGTAAGCAAATGAAACGAATGTAACAAATAAGTATAAAATGATTGTATACGCTTGAGAAATATGTGCCCATTTTTGAGATTTTTGATTATTTTTAATAAATGGGAAGTAAATTAGCAAAAACTCAGGTCCAGAGTACATCAGAATACAATTTTTTGCTGAAACATAATAGTCACTTATACTATGATTAAAAACTGGTAATAAATTCGTCCAATATGCATATTTTAATGGAAAGTAAAATGTTAACAATAAGAGAGAAGGAATGATTACTCCCCAAAAACAGATTCCTGTAATGACTCTAAATCCTCCAATGACCAAATATGTGATAACAAATAGCATAATAAGTGATAATAACCAAATTGGAAAATATGGAAAAACCCAAGTAATAAGAACTGCTATATAGGACCTAATGATCGTTGTAATGACTAAAAGTATGTAAACATAAAAAAAAGTATTTAATATATTTCCTATCCATTTCCCAAATAATTGTTGGTGTAAAGACATAATATCTCCATTATTCGATTTCTTTAACAAGTAAAACATTAACCAAATAATGATATGAAAAGATATACCCACTATTAAAACCGAAACCCATGCATCTTGTCCGGCTCCTTTTACTATTTCATTTTGAAAATTCAGCAAGCCAACACCTGTTTGGGTACTATGAATAAGAAATAATAAAAAAAAGGGAGATACTGTCAGACTTTCTTTTAATTGTTTACTCATAGACGGATCTCCTTCACTTTTTACTCGCCAATCCCGGATTGAAATAATACAACTTTTACATTCACATCAAAATCAATAGTTGGATACACCTTTTCATAAAATTCCTTTTCGTTCCATTTTTTCGAATGTGCTCGTGCTAAATCACCTATACCTAAAGGATCGACTTGATGTTTTTGAAAGGTTAAAAATAGTTTTTCAAAATCTTCTTTCATCTGTTTTTCTAATTGATTATTTAAAAATAGATTATTTTTTCTTTTCATTAAATCTAGCCAAATTGGATAATCTTTTACCATCCCATTTAGAGTAATATCAAATTTCACTTTTGTTTTTGTCTTATTAGTTTTAATTAATCTTTTTTCATCCCCATTTAAAATCGTTAATATTGCAGAATCATTTTTCTTCCCCTTCTGAATATTAAATTCTGTTTGCCCTCTAATTACTCTTCCTCTTAATATTTTATACAGTAAGCTTTCTTTTGGATTTAAGATAAGAGCAAGTTTGTCCTTCTTAAATACAGCTAGCCCGTTTACTTCAATATTCTTGTTTTGATTTATCTTAATATATGGTATTGAAGCATCTCTACCTTCTCCATAGTAATCAAATAAAAAACTATGAAAAGTTGGAAGCGGTACAAATTGGTTCTTAAAATTTTGTTCAATTAATTTATAGATATAGTTGCTGTCTTTCTCTTTGTTTTTCATTAATAAATCTCCTGCTGGTTCTTCTGAAACAGCCAATAGTGCATTGCTTCCAATCAATGGATCCCTACAAACAGCCTTAATAAAATACGACACCCCATTTTCTGCTAGATCTTTTCCGAAAATTAGAAGGTTCAACTTCCCAATTTCTATCGGTTTTGGGGATTGTTCATTTAAAGCTTGTTTAATTAATAGTGATTTCTTACCACTCCCCTGTAGGATCGAGCTCCCTTTGTTTGATACATCGGTAAAATCAGAATAAAGTGCCGTTCCAACAAAATGATCATCAACCTTATCAAAACCGTATACTGATAGAATTTGTACTTCATCAATAATTTTTTGCCGAGGAAAAGAGCAGCCTGATAGTAACAAGGTTAGTAGAAAAAAAGCACAAAAAGAGCATTTATTTTTTAGATTTATCCTATTCATCTTCATTATTACGATCATCCTTAACTTGATTAGGATTATATCTTTTAAGTGATAGAGGTCTTAAAAATCTACTGCGAGTGTTTGTAAATTGATATGATGACCGAATAAAACTATCGCCAAAGCTTTTTATTCTAAAAGGATATAAAGGAACCATATACGGATTTCCTAAGGATTTAAGCTTTAATAAATGCCCTAGCAGAAGAACAAATCCTATTATAATTCCAAAACCGCCCATAAATGCTGCAAGTAAAATGAGTGGAAACCGCAAAAGACGAATGGCATTTGACATTTTAAATATAGGTGTTGTGAAAGAAGCTAGTGCAGACAGTGATACAATGATAAGTAAAATATTGCTTGTTAATGCAGCTTGGACAGATGCCTGTCCGATTACAATCCCACCTACAATACCAAGTGTCTGTCCAATTTTTGTAGGTAAGCGAGCTCCTGCCTCTCTCAACAGTTCAATTGTAGTTTCCAAAAAAATGGCTTCCCATATCGGGGGAAATGGAACATGAGCTCTTGAACTAATGAGAGGTTGCAATAAATCATCAGGTAAAACTTCATAATGGTACGTTAAAATTGCTACATATATTGGTGTAGCAAACAATGAGAAAATAACACTCATTATACGAATGATTCGAAAAAATGATCCTAGTACCCAGTTTAGATAATAATCTTCAGGTGATATGAAAAAATCCAATATAGTGGTTGGTCCTGTAATAATGTAAGGCGATCCATTCGATAGGATAGCAACTTGCCCATTAACCATTGCATATACAACCCGATCAGTCCGTTCAGTAGATAAAAAAATAGGAAAAGGCGTATTTGAGTTATCTGAAATAATCTGGTCAATAAGGGAATTATCAAAAATAACGTCAAAGTCGATGTTTTCCAAACGTTGACGAACTGTTTGTACGTATTCTGGATTCGTAATTCCATCCAAATATGCAATAACTACTTCTGTTTTAGACATTGAACCTATTTTGATTTCCTCAAAAACTAACTCTGGTACAGCTAAGTGTTTTCGAAGTAGATGAAGATTTGTACTTAGATTTTCAACAAATCCAACTTTTGGACCAATAACACTAAATTCATTTTCTGTATCATTATTCTCGCGATAACCAAGATTTGTATTTTCTACGCTTATCGTCAAAAAACGTTTGAAATACTTTAATTCAATAATAACGTATCCTTTTATTAATCTTTCTTCGATATCTAGTGGGTCATTTGTAAATTGGACATCCTCAAAAGGAATCGACTTCTTCACATCATTTATCGTACTAATTTTCTTAATATTCTCTTGCAATGCCGGGAGTAAAAGGTTATTTATTTTTTCTCCATCTACCATACTTTTAAAGTAACTAATAGTTAGATCCTGCTCTTTAGATAATGAAAATTGGTGAAAATCGCTCGATTTAGCAGCCTGTTGAAATATGGATGTTATTGACTTTGTTTCTTTCTCGGACTCTTGACTATTTAAAATTCGTTCATTAGATTTGAAACGCATTTTGACCACCCAATCGAGTTTGTTTACTTATTTCTAAGTATTAAATCTAATCTTCCTAGAATTTCCATCTTATTTTCTATTTTATTTTTTCGTTCTTTCCAATTTATATACAATAAAAGTATTCAATTAAGATTACACTTAATTCTCTAATGCATCCTTCCAATGTTTTTAACTCTGAATTCGATCTATAAAAACAGTTCTTTTAGACAACAAATTACTTTATAAATATAGTGTTCGAACAGACGAACACTATATTGAATTATCTGCTTTGTTTAAAAAGGAAGCTGAAATCATGTTGCTCCAAATGTTTCAAAATGGTCTGCTAGTATAAAACTACTTCGTGCATATCGAATTAATCCAAATGAAGTTGTAGCTATAGGAGACGGACCAAATGATATTGAAATGCTTCGTCAAGTTGGGTGTGGCTATAGGGAACGCTACCGATGAAGTTAAAGCAGCATCTGACTTTGTAACTGGACATCATGAAAATGATGGATTAGCTGAATTTATAGAACATTATCACCTAAATCAAAAGAAACATTGCGATTTAGTGTTTTTTGAAAATGTAATTCTAAAAAGTTTGGTGAATAGGCGTAAATCCTAAAACAGCAAAAAGGCTCAGAAAAAAATCTGTGCCTTTTTACTTTGGTGTAGAATTTTATTAAATTGTTATTTTCTAAATATTTATCATCAATTAAATAAACATTTTATTGAATCCAAAATTCATTTAATAATATTTCTTCTGTTTGTGGCATTGTGATCCCTATATGCCAGCACCCCAATCCAGCTAATTTATATTCTTTAACTAAATGAAATTTTGCAAGTAAACTTCGAGGGTCTTCAAACCATACCTCATGCTGTGTTCCTTTTTTATCTATATATCGAAACGCTGGTGCTGATGCGTCTCGATCATAGTAAACTTGGCTTTCATTTTTCTTATACATATTTATCGCGTTTTGTGTAGAAATCGCGCTCCCTGTTCGGATATCACCTGTTAATGGCCAATCATATGCATATTGAGGAATTCCAAGTAATAATTTGGACCTTGGAACAACATTTACAGCATATTTTAAAGAATTTCTCACATTTTGTATGGGTGCTATAGGACCGGATGCACTGCCCGACCAATGCCAGTTATACGCCATTATAAACATCTTATCTACATATTTTCCAATTGTTTTATAATCATAAGCACTATAGTAACTTGGATTATTTTCCGCATCTTTTGGGGGCATAGCTATTAGTAGTTCCATTTTAGACCGATGCAACTTAAAAGATAATTCTTTTATAAATTGATTAAGATCTATTCGGTCATCTGGTTTAACCATTTCTAAATCCAAATTGATTCCTTTAAGATCATTTCGATCTAATAATGTATAGATATTTGAAATTAATTTTTTTCGTAAGATTTTATTACTTATAATATTATGTAATAAATTTGGATCAAAACCTTTATCGCTAATATTAGTAAGGGTCGCATAAGGTGTTATACCTTTTTTCCAAGCTTGTTTAATCGCACCATTTTCTTTTACTTTTATCAAATTTCCTTGTTTAGTTGAATGATATTCAAAAATAAAAATACTTGTTAACGTTTTTTTATAATGCTCCAGCATCCAATTATTCGTTTTTTTACTTTTAGGTATAAAATAAGTCCCTGCCCATACTTTCTTTTTTGAAATTGACGGAATAAATAATTTTTGCCCAGGAATTATATTGTCATTTCTTAACTTATTTTTGGATTTTAACAGGTTAACACTAATCGAATGTCTATAAGCAATATCCCATAACGTTTCATTTCCTCTCACATAGTACGTTGAACCTGGGATGATCATTGCTTGGCCGATCACTAATTTATCATTTTTTTCAAGTCCATTTAAATGAGCAACTGTTTTTACATTTAGTTTGTACTGTGCAGATATTTTATTTAAACTATCACCGGGTTTAACTTCATATATTACTGTTGCAAATGATGTAATGGATGGAAGTAAGAATAACAATAAAAAAGTTAAAAATATGATTACAAATCTTCTATGCATGTATACCACCTTAAGGTCTTTAGAGTATAGGATAAAGATAAATTTCCATTTTTATCATTTGCTTAATTTGAAAATTTTACTTAATGCATTGGATCTATTTTAAAATAATCTTATCTTGAGAATACTGTCTTTATTCGAAAGCATTAAGGTAATGTAGAACTTAAATTGCTTCAACCTCTAGTTAGGAAGAAATGACCTGTATAAAATTAATACAAAAAAATCAGGCCTAGTGATAAGGAATTCCATCTCCCAATTGTTCAAGATTCATTAAAACAGTTGATTGAATTTCTCCGACAGTTTGTATAAGTAAATGGTAAAATCTGAAGAATAATGGGTTCTCTTTAAATGGAAAACATAAAATAAAAGGATGTCTATTAGTCAAAAAAATTGACTATGAGACATCCTTTTTTTACTTACGCGATCGAAATACCATAAGAACTGGCTATTTTACCATTCGAATTGGAAGAATTAGCAATAATGACAGTTGTTCCTACATTAACTTGCTCAAAAAGCCATTGGATTTCACTGTTATGCATTCGAACACAACCTGAACTTACTGATTGTCCAATGGAACTTTCTTTATTATTTCCATGGATTCCATATGCAGCACCAACACTTAATCCTAGCCAGCGGTTACCAAGTGGATTCCTAGGATCGCCTCCACGAATATTTCCCTTGTACCATGGGCGGTTCTTCACTTTGTTTGAGATTACAAATTTTCCAGTAGGTGTAGGTGTTGATGACTTACCTGTTGCAACAGTAAAAGTTTTAACAAGGTTACCATTACGATAAAAAGTTAGTTTATTCGTCTTTGTATTGATAATCAATAATTGGCCAGCTGATAACGTTGAGTTATTTTTAACTGTACTTACTACTGGTGAAATATAATGTGATACGCGCAATGTAAATGGTTTACTTTGATTATTACTTTGATCCAAAACGATTACCTTGAGAATTGAATTCGCTTTTTGTTTACCAATTTTAACAGTGAACTTTCCAGTTGAGCTAACTGTATTATTACCGATAAGATTGTCATTCATAAATACTTTTACAGTTGCAAAAGGCTCAGATATTCCGGTTACATTCTGTGATTGATCAGTTATAGTAGACAGCGAAGTAATGGATGGTGCAATCGAATCTTTTACAATTAAAGAAATAGGTTTACTTTTTATTCCTTCACTAACCCCAATGATGCTTATTTTAGTAAATTCTTTCAATGGTTTTATAGCATTATTAAATTCACCTTTATCATTTGTTTTCACGGTATTAAAGAAAAGAGAATCTTTATAAATTTCTACTTCACTATTTGGAAGAAATTCCCCTTTAAGCGTTGTTGATTGATTTGTTACTTGTTCAATTGTTGGAATCGGTAAATCTATAATTGTGAAATTTATTTTTTTATCAGAGATTACTAGATTTTGATGATTAAATTTAATGGAATCAAGTTTATATTCTCCTTGTGCAAATGAACTTGTAATCTTCATTTTTCCAGAAAAAGAGTTCTTAGATGTTTTTATTAAAGAAATAACTTTTCGATTCGTACCATTTGAAAATGTTAATGAAACTTCTTCACCGCTTTTTTTCGTTTTTATAGTGATCTCAATCGTTTGACCATAGGTAGCTTTTGTTGTGTTTAAGTTCAAATGATCTATATAATTCGAGAACTCATTATTGTTAAAATTAAACTTAAATGTAGTGGCATTCGCTTTCGGTATGAGGATGAGGATTACTAATATTCCCAGAAGTATCAATATAATTTTATTAGGCATTGGCTCTCTCCCTATTTATATTAAATAACTTAACTAAAAGCCTTGAAGATTTCAAAATTCATTTTTGTTAAGTATTTGTAACGTTACATTTCAGCAATTTCTATTTTTCATGGATCACACTCCTGAAAACTTATATATGTATCATAGTTTTTAAATGTTTCATTTTTAGTCATAGGTTGTTTCAAAGTTGTAAACATTTCGTTTGTTGAATTAACAAGATAAATAAATTAAAAAATAAAAAAGCCAAGAAAAATTTCTTGGCTTTTTTATTAACCTATCTTTTGGGGGGGATATGTAAAAAAGAAAACAGTATTAATACTTTTTTCTTTTTACAAGTTACTTACGATAAATGGTATAGTGATTACTGTTATTAACATTAAAATCCAATTGTGTTTTTTTAGTTTATCTTCAAATTTTTGCATCTCTTCTGCTGAAATTGTTTTAATGGGCTTCAATTAAACCGCCTTCTTTCTGTTTAAGTAATAATTAAGGATAAAGTGATTATAATCTATTGATGTGAACTTAATGTGAATTTTACGATGAATTTTTTTGATTCTATTATATAATCAAAATCTGACTAAATCATGTTTTCAGGTCTAACAATTCGATCGAATTCTTCTTCCGATAAATAACCCGTTTTTAATGCAGCTTCTTTAAGTGTCAAATTTTCGTTAAATGCTAACTTCGCAATTGTTGCTGCTTTTTCATAACCAATATGAGGATTTAATGCGGTTACGAGCATAAGTGATCGATTTAGATTTTGTTCAATCACTTCTATATTTGCTTCTATGCCTTTTGCACAGTGATCGTCAAATGAACTGATTGCGTCTGAAAGTAATCTAACTGATTGCAGAAAATTATAAATAATGACTGGTTTAAACACATTCAATTCGAAGTTTCCTTGACTAGCAGCAAAACCTATTGTAGTATCATTTCCCATAATTTGTGTTACAACCATTGTCAGTGCTTCGGATTGGGTTGGATTTACTTTCCCTGGCATGATTGAACTTCCTGGTTCGTTTGATGGAATGGTAATTTCACCTATACCACTTCTAGGACCGCTTGCCATCCAACGGACATCATTCGCTATTTTCATTAAATCTGCCGCTAATGCTTTTAAAGCACCATGAGCATAAACAATCTCATCATGACTTGTTAATGCTTGGAATTTATTTTCAGCAGAAATAAAATGTAGTCCAGTTAACGAACTAATTTCTTCAGCCATCATCCTTCCAAAACTCGGATCCGCATTGATTCCAGTACCAACAGCAGTCCCACCGATAGCTAATTCAGCAATAAATTTCATACTATCTACTAGCATTTCTTCATTTTTTTCAAGCATTCGATGCCAACCACTTATCTCTTGACCAAGCGTTATTGGTGTTGCATCTTGCAAATGTGTTCGGCCAATTTTTATAATCTGTTTAAATTTATTCATCTTTTCATTTAATGTCATTTTTAAATTTATTAACGCAGGGAGTAGTTGCTCATTTACTGCAAGAGAACTTGAAATATGCATTGCTGTTGGAAATGTATCATTCGAACTTTGAGACATATTGACATCATCATTTGGATGAATTCTTTTATTGTTTCCTTTTTCTGCTAAGAACTCATTCCCACGATGAGCGATTACTTCATTAACATTCATATTTGTTTGTGTACCACTTCCTGTTTGCCAAACAACAAGTGGAAAGTGATTGTCAAGTTTACCATTTAATATTTCATCCACAGCACCAATGATTGCATCTGCTTTTTCACTATCTAATTTTCCTAGTTTTTTATTGGTAATCGCTGCACTTTTTTTAATTAATGCCAAAGCATAAATTAATTGAATAGGCATTTTTTCAGTACCGATTTTAAAGTTCTCATAACTTCGCTGCGTTTGAGCTCCCCAAAGTTTATTTACGGGTACTTTTATCTCACCAATTGAATCTTTTTCAATTCGATAATCCAATTTTTTTGCCTCCTAGATTTTAATTACTAAATCATATGTGAATAGATGGAATCAAAGTAATCATTTTGACATTAGAATCAGTAAAGTTAAGTTTGTTTATGTATCATTGGAACTTTGTCAAAAATTTTTTCTAAACGAGTAGTCCATTTATATTTTATATTCACATCAATATTTAAAATAAAAGTAAGCTAATCGAACAAGTCTCGATTAGCTTACTTTTAATTGACTTACATTTTCTATTATTTCTTTTTTTTATGATCAGATTCATTATTTAACAGCACATTTAAACTAATTAGAATTTACTTGTAAAATCATTTTTTAAAGTAATCATTTAGAATAAGAATGCATCTAACGCATATTTACCAGGTCCAATTAAAGCTATACCAATAGCAACTGAAAGCAATGTTAAGTTGTATTCATATCCATTAGCCGTTGCCCATAATCCATTTGGTCCATGAACTTTAATAATTGCCATCACCATTGTACCCGCAATCATAATTCCTGCAAGTGGTGTTAATAGCCCTAGTGTAAACAAAATTCCCCCAATCAATTCTGCTAACCCTGCGAAAAGTGCAATAGTTACACCTGGTTTCATGCCGATTGATTCAAACCATCCACCTGTTCCTTTCAATCCATGACCACCGAACGAGCCAAATAATTTTTGAGCTCCATGACCTACAAAAAGTAAACCGATTACTAAACGAATAATTAATAAACCAATATTTAACATCTTTAAATCCTCCTAATTATTTTTTACCTTTATTTCGAGATAATCTTACAAAAAAAATATTGAATTGAATTATTTTTACACAGTATTCCAAAATCATTTTAGTGCTTATATTCATCTTAAACTTCTTTATATTAGTGCTTTAATAGTATAACGAAAGGTTTTGAATTCATTCTCCATATTTTCACCTCCAAATTATTTCTAATTAAAATATCTCGAACTCGAGATAATAATAGTATGAATAGGCTAAGTTGTCAATATACCCTAAATAAAATTTTTTGTACAAGTTTAGAGTATACATTACAGGTTCTTTGTAAAAATTTTTTGAATAAATCAATAATAGGTATTTGATTACTTGATGTCTTTAGTTTGATCGCTTAATGATACGTTTTTTGCTTAAAACAAATTACAATAATAAGTAATGGGGGTAAATCGCGTTGAAAACAAGTGTATTTTACTACATGAAGGAAAGTATAGTTCAATGACCTTTCAAATGTGGAGTCCATTCCATTTTTTATTTATGTCGAGCCCTTTTCTATTTGTCACTTTGTTTTATTTTCTATTTAGGCGCTTTAACCATCAGTCGCTACGATTGATTGGTATGGGTTTCTCGCTTATTGGGATTACTCTTTTAGTTGGGCGTAATATCGAAATTTACCACAAAGTAAATCAAATCTCACCTGAAGAAATCCCTTTACAAATTTGTCATTTTGCTAATTTTATTTTATTTTTTGCTTTTTTATATGAAAGTGAATTGCTATTTTCAATTGCGTTTTGTTTCAACCTTCCTGCTGCTTTAGTAAGCATTATATTTGCTAACGGTCTTTCAAACTATCATTCTCTCCTAACGTGGCAAGGAATGGCGTATCTTTGGGGGCATATGCTAATCGTAGGAATCGTATTGTGGGCATATTTCAATAATATGGTTGTAATTCATTTAAAAATTTTGCGAAAAACAATGTCACTCATTATTTTATTGTACATTTTATCAATCTTTGTAAATAATTTGTTTATGAAATGGATGCAACCCTTTACATCTAATTACTTTTACACAATGGCTCCCGAAAAAGGAACACCATTAGACTATTTTTACAAAATGGGTAAAGAAACAACAACTTTAGGACTTCATTACAATCCAATTTATTTACTAATCCTACTTTTTGTTGGACTTTTTGTTGTATTCATCTTTTATTTAATCTATCTATTTTTGAATTTTTTTAAAAATAGTGAAGTCAAGAATCTTAATGAGCAGAGTTAAATGAATTAGTTTTAGAATCAAGGACTTTTAAAAATAAAGCCTCTTACTAAAAAGAGGCTTTAGACTATTGATAAATATCTACTTCTATATAATTTAAACGTACTTTTTCAATACTATGGCAGAATTATGTCCACCGAAGCCAAAAGAGTTTGAAATACCGATGTTTAACTCTTTTTTCCTTGCCCCTTCCGATACATAGTCTAAATCACAATCAGGATCTGGTTGAGTTAAGTTGATTGTTGGTGGAATAATACCTTCTTGAAGACTTTTCACTAAAGCGATCGCCTCTACTCCTCCTGCTGCGCCAAGCATATGACCAAGCATTGATTTATTTGCTGTAACTGGAATTTTATAAGCATGTTCGCCAAACAGTTTTTTTATAGCCAGTGTTTCAGATTGATCTCCTAATGGGGTACTGGTTGCATGTGCACTAATGACATCCACATCTTGTATTTCTATTTCTGCTCTATTTAAAGCATTTCTCATAGCTAAAAACGCTCCTCGTCCTTCTGGGTGAGTTGCAACCATATGATATGCATCTGAACTTGCTCCATAACCAATTATCTCACATAAGATAGGGGCATTTCTTTTTACTGCGTGTTCCATTGATTCTAACACTAAAACCCCTGCACCTTCACTCATTACAAATCCATCTCTTTTGGCATCAAAAGGTCGACTTGATGAGGTAGGTTCCGTATTGATTGACAATGCCTTAGCATTACCAAAACTTGCTAAAGATAATTGAGTTATAGCAGCCTCTGTGCCACCTGCAAAAATAACATCGGCTTCTCCGTTTCGAATTGTATTGAATGCCTCTCCAATAGATGAATTTCCTATAGAGCATGCAGTTACTGGTGATAAAGATGGACCGAGTGCACCTAATCTTATACTTATTTGAGCCGCTGCCGCATTTGAAATCATCATCGGTACTAAACTTGGACTAACTCTCCCAGGTCCTCTGTCGTTTAATAAATTTACATTTTCAATAAAGGTGTTAATCCCACCAATTCCTGATCCTACATAAACTCCTAAACGTTCAAGGTCAATTTTTTCTAGTTGCAATTGGGAACTTTCCAAAGCTTGTTCAGCAGCTGCTAAAGCAAATTGACAAAAACGATCTAATTTTCTTGCTTCCTTTCTTCCCCATCTTTCTTCGGCATCAAAGTCACGAACAATTCCTGCAACTTTCGTTTTTATATTTGAAACATCAATTGTATCAATAGCCGTGATACCTGATTTTCCGTTAATTAAGTTATTCCAAACTGTATCTACATCATTTCCTAGAGGGGAGACAACACCCATACCTGTAATAACTATTCTTCTCATCATAATTTCTCCAATCGTTTTTTCTTTATTTTAACGCGAATTTATCCTATTACAAGTTGTAGTTTATCCTAGTATAATTTATACTACGCTCAGAAGGGAGTTATAAGATGAATCGAGAAACCCGACTACAAGCACTGTCAGAATTTCTAAAAACGCAACGGTCTAAAATAAATCCGCAAATGGTTGGATTACCAGTTGGAACCCGTAGAAGAACTCCGGGCCTTCGTAGAGAAGAGGTTGCCGGGTTAGCAGGAGTAAGTACAACATGGTATACGTGGTTAGAACAAGGAAGAGATATAACCGTATCTAATTCCGTATTAGATGCCATTTCAGATGCATTACAGTTAAATAAGGATGAGCGAAATTATTTATATGCACTTGCTTTACCGGAAGCTGAAAAACGCTCATTTTCAAATGAAGAAGAAACAGTCATTAGTCCAGCCTTGACTAAAATATTAAATGAACTTCGGAACTGTCCGATCATTATTTCAGATCGAAGGTGCCATATTGTTGGATGGAATCAGGCAGCAGCTCACGTATTTCTAGATTTCGAACAAATTCCAAAAGAGGAACGAAATCTTATTCAATTGCTCTTCTCTAGAAAAGAATTTAAAAGTTTAGCAGTGAATTGGGAGCATTTTGTGAAAGGCTTTTTAGCAATTTTTCGAACTTATTACGGACAATATGTGGGCGATCAATGGTACACTTCCTTTATAAATGAAATGGAACAAAATTTCCCAGAATTTCATGAACTCTGGAATGAGAGCGAAGTAAGTTCGGCCCCAGATGTATTAATCGAGTTTCGACACGCAAAAGCAGGAAAAATGCTTTTTAACTTAACATCCTTACAAGTTCAAGGAAACATTGATTTAAGATGCAGTGTTTATACGCCTGTTGAAAATACAAATACAGAATCTAAGTTAAGAAAACTGATGGGTAATGAGTAGATTTTTAAAGTGCAGAAGCTTGGCAACCATGATTTCCAGACATTTGAACCATATTTCATATATTTTCTTTTTTACTTACTCATGAAGCTCTTATAGGTTACTACTTTTCTTATTATTGCTTTTTTTCATATTCAAATACCTTTTATGGAAGATTTTAAAAAAAGTAATTGAAGTAATTTAAAAACAAAAAAAGGGTAACTAATTTTAGTCACCCTTCTGCTTTAATATGCTTCCATTTGATCTGGAGTTCCGTATTCTGCTTTACGACGAAGAACAACAATTCCTCTTTCAGTTTTACCATTAAAATCAGCAAGTCCCTTTTGGCCAATACCTTTTACAACTTTTGGATAGAAATCTTTCTTGAATTCCTTTTTAGCATCATTTAAGTTGATATACCTAGTCATACAGAAACACCTCCAAATCAGTTAGATCGATTGCTTCATACTCTTCACTTGAAAAAGTGACAGTTAGTACCATACTATTTTCAATAGGATAGAATATTAAGTATGTATTGTAAAATTCACTTTTTTTAATGAAAATAATTTCGCTATTTAGATAACTATCGATCACAAAGATTGGCTCATCAACAATACCTTCGTTCACATCAAAATGATAAAAATCGATTCTAGACTTTTTACCGGCAACATGTTTTAAAACTGTCAGACCCTTCTACTTTCCATACACCTACATCAGCAATTTCATAACCTTCGGGTACACTATGGGCCCTTATTAAATTATCTGATAAGAATATCGCAACTTTATTTTGGTCTGATTTTAAAAGTTCTAGTGTTAGAAGTGTACTAAATTTAGCAACAACTTCACTTTCTTTTTTTGTACAATTAAATCATCAATTTTATTTTGAAGATTAGGAAATAAACCCTTTTCTCTAATCTTTCTCTTTATTTTAATACAAGCACCAGCCACTTCTTGAACAATATCTTTATCATCACGTATATCATATTTTAAGGAATTAAGACCTGTTAAATCCGAAAGTAAATGATAGTTCAGCGGTTCTATAGAGTTTTTATGTACTATGCCTTTCGTATCATTTGGCATAATGTAAAAAACACGTCCTCTTTTTAAACGCCCCCAAAATAGTCCCATTTCAAACATTGTATTATCTCTTGTTGCTAAATATTTCTCATTTCGAATTTCAATAATATCGTCTGGAGTAAATATGAATACTGCAAAGTCATTTGTATCGAGTTGCTTTTCTAAATCATCCATCGTGTACTCTAGTTCTTCAAAAGCATTCATCCACATCGTGACTTCCGTATCCCTTTTTAGTCCCTCAAATACGACTTCAACATAATGAATAGCTTCCGCTGATGAACCAATAAACACTCTTGGTTTCCTCTCCATAAATCCTAGATCCTCCACATTTCATTCACTAATAATGACAAAATAATTAGGCTGGCCAACGAAATGACCAATGTATTTTTGTTTAATTTTACCAAATGTAAAGCTAAAACGTCTATATTATTCAAAATATTTCACAAAATTTGTTACCTTTTTATTTCCTTTGGAAAAGGTAATTAACCTAGTCTAAATTTGAAAAAAAAATCCCGATCTACTCAAAAGAGCAATCAGGATTTTTTGTTTTGCAAATGCTAAAGGATATTATTTAACTACAGTTAACTGAGTTAATTTAAACGAATCAACATTTATTAACTTATTTGTTGCAGCACTAGATTTTGTACCAGTAGCAACAATTTTAATAGTGTGTGCTTTGTTTGGTAGATTTTGCAAATTAAAAACACTCACTTTATATTTGCGGCTTGAAGAGTAAAGGTCAATTTGCTTGATTTTTTTACCATCAACATAAACATCAGCTCTACCCATATTTTTATCTTTTAAAGCATATACAGTTATACCCGTACCATTAAAATTGTATTGAAGTGATCCAGTAGATTCTTTTGTTTGATTAATCGTACCGCCAGAAGCGTTCGAATAATTTAACTTACTCCAAGTTCCAGAGTATTTAACATTGGAATCATTGTTCTCTACTGATTTCGTTGTTTGCACTGCAATATTTATACTATATTGGCCAGATCCTTTTACAGCAGAAGGAACGATATAGTACATTCCAGTTTTTGTTGGTTTAAAGACAATTTTTTCAGTAGATGTGGTACTAGCAGACTTTTTCAATTCTTTCGTACCATAAATAGATGATGTACCAATGTTATATAATGAAAGATCAAAATTTGCATTAGTAGGGCCAGTTAACGTAATTTCATATGTTTTGCCTGCTTCTAAGGTTTTAGCCCAAACATCTAAAAAGTCTTTTGCGTCAGTATTAAGACTGCCTTTAGCAGTACCAGTAATATATACTTTTCCTTTAATATCATCATCGTTTACGTAATTAACTGATGCTGAATAAGGTGTCTCAGTTTTATCAAGTGTATTAATTACCACAACATAGTTGTACGTTTTTCCAGGCGACATTGCAGTTGTATCTGTAAAAGTTGTTGTAGTAATAGGTGTTTTATTTATTTGTACATAATCAGTTTGTGACGATTCTTTACGATAAATATTATATGATTCTGCCCATTTTGGAGCATTCCATGAAATAACTGGATATTTCTTTGCTGTATCAAATGAAGTTTTTAATGAAATAGGATTATCTTTTACAATAAATTTATCCAAGTTGATCCCCGTAGCAGATTTTCTTGCCACTGGATCACTTTTTCCAGTCCAAACAATTCTGATTGAGTGATTGCCATAAGTTGTAAAATCGTATTTTAATAAACTTTGTTTTGATTTCAACGTACTATTATAAAGAGATTGAGATTCAATCTTATTGCCATCTATATAAACATCGGCAATTCCTTGTGTTGGATCTTTAAAACCTTGCCATTCAATGCTAGAACCAACAAATGAGAAATTAACTTCACCTCTAGAATTTAGGACTCCTGCCATTTCTTCAGAGAATTCTGGATTAAATGCTGGCATCCAATTACCATCTAAAGTCACTGAGTCAGAATCATCTTCATACGATCCACCGAAATTACCAGAATAAAGTTTATAGTTTCCTGAACCACTGTAATCGTAGACATTTACAAAATAGATTCCAGTTCTAGGAGCGATAAATTTTATCTTTTCTTTAGATGAATTTATGTTTTCTGAATATGCAACCATACCATTTTTATTATTTACACTAGCTGCGGATTCATTATACACATACAGGTCAAAATCGCTTCCTGCTTGTCCATTTAATGAGAATGTGATGCCTTGGCCTTCTTTTAATGATATTGCATAAACATCGTTTTTGTCTTTTACAGAATCTAGACTTCCATTTATTACACTTTTATCTAATGGAATACCTGGTGTATCATTGTCATCAAAGTTATCTAGAGTTGATGATTTAACAATATTTCCTGTGCCTACAAGACCTTTTAGTGAATCTAATTTCGTTCCTTTTGCACTTGTATATAGTTTAAGCATCTCTGGTGACATATTCGGATGTAAACCTAATAAAATAGCAGCAGCACCCGTAGTATGTGGAGTTGCCATAGATGTTCCACTATAATAATCGTATGCTTGAGCATAGTCAGAAACATATTTAGAATTAATGATTGTTTTTTGTTGATCATTCGAAGTTACATAATCAGCAATGTAATAAGGTAAATCATATCGGTTTACATCATATTTAGTATTTTCATAGATTCCACCAGATAAACCTTCAACGTTCAAACTTGGACCCATATCTGAATATACATTTAAATGTAAAGAATCCTTTACAAATGATGATTTTTCTTGGCCAATTAAAGCGTTAACACCTGATAATAATAATTTACCGCCATTTGTAAGATAATTTTTTAATAATTCTGTATCTGATTTTGTTAAAGTATTACCTTCATCTGAGTTTAATCCAATAGCGTTTCCTGTAAACCAAACTACAGCATCGTATTGTGATAAATCAGTACTATTCATTGATAAAGACGATTCAGAACTGATCGTAACCGTTTTTACCGAAGAATACTTAGATAACAGATTTTGATATGTTGGTAAATAGTTTTTAAAGATTTTAGCAAGTTCAGGAATGCCTTTTAACATGTCTGCAAGATCACTTTCATCATCTTGAACTAGTAAAATTTTCTTATTTGTATCGGTCAAATCTAAATAACTTAATGCTTTATCAAAAGCATCTTGTCTTTGTTTTTCAGATATCTTTTCATATCCAATGCCATCAAAGATCGCTTTGTAATTGTCTCCAGCAATTTGAGCTGATGCTCCTGCTTGATCAATTTTTAATGCATTTGTAATTTCATCGATTGGGTATTTAGGGACTGAACTGATAATGTCGACTCCAGGAGCAGCAACATCAACAGATTCGGCGCCATAGTTTGAGAAAGGTGCTAAGTTACCTTTGTTATCAACGGCCGCAACTGATAAGATATTAGAACTTTCGTAGCTAGCTGGATATGCCCCTTCTTCATCATTATCCATTCCGTCATTACCCGCAGCAGCTACAAATAAGCTATTTGAATTTGCTATTGCTTCTTCAAGTAATGGATCGTATTCTCCGCCACCCCAGCTGTTATTTGTGATTTTAACGCCCATACTTTTAGCGTATTCGATTGCCTCAATCGCATCTGCAGATGTTCCTCCATCAGGACCGAGGAACTTTAATGGCATAATTTTTACGTTAGGAGCAACACCAACTACACCTTTGTTATCTTTTAGATTTGGACCTTCTAATGCTGCAGCAATTGTTCCGGATACATGAGTACCATGTTCATCTCCATCTAGTGCATCGTAAACAGTGTTATCATGGTTATAAAAATCCCAGCCATTTACATCATCAACATAACCGTTATGGTCATCATCAATTCCATTACCAGGAACTTCCTTTGTATTTGTCCAAATTTTTCCTTTTAAATCTGGATGGTTAATATCTACGCCCGTATCGATTACGCCAACTACTACTTGCGCTTCAGGTTTCGCAAGTTTTGAACTAAAATTGGTCCAGCTTTCAGGTGCGTCTAAGTCAATATTCTCTTTTCCTACACTGTCATTGATGGTTTGTCCGATATTATTAAGTCCCCATAATTGATCATAATAGTCATTAGCATTATTGAAATCAGAAGCATAATATTTGTAGTTCGGTTGTACTGATTCAACGTTTGGATCCTTTTTTAGTTTAGTTATGTATTCTGTAGTACTTTCACCTGTTGGAATTTTTACTAGTTCAGCGTTTAAACTCTTTAATTTCTTTGAAGATTTTAAAGAATACTTTTTCTGAAGTGTAGTGATTTCACTAGTAGTCACTTTCTTCTTATATTTAACGATTAATTCACCTGTTTGTTCATTATGTTTCGATACCGATTGTTTATTTTTTAATTTATCTCTTAATTTTGTTTCAATTTTAGATTCTGCCTTTTTAGGGAGTACTTTACCACTTGCTTTTGGTACTTCTTTTATTTGACTTTTTCTAAGGTTTTTACCAGAGTTTACCTGATTAGCAACTGTACTATTAGCTCCAGTTACTGAAGCAGCTTGAACTGTCCCAGAATAAATACTTGAAAATAAAAGGATTGTAGATACAGGTAAAGCTAAATAATTTTTTTTCTTCATTGTAGAGCCCCTTTTTTAATAGATTCAAAGATAATTAATTAGACACACATATGTAACATTTAAACATTAATCCATTCATTTGATTGAAAGATTTGAATTTATTAATGAATGAAAACAAATGGATTAATTTTTATAAGTAGTTACATTAGTTCCAAATCAAAACTGTCAAATCCCTCCTTTCTATTGGAATTATTTTCTAGTAAACACTCAATAATACCTTTTAGATTACTCAAAAATAGAACTTTTGGATTTGATAATATGAATTTCCGAGGATTTTTAAGGTCTATTTACCTGCAAGGTAATTAACGAAACAAGAGTTTTTACTCACAATAAATAGAATAAGAGATATAATTGTAACAAACTCTTATTAATTGTAAGTTATTTAAAACAAAATTAATATATAATTAATTTTTTTTTAGATTAATAGAAAATCTTCTTTATTCATATTTTTGTCATAATTGTGGCTAGTACAATATGAATCTCCTGAGTTAGGGTTCATTTCAATAGTACTGCTATTGCCATTTATAGCGTTAGCACTTTGCCAATCGTTGTATGTACATTATCATCACAATGTTTGTCATGGAAAGGCCGCCTGGCACAATTTTAGAAGTAGCATTTCCGATGTAACCAAATATGATATCTCCACCAAATAACTTGAGAAAATTAAATTTATGGCTATATATTTTTATCCTATCCCGTTATTAAATACGGCAATTAACCTCTCTCCTATGCCTTGAAAATTGTATTTTTCTTTTTGCTTTCTTCAAATTACAAAACTATATCTTTTTCTCTTAGCTTTTTCCAATGAATACGGGAGAGAAACTAACAGCAGACATCATACCCGCAAATACACCTAACCAACCTGTTAACAATATAATAAGTCCTCCAAATTTATCCTCACTTGCTGTAGTTAAAGCAGTAAACCTTAACGAAATAAAATACAAAGCCCAAATTATTATCAGAGTAATTATCTTGAAATGCTTTTTCATTATTTCTATCCTCCTTAACATATTTTACTATTAAAATATGATTCTTCTATATGCATTTTGTTTCTTAAAACTTAAAAACCTCTTCGTTACTGCATTTGTTTTATTTTCAGTGAAAGTTGCCAATATATTCGAATAGACTATTACTAATCCTAATAGTTGCAGATGGGGAAGCTGCAAAACGAATTAGAAACTGGCTTAAATTTGATATTTAAATGATAAAAGAGAAGCCGGTAGCAAAATAGCTACTCTCTTTACTTAAATAGGTAATCAAACATGTAATTAAAAATACAAATTAAAAAGAGTCTCCTAAAATATGGAGACTCTCGCTTTTTAATATTGATCACTAAAAATTCGTTGGTCCAAGATAGAATGAAAAAATGATTCAATTTCTTTGATGTCTTCAGCTGCAATGCCAAGCTTTTGGTCCCAGTGTTCTGGATGGTCAATGTCTTCTCTGCAAAGTAATACCATTCTACCACTTTGAATAGAGACCACCATTGCTTTGCCTAGAAATTTTTCCGAAAAGATAACAGCAAAGTCGTAGCGATGGCTACCTGCAGCGATACAGTAATAATGAATGTTTTGGTTTTCTTTCTCTTCCGATATAATGTAGAAATTCATCCCTACCACTCCTTTTTTTTCACCATAGTTTTTACTTTGAGCATCTTACACTATAATCGAATTGTTGAATCGATTATTAAATAGTAAAGAGAGTAAGAACTCCCTTTCTTACTAATTAGCTAAAATATGCCAATTTTCCTTTATTTTATTGCTAAAATTTTACGACAAATTAAAAATTATGTCGTAATGCATAGGAAATAATTTTCATTTAATATAAAATTGGACTTTTTCCTTAGCTATTGGTAATTATTTTCCATCAAAAAAAAAGATAAACAGTAAACTGTCTATCTAAATTTAAACAAAATATTTATTTTACTAGATTAATTTTGTGCAATCTTCTCTGCAAATTCTTCTTCTAAGATTGCTAAACAAACATGATCATACCACTGATCTCTAATTTTTAGGTTTTTTCGATAATATCCTTCCTTCACAAATCCAACCTTTTCAAGGACGCGTAATGACCCTAAGTTTTCTGGATTAACTTCTGAAGTCACTCGGTGGAATTTCAAATCTTCAAATGCAATTTTCAGAGCAAGTTTCAAAGCTTTCGTCATATATCCTTTGCCATTAAATTTTTCCGCAATATGGTAACCAACCATACAACTTTGTTTTGGTCCTCGTGTAACAAAAATGAATTGTACTTCTCCTATTAAAGTTAGATCATTGTCTTCTTTAACAAAGACCGCAAAATCATATCTACTATCTTCTGCGCTTTTTTCTATAAATTCTTTAATACTATTCATTTGTCCTTCAACAGTGTAAAATTCCTCTTTCCTAAACGTAGGAGACCACTTTTCAAAATGATCTTTATTTTCGAGATGTAGTTGAAGTTTTGCTTCTGCATCTTCGAATGTATATGGTCGTACAATAATTTCTTTCAAATTAACCCCTCCAATACAATCTTTTTCTCTTTATTAAATACTTTCCTAATAGATAAAACTCCTTTTTTTAAAAGATCGGAATGAACCTTTCTTACGGAAAATTCTTAATAATCAAATTATACTATAAAAATAAAAAAGCACGCAATTTGTAGAATTGGGCAAAGGTCTTGAAGATGAATATCAAAGAACAAGGTGTCGATGAAAATGAGTTCTTAGAGAAGGTTTCTTACTTAACAGATAAAGCTTTCGAGGATCAATGTACGACTGCAAATCCAAAGTTACCACTTGTTAGAGAACTTGAGGAATTTTATTTAAATGCTTATCGAGGATTCTAAACAAAATGAAAAAGCAGATGGTTTTTCCATCTGCTTCTTCTTATTCACAAGCTGGATTTCTAGGAATTTTTTTGAACTCAACGTCATTTAGATGCCTCGTTCTTTTTGTAACAATAACAACATGATTAGCCGTCCAGATAAATTGAGGAAAATTATGTTCATCAACCATCATCGCCTGAAAGGTCTCTCCCATCATTTCTTCAAATTCTTCTTCAGATAGGTTATCACCATTTTCATACTCAAAATCTATCCATTCACAATGTATCATAAATCTATCCACCTTTTTAAATGTTCGACTTATTTAAATTCTACACATAGTAAAGTTTGTAAAAATGAGTAAATTTATTCTTTAATTAAAGTAATTTATTCAAACGATTCAAAGAGTTCACTTCCTTTTTAAGCAAAATCAATTTTGTATATTTCATACTTATTTGTGGGCAAATTAAAAAGGGGTGATACCATGGAAACTAAACCGCTTTTAGAAGTTGAAAAATTGGCTTTAAAGAAACAAAAAATATTTGAACAAAGCCATTTCCGCTACGTATTAAGAAGTATGCTTGCTAGTATGTTTATTGGTTTCGGTGTAATGGTAGCTTTCAAAACAGGGAACGGCTTTTTCTTAGTGAATTCTCCTGTTGCTTACCCAATTGCCGCATTAACATTTGGAGCTGCTATTGTGTTGATTTGGTATGGTGGTGGAGATCTCTTTACTGGGAATACATTTTATTACACTTATGCTGCATTGAGAGATAAAATGAAATGGCCTAAAGTTTTTGAACTCTTGGTATATAGTTATGTAGGAAATGTTTTAGGGGCATGTCTTTTTGCATTTATCATTTATACTACTGGACTTTTTGAAGCTCCTGACTCAAGTGCATTTCTATTATCAGTTGTCGAACATAAAATAGATAATTCTATTTTTCATTTATTCGCAAGGGGTATCTTGTGTAATTGGCTTGTGTGCCTTGCCTTTTTCATACCAATGTCTTTTGGTGAAACTGAAAATCTAACAAAAATTACTGCGATGATGTTATTTGTATTTTGTTTCTTTATGTCCGGTTACGAGCATAGTATTGCCAATATGTGCTCCTTTGCAATTGCACTTGTCATTGATCATCCTGCCACTATTTCTATATCCGGTATAATTCGAAATCTAATTCCTGTAACAATAGGAAATCTTATTGGTGGAGAATTTATGATGGCAGTTATGTACTATTTTGCGAACAAACCATTTTTTGATGAAGTAAATTCCAAATAATGTCTAGTTAGAAACTATCCAATTTTTTATGGTCTCAATAAAAATGTACGCTGTTCACACAGCGTACTTTTCTACTAATTTATTCTTAATATGCTCTCTCATACGGTTTTGGAGTCAAAGGTTTCCCATCAAGAAGGATAGAAGCTTCATTCGCCCAATAAGGATTGCTTAGCATCCCACGACCAACAGCGATTAAATCCGCTTCTTGATTGCCAAGTACAGATTCTGCAAGATTTGCATCATCTAATTTCCCAACTGCAATAACAGGGATTTCTACTTCTTTCTTTATTTGTTCAGCCAATTTGACTTGATATCCAGGATGAGATCCAGGTCTACCTCCTGAACCGATTGGACCTTCTCCACCAGATGAAATGTGGAAGATATCGACACCTGCATCACGGAATGATTTAGCCATTTCGACAGAATAATCTAGTCCATAGCCTCCATCCACGTATTCTAACGCAGAAATTCGCATAATAAGTGGCATATCAGCTGGCATTACACTTTTAGCTGCTTTAATGACTTCTTTTCCAAATAAAAATTTATCCCGTCCATATTCATCTGTTCTTTGATTCGTATAAGCAGATGCAAATTGGTGAATGAGATAGCCATGTGCTCCATGAAGCTCAATCGTATCTACTCCTGCAAGAACCGCGCGCTCTACACCTTTTTTGAACTTTTCAACCATTTCTTTAACTTCTAAAGTTGTTAACTCATGTGGTGTTTTTGATTTCTCGTTAAATGCGTTCGGTGAAGACGACACTGGAATTGGAGTATCTTCAGCTTTACGTCCTGCATGAGCAATTTGAATCGCAACTTTTGCACCATATTTATGACATTCATCGACAATACGCTTAAATGCCGGTATATGGTCATCACTCCAAATTCCTAGGCAATAATCTGAAATGCGGCCTCGATCTTCAACATTTGTCATTTCAATAATGATTAAACCTGTACCTCCGATTGCACGACTAGTATAGTGAACGAAATGCCAATCTGTTGGAATCCCATCTTTTAAATGGACTGAATATTGACACATAGGTGGCATTACAACACGATTTTTTAATTCTAATCCTTTGTATTTGAATGGTTTGAATAAATTAGACATAGTCAACGTCCTCTCACAAACTTTTTATTTAAGCTACAGTCCCATATTATCCCAATCAATTAAAAAGTTCTATTTAATTGCTCAACTCACTTATTTATCTTACCCAAGTAATAAAATATAAAAAGTAGAAAGCATTGTGCCCTCTACTTTTTTTGTCATAATTAATAATCTACAATTCTTCGTTTCAAAAATTCCAAATCGTTTTATAGGCGTGCTTCCATGAAAAGAAAGTCACAATAATTAGCAAGACTAAATAAATCATTACACCAAATGGAATAAAAGTTATCCCCCAGTGAATTAAAGCTAAAATCCCCCCTAACACTAAGGCAATCATTATTTTAATACCAGAATTTTGTTGAGCATCCTCAAAAGACTCTGAAAATGGAAGTGATCCTTTAAGATAATTTGAGCAAATTACTGTATATAAAATTGAGCTTACAAAAACAACTAATATATCAGGAATTATTTTAATACCAAAGATTCCGATAAAAATTATACTTAAAATAAAATAGACAGGAAAATATAGATTTGCGATAAATACCTTTAAAGTTGCACTATATAATGGTGCGAGGTTTGATACTGGCGCTGTTTTATAGATCCAGGCTCCTTTATATTTCCCGGAATATTTTAGCATTGCGATTGCATTCGGAATGATTAAGCAAGACGAATAAATCGTTAAATAACTTTTACCTGAAACGATATGGTGATAGGAAGAAATTTGTAATTGATTGAATAGAAAAACGAATGGAAGAACGAGTGATAATCCCAATGATGGATAAACCTTTAAACGGAATTCCCTCTCGTTTCGCATCATATTATCTGCAAATCTAAAAAAAACCTTTTCTTCATTATTACTGCAAAATACTTTAGTCAGCCAATTCTTCCACTTACTGTCTTTTTTTCTATTAATACCACTATTATTTGATAATTTTTGAAGATTTTTCTCAAAGGACGGGATCAATAAACTATATAACATGATTGCAATAATAGGGATTATTACTGCTAAAATAGAAAATCCAATTAGATATGTACTTGTGTTACGATTTAAAATCAACTCAAATGGCGCCCCGAACCAAATAGGTGGAATAAGAAAATGATACCATGTTGGCGAAAATGACATATCTAGATTTACAAAACTAAATGCTCTACCAACAAGTTGATAACCTACAGCAATTGAAATTGATAATCCGATTTGGACGTAGTTGATAATATCTTTTAACTTCTCACCATCAAAAAATCTTAAAATGAAATAATAGATAATCGACGTTAAGACAACTATAAATAAATTGACGAGAAGTAGCTCTACAATCGCCAAAATTAAGAATAAAATTCCATGTCTAAATGTCCCAACTATTACTGGCAAAGCTGTAATTGAAGTCGTTATTAATAAAAGATAGATAGATATGTGTACCATTTTAGCTGCAGTAATTGTCTTTTTTCCAATCGGTTTTGTATGAAGAATCCCCTTATCTTTTACATCAAGTAAGACATTTGAAAAATCCGAAATCATTGATGTCATAATGAGGAACATAATAATGCCAAAAAAAGCGCTCATTTCATATACATAACTTTTTCCAAACAGCACTAATGGAATAAGCATCAAACTAAGTAAAGCATATATTCCTAATGATTTTGTGATTCCATTTTCTTCATCTTTCTTTGTTTTCTTGTTGTTTTGATTAAAAATGGTCGGTGTCCTACGACTATCCATTGTTAATTTTACTGCTAAAATTTTACGCATGATAGGATATTCAACACCAAATAATTCAAATAGTGGTCGGAAAAAATCTAAGATTTTTAACATAGGGAAATCCTTCATCGTTATCCCCCTTTAACAATGGATACGAATTCCTCAGCTAAAGCTTGATGTTCATTAAACCCTGTAAGCTGATTGAAAATCTGTTCCAATGATCCCTCTTCATTTTGCTCCTTTAATTCTTTAAAACTACCATCTGCTACGATTTTACCATCATTAATCAAAATAATTCGATTACTTATTTTCTCTACAACATCCATAATATGAGATGAATAAAAAATCGTTTTTCCACTGGCAGCTAGAATATCTAGAATTTCTTTAAATACCATCACACTATTTGCATCAAGCCCACTTAGTGGCTCATCCAAAAACAATAGGTCAGGATTATGTATTAAACTTGAAATGATTAGGACTTTTTGCTTCATCCCCTTTGAAAAAGAAGCAATTCGGGATAAGTAAACTTCCTCCAAACCAAATACCTTCATTAACTTCTTAGCCTTCTCATCAGCTTCATCAAAATCCATCCCGTATAATTCGCCAACGAATGTTAAATACTCTCTAGCTGTAAGATTATCGTATAGTTCAGCAATTTCTGGAACATACCCAATTTTTTTCTTGTATTCAACATTCTGATCTGAAATTTCTTCCCCAAAAATCTCAACATTCCCAGAGTAATTTCCTTCTAGTCCTAATAAAATTTTTATAGTCGTGCTTTTACCTGCACCATTTGGTCCAATATAACCAATAATTTGACCACGATGAACAGTTAAATCAATTCCTTTTAAAACCGCTTTTGCACCATAGTCCTTTTTTAAATCCTTCAAACACAATACGACTTCTTGATTTGTCTCGATGATGATCACCTACTTTTTATTTAATACTTCAATATTAATAGTCTACTAATCTTATTGAAAAGAGTAAGATTTACCATATTTTAGGAGATTTTTACAATAATAGAAGAATTATATGTCTGTTTTAAGGAAATTGAAAATGATTGAAAAGTTTCAAAAAGTTCATACGAGTCAAAATAAAAAAGCATCGATCTGTAAAATCGATGCTCTTTTGTAATTTGTATTAAATAGTTGAGCAAAATAATTAGCACTGTACTGTAGTTAAACAATCTGAAGTGATGATTTTCCAATCAGTGGAGATTTGTTTCCAGAATATAATACGATCAAATTGTGAAGTGCTCGAGTACATCCAACATAAAGTAACTTTGCGTCTTGTTTGGTTTGTTCATAATGCACATCATCTACATCAACAAGTAGTACAGCATCAAATTCAAGTCCTTTAGAAAGATACACTGGTACTACTGAAATTCCACCTTCGTATTTTCTCTCTTTTGAATGAATAAAGGATACTTCTTCCCCAGCTGCAGATAATTCATTATGTAAAATTGCACACTCATCCTCAGTACGGCCAATTATTGCAATTGTATCCATTTTATCCTTTTTTAATTGATAGATGGAATTAATGATTACTTGAATTCGATTTGTATGATCTACTTCTTGTATTTTAACTTGTTCTCCACTTCGAAATACTGGATTTGCTAGGCTAACTGGTATATTTGCTTTTTTAATAATCTCATTCGCAAAATGAATAATTTCCATTGTAGAACGATAGCTTCTATTTAACTCATAATAGGTTACTTCTTTTTCATTAAATACTTCTAAAAATTCATCCCAAGTATTAATCCCTTGATACTCGTGAATGGCTTGGGATAAATCGCCGAGAATGGTAAACGAATTTCCAAACGTCATCTTATTTAATAATGCAATTTGAAAAGGTGAAAAATCCTGGGCTTCGTCTACTATTACATGATGGAACTTTTGCTTTGACTCAATTCCAAAAAGACGATTGTGAATATAGACTAGCGGAGCCAAATCCTCCTGATCCATCTCTTTCTTTTTACAATTTAAAGATGTGGATTTAATAATATCTGCTGGAATTTCGTCTACAATAGAAGCATCCTTTGTTGTAGGGAATAGAGATTTATAGAAAGAGAGTGCAGTATGTTTTGGCCATTGTTTCATATAAGAATTCAGATATTGAGTAGCTTTTTTCTTTTTCTCTTTTCTTATATTCGTTTCTTCTATAACCTTTAACTCATTATCAATCCATTTCTTAAGCCTTGCAACAATGCGTTCTCTCCGTTTAGCAAGTGGATAATGTTTATATTCAATACTAAACCAATGTTTAAGTGTTTCTTTATCAATCATTCTCTTTTTCCAAGGTTTGAAATCTTTTTCAGGAACTGCTGAGGCTTCATACATATCCATGCAGCGATCAATATATGACATAAAATGAGTTGAGCCTTTCCATTTACCTGGACTATTATGATTGATTTCAAGACGTTTAGCTCCAGTTGCGAACCATTTATTTAGGTTTTCTGATGAATCCTTTAGTTTTACTTCATGGTCGAGGGTATTTAATGCCCAATCAGAAAATGTTGTTTGTTGAATGCTGCCTACACCCAATTCTGGAAGAACATTTGAAATATAATCTAGAAACATGTTATTAGGTGCAAAAATAATCATTTTATCTGCCCTTAATGTTTCACGGTATTGGTAAATAAGAAATGCAAGTCGATGAAGAGCAACAGTTGTTTTTCCGCTTCCTGCTACTCCTTGAATGACTAAAGGTGTATTTTTGGATGAACGAATAATATCATTTTGTTCAGATTGAATAGTAGATACAATATCCTTTAAGCGATTATCTTTGTTTTCACTTAATCGATATAGAAGAAAATCATCAGTAGTTGATACATCTTGATCGCCTTTTACATATGTATCTACAACGCGTTGGAGATTTTTTTTGCGGATTACTATATTTCGTTTTAAATAGATTATACCTTCGATAATCCCTTCCGGAGATTCGTAATAAGCAGGATCGTCTCCTCCTGTAAACGAATAAAACATACTTGCAATTGGAGCACGCCAATCAATTATCAATGGATTTTCTGTAGTTTGTTCTGATATTCCTACTTTTCCTATGTAAACTGGTACCGAATCTTTCTGTTCCTCTTGAAAATCCATTCTCCCAAAATATGGTTCGTTTTTAGCAAAGCGAAGATTTCTTCGATTTGTATCTCGAATTCCTTCAAGTACTTGTTCGGTTACATCACTTCCAGTATAAACGGGAATTCCTTCAAGTTTCGTTAGCTGCCGTTCCATTTCAGATAAAATTGTGTTTAAATACTGGAGTTCTTCTTTAAATTGTTGTGTAGACATTTTTCTACCCCCTTTATATAAATAAATAGCCGAATTTTCAGACGGAAAGCTATTGTATCAAGAAGTTTATTAAAAAGTAAAGAGATTTAAAAAATAAAATATTTAAAGTTTAGCATAAGTTTACTTCAAATAACTAAATTTTAGCTGAACATGAGTTCAAAAGAATTATATAGAAGCAATCTAAAATAAAAAAGATGAACCTGTAGAAACAGAAATCATCTTCTTTTTGAGCATTAACTTAATCTTAGGTTCTTCTCTTAAGCGCATATTTTACAATCGAGACTTTTTTAATTGATAATAGATAAAATAAAAATAACCTGTTTTTTTGTTATTTTTTTCGTTTCTTCCATTTAACCGATCCACTTATATTTCATCCCTTCGCTAAAAACCAAAACTATTTTTGATAAATCATCCTACCATCTTTTACTCTAAATTATCTTGATTAGTATGCGCTTCTTTGTTTCTTTTCATTAATGTGAGTTTAAATAAAGCAAATAAAAAAGCATGAATCAGATTAATATTCGATTCATGCCTAAGATACAGCTTTATATTTTATGTTTTTTGTTAAGATTTTAAAAATTATTCCAATTTAAATTCTAATAATATGCAGTTTCCCTATTTGTTGGAGAAACTAGAATTTCTTTATTTTTCACATCATATAATCCACTTGGAGTTAATCGAATAAATGGTAAATGGGTTGCAGAAAAGAATAATAGCGTAAAAGCAGGATCGTCGTATTTATATCCTTTTTCTTTTAACAATTCGATCAACTTTTTCTCAACTTTTATTAGACTGTCCATGTCTAATTCAGACATGCTACCTTTTAAAGCTAAAGATATTTCGTGAACAACTTTGTTCTCTTCAACCAGTACCATGCCACCACCTATTTCTTTCATTCTTTCAAAAGCTTTCAACATATCGGATTTTCTTTTACCTAAAATTAAAATGTCTCCAGTACCAGAATAGGAACTTGCAAATCCACCCATATGTTGAGCAAATCCTTTCACTACTGTGTTTAATCTCCAAGAACCATCTCTTCCAACCATTAAAAGAAAACATTCATCATGTTCGTATGATAATTCATCACTTTCTACATCAATCATACTTTCATATGGTTTTGTAATAACATTATTTATCAAGTTTATACCATATGAGCTTGAAAGACTCAGATCCTTTTTTTCTAAAGTCCACTTTAAATCTAGTCTAGAAAATTGATATTTCTCCCAATCGATCGGCAAATATTGATTGATAAGATTCCCATCTTTCTTGATCCATTTACCTTTTGCTAAAACACTTAAAGGTGTTGGGTTTTCTTTATTTTCTAGTAGATTAATATTTGCAATTCTTCCTGTGGCAATTGAACCATGTAAATGTTCCATATTATAATAGCAAGCTACATTATAACTTGCCATATTATAAGCTTCAATTAACGGTATTTCGTGACGGATTGCTATTTTTATTAATTCATCAGTCATTCCTTTTTCATAAAAATAAGGATGTGAACCGTCGGTCGTAAAGAAAAAACGATCAAATTTTTGAATGCCAAGCTCTTTAATTTCCTTTAAAAGCACTTCTAAATCAGGTCGTATCGAAGAATGTCTTAATGAAACCATATAGCCCTGCATTAAACGCGAAAGTGCTTCCTTTCCTGTCATTGCTTCATGATCACAATCTGCACCTAATAACTTTAACTTAGCTAAAGTGCGTTCTGAAGCACCAGGAAAATGCCCTTCTACTTTCTTATTTAATTGCTTTGTCTCCTGTATCCAGGTAAGCATTTGGTTGTCACCGTTTAGTAGCTTTGGCCACGCAGTTAGTTCTCCACCTTGTAAGACTAATTCATGTTCGAGCCATGACATAACATCTTTCGAATTAAATAGCTCATCATTATTCGGAATTTCAGTTTGTGCGTCGAAACGACACCACCAATACATGCTTGATGGGATATTTTTAAAATCATTCAATAATTCAAAAGCAGCATGACTAGGCAATTCTAAGAATAATTTTAGATTATCGTTAATTAATGTTGTTGTACCGAATTGTCCAGCATACTTTGCTAAAGTAAGAGGATTATAGAGTTGATATGGATGAGCATGAGGTTCAATATAACCTGGCACTATGTATTGCCCTTCGCAATCCACCACCTCAATTTCATTCAAATTTTCTGGAAGAGCTTCTCCAACATAAACAATCCGATCCTGGTAAACCCAAATATTCGCATGTAGCCATTGATTCAAATATGAGTTTAAATACGTAGCATTTTTTAAAATGATATGTGGATTAATTACTCCATCAAGAACATTTACTTGGTTTCTAATTTGTTCATTACTCCATCTATAATCTTTCATCATTTCACTCCTATTTCATTAAAAAACTAATTGCACAAGAATCATATATACAATCGTACCTCCTGCGATCGAAAGAAGCATCATTCTTTTCCATAAATGGAGAATCGCAACTACAAATACTGAAATAAGCTCTGGAATACCGTGAGTTCCAGTAAGTAAATTTACATTTTTAAAACAATAGATGACCAATAGTCCAATTACTGCAGACGGTAGGACTTTACCTAAATACTGTACATACTTCGGTGTAACTTTTCCCGGTGGAAAAATGATAAATGGAAGAAATCTTGTAATCATTGTACCTAAAACAACCATTGAGACTGTGATAATTTGCTGGGTTATATTCATCGTCATAGTGATACCTCGACTTTCTTAGATGGTTTAGATGGTTTTCTAAGTACACTAAGTGTAATAAGAATTGAGAGCATCGCAGGAATAATGAAGTTATTTCCACCAAAAATAATAAGACAAATGGTTGAAAGACCAACCCCTGTTATTGCACTAATGTGTTTTGTCTCTTTTTTCCACTGCTCAATGAATATAACAACAAAAAGGGCAGTCATGACGAATTCAAGCCCCTTAGTATTGAATTTTACAAGTGATCCAAAAATTCCTCCTATTGCTGCACCGATTACCCAATACAAATGATTAAGGAATGTAACATAAAACATGTACAAACTCTTATCCACGCTATCTGGTAGATCAGCGGTATAATTTATCGAAAAAGTCTCATCACATAGTCCGAAAATTAAATAGATTTTTTTCTTTCCAGTGCCTTTATATTTATCTAACATTGAGATTCCATAAAACAAATGTCGCGCGTTCACCATTAAAGTTAGTAACAGTGCGTTAATTGGATTAAAACCCATCAGTAATAAGTTTGCTGCAATAAATTCCATCGATCCAGCAAAGATTGTTAGCCCCATCAAAATCGGATAAATGGCACTGAATCCTAAAGAGTTCATAAAAATCCCATATGCTATCCCTAAAAATAAAAATCCTGCAAAAATGGGTATCGTGTGTGGAAAGGCAAATCGAAATGCCATCCAAAGTTTGTTCCCCTTTTTCATAGCTTCACATCCTGTATCGTTAAATTTATTATAATTTAACATACAGAATCCATACAAAAAACGAAATAATTGTATGGATTACAATTTTCTAAAAATTAAATCAAGTACAGTTTAAAGAATGTTTACAAAGTTTCTACTCAATTATGTATAGAATTGTATTTTTTGATTTCCATACAAAAATGATATAATTGTATGGAATTAAACAATAGAGGTGAAGTATATGCCAGTAAATTCATTTGAAAATTACCCAATGTCTTGGAAACCTGATAAATCATCTTTAAAACGTCCTTTTTATAATTCCATTGCACTACAACTAGAACAAGATATTATTAATGGCTTTCTAGCACCTGGTACAAAGTTACCACCTCAACGCGAATTAGCTGATTTTCTTGACTTAAATTTTACGACAATCACTCGTGCCTACAAAATATGTGAAATAAAAGGTTTAATCTATGCGCTTACAGGAAGTGGAACTTTTGTTGCTCCAAATGCAGCCCATTCAATCACGATTTCAACAGATAAAACAGCAAATAGTATTGATCTTGGCTTTGTAGCTTCTTTTGAACAAACGAATAGTATTGTAACTGAAGCAATCCAGAAAGTAGTCAGTAAAAGCTATTTAGATCAATTATTAAATTATAATGATCCTACCGGAATACCACATCACAAGGCAGCTGCACTAAACTGGATGGAAGCTTTCGGTATTAAAGCTGCTCAAGATAATTTAGCGATTGTATCTGGTACTCAAAACGCTTTGGTCATTGCTTTAGCAAGTTTATTTGAGCCAGGTAATCGTATTGCAACCGACTTTTACACTTTTTCGAATTTTATAGAGTTAGCAAAAACGCTTCACATTCAATTAGTTCCTATTCATTCCGACCAATTTGGAATGTTGCCAAATGAACTTGAAAAGCAATGTAGCCAATTAAATATACATGGCATATTCCTAATGCCTTCTTGTAGTAACCCTACTACTATTATGATTTCTGACTTTCGAAAACTTGAACTAGCTTCTGTAATTAGGAAGCATCGATTAATTTTAATCGAAGATGATATACATGCATTTATAACTGCGGGAGTAATTTCTGACTACAAACAACCGATGTATAACCTACTTCCAGAACAAAGCGTATATATTTGTGGTACATCAAAGTCCATCTGTTCTGGATTGAGAGTTGCTTACATGGTTTTTGGGGATGCACTACGCGAAAAAATTTTGAAGGCTATTTTTAATCTTAACGTAAAAACATCATCACTTGATGTAGAAGTAATTACTGAGCTGATTTTATCAGGTAAAGCGCATGAAATCGTTCAACAAAAGAAACAGTTAGCTGAAAATGTAAACGATATTTATTCATCCTATTTCCCTGTAAATAAGATTGGTCATCCACTTAGTTTTTATCGTTGGCTTCCTATTCATAGTCATAGTAATGGGGTAAACTTAGAAGCAGATTTGAAAAAACTAGGTGTACGTGTGTTTCATTCAGATCGTTTTCTAAGTGGACAATCTTCTTCTGAAAAGTATTTACGTATTGCACTTTCTTCAACTCAATCTTTAGAGGATTTAGATTCTGGTTTGAAGGTTCTAGCTCAATATCTCGACAAACAGATTTAACTAATTACAATACAACAACCGTGTTTGAAAAAAGGAGCTGAATGACAATCAGCTCCTTTCAAACTATTAATTTATTCTTTTGATTTTATTTAAAACGTGAAGAACTAACCTTTAAGTTGTAATCGGTTATCTCAAATCCAAGTTGTTGATATAGATTCAATGCACCTTGATTATGACCAAAAACGTGTAGCCAAACGTCATCTACCCCTAATTCATTAATTTCTTTTATACACATACCCATCGTTTCTTTACCGAATCCCTGTCCTCTATATTCTCGATAAATGAGAATTTCATATAAATAAGCATAAATTGACTCTTGATTTTTATTAATAGAATACCAGATATAACCAATCGTTTCTTCATTTAAAACGATGTTTTTCAAATAGTTATTTTCAGTATTTTCTCCTTCAGGCAATAAAGATTGAAAAGCTGCTTTAGATTGTTCTAAAGCTGTTTCTTCTTTCCAACTTCCATTTTTCACTTTATCATTCGCAAAATTCACAGTTGCTATTTCTAGAAACCTCTGAAAATCTTGATTATTCATAAATTTTAAATTTAAAGTCAAATTAGATCATCCTTTGCATTTAAATAATTTTAAGCTTAAAGTCCCAATTAAGTATTCAATTTTATCTCAGAAATATCCTTTTTTGAACGTCAGACTATGAAAATAGGACGGCACTTTTGGCTAACTGATAGTAATTTCCATGAGATTTATCCTAAAGATGGGTGGAATTGAGTAAAAGTAGACTATTCAAATGTTTATTTTCAAATCCATCTGTTCAGACAAAATATGAAGGTAAAAAAGTAATCTTGAAATTTAATATTTAAAAAGGACTGTCTAAATTTTGACAGTCCTTTTACGATCTTATTGAAATAATGCTAGCGTTAGCTCGATAAGAAAAGCTTTGTTTGAACACTGAGAAGTACCTATTCTAATGTAAATTAATTAAGAAATGATGGTAATAAAATCACCTCATTAAACAAAAACGAATACAAATTAATTGTAAAAAACAGGGGGAACTCGATCACTAGTATTGTTACTGGTATACGATTTCTTGCTACACATTCACCATTTTTTACAATATAGCACACTACATAATGATCACAATGAAATTCATGCAAGTTTGTTGTTGTTGTGAATTCAGCCAACTTCGCTTTAAATTATGAACGCCTTATTTTTTTATTATTTCTGTTTTTTCTTGTTTACTTTAGATAATCTTCCTAATGTAAAGGCACCGACCGCTAAGCCAATCATGGTGTTGTTTTTTTTATTAAAGACCTGTTTTGCTACAAGGTTTAAGTTTTGTGGTCTTTCCGCAAGCCGACGCATAAAGTAACCGTACCAGTCCTTTCCAAATGGCACATAAGTGCAGAAATTGCAACCTTCACTTGCTAGTTTCAATTGAAGGTCTTTTCTGAAGCCGTACAGCATTTGGATTTCAAATTTATCGTTCGGAATATTATTTCTTTTTACAAAATCTTTAACATGTTGGATGATTTTGTGGTCATGTGTTGCAATAGAAGTGAATTTTCCATTTAACAAGTGCCATTCTATCAACTTAATAAAGTTTTTATCAATATCTTTCTTGTCTTGGTACGCATATTCCTCAGGCTCTTTATATGCACCTTTTACAATACGAAGGCGAAAATCTTTATACTTTTCGAGATTTTCTTGTGATTGATAGAAGTATGCCTGGATAACGGTTCCTACATTATCATACTCCAAAGAAAGCTCATCTAAAAGATCAAACGAAGGCTTTAAGTGCCCATAATCTTCCATATCAATATTAACAAAAATCCCATATTGATGTGCCTGGTGAACAATTTCCTTTAAATTACTCAAACAAAAAGAGTACTCAATGTCCAAGCCCAATTGAGTCGGTTTTAACGAGATATGTGCATCTACTTTATTCTTATGAATGGCTTCGATGACTTTCAGAATTTGTTCTCTAGCCTGGATTGCTTCTTCCTTTTTAAAGACAAATTCCCCTAAATTATCGACCGTACATGAGATCCCATGTTTATTTAGCTCTTTAATGCTTTTAATTACTTCTTCAATATTTGTACCAGCTACAACACTTTGCGCCCCCATTTTTAAACCATACTTTTTAGCGGCACTATTAAGAAATTGGTTTTGTGATAAGGCCATAAAAAAATCTTTCAATATCATATTGATTCCTCCCATATTTTCCTGCTACCTAAATCTAGTTAAAACATTTCTGATGTCGTTTTTGCTTGCATATGAAGAATGAGGTAATCTGGTCCGCCGGCTTTAGAATCTGTACCGGACATATTGAATCCACCAAACGGCTGATAACCAACAATGGCACCCGTACATCCCCTGTTAAAATATAAGTTTCCTACATGGAATTCTTTTCTAGCCCGCTCTATATGTTCGCGATTGTTTGAAATCAATGCACCGGTTAAGCCATAGTCGGTATTGTTGGCAATTTCCATCATATGATCAAAATCACGTGCTTTACAAAAAGCCACAACTGGTCCAAATATCTCCTCCTGCATTAAGCGCGCCTTTTCATTAAGATCAGCAATAATGGTAGGTTGGATGAAATAACCTCGAGAATCATCACCTTCTCCGCCAGCCATTAATTTACCTTCACTTTTTCCAATTTCAATATAATTCATGATTCTGTCAAATGCCGCCTGATCAATGACAGGTCCCATATATGTTCCAGCCTCTTCAGGGCTACCGACGGTTAAGGTTTTGGTTAATTCCACTGCTTTAGCTAATACTTGATCATAAACATCCTGATGAATTACAGCTCTCGATCCCGCAGAGCATTTTTGGCCAGAAAAACCGAAAGCAGAATATACAATGGATGCTGCTGCAAAATCCAAATCTGCATCTTTATCAATGACCATTGTATCTTTTCCACCCATCTCCGCTATCACTCGCTTTAGCCAAATTTGCCCAGGATGCACTTTTGCTGCTCGCTCATAAATACGGCAGCCAACCTCACGTGATCCAGTAAATGAGACAAAACGCGTTTTTGGATGGTCTACAAGATAATCGCCAATTTCCGCACCACTCCCAGGAACGAAATTCAGTACTCCTTTCGGAAGCCCCGCTTCCTCCATCACTTCCAAAAATTTCGTAGCCACAACCGGTGTGTTATTTGAAGGCTTAAGAAGAACGGTGTTCCCAGCCACAATGGCAGCTACAGTTGTTCCAGCCATAATAGCGAGCGGGAAATTAAAAGGAGCAATAATCACCCCAACTCCCAGTGGAATGTAATGAAATTGATTTAGTTCACCTTCCCGGCTTTGCACTGGTACACCATTTTGAAGCTTGATCATTTGGCGTGCATAAAATTCAAGGAAATCGATTGCTTCGGCTGTATCGGCATCAGCTTCTTTCCACGGCTTTCCTGCTTCCTTTACAAGATAGACAGAAAATTCATGTTTACGGCGGCGCAAGATCGCAGCCGCACGGAATAGGATATCAGCCCGTCCTTCCGGCTGGAAATTCTTCCATGACTCAAATGCTTCCAGTGCGGATTGCATTGCTTTTTCCGCCAAATCTTTGCTTGCTTTTGAAACAACCCCAACCACTTCATTTTTATTAGCAGGGTTAAATGATGTGATTTTGTGATCCGTTATAATTTTTTCCCCGCCAATTGTTAGGGGATATTCTTTCCCAAGCTGTGAGTTTACAAGATCTAATGCTTGATTAAACGCGTTTATATTCTCCTCTTTTGAAAAGTCTGTAAAAGGTTCGTGTTTATAAGATAGCATGTTTTTACCCCCTCAAATCCTTTGTTGCTTTATTTAAATGCAATTTTTGTGCCAACTTAAAAAACTACTTTATACTTGATTTTTCGAAAATTGTGTAAACTAAACGTTTACAAAAGTGTAAATGGAGTGTAAAATATAAACACTTTTGTAAACCATTAAACAATGATAAGGTGATTGGTTATGTTAAAAGAAAAAGTTTCACTTCTGTCCATTTCCCTTCCTTTAGATGAAGAGATTCATACAGAAAAAATAAAACAATTCTCTGTCGACACCTTGCTCTCAGAGGTTGAAGAAATAGTTCTAGACCAAGATATTGTTCTTGTTGATGAAGCTGGAAGGCATGTGCGAAGGGTCCCCTTTACTACATTAATAAATGCTATTTTTCAAGAGTGGCAAAAGCTTTCAGGTGTTTATCAGACGCTTCTGTGTGCCGTAGATAATGCCATTACAATAGTAGACAGCGATGGAAAAGTTGTTGCATGGAATCCTAAGGCAGAAGATTTGTACAAAACTTCTGCTGAAGAAATGATCGGCTCTAAAATTACGAATCGCTTTAAAGAGGATTCTGTAGTTTTAATGTCCACAATGAAGGAAGGAAAAGGGGTTATTCGGCATTATAACCAGCCGCAGGAAGATGTCCATGTATTAATTAACACCTTACCAATATTCATCAGGGATAAGGTGGTAGGGGGGATTTCAGTTGAAAGTGATATTACAGAAATTGTAAAACTAAATAATGAACTTACAACTACTACTGCGTATATTCAAGATTTGGAAAATCAGATTGGGAACAAGGATATTATCGATCCCTTCCACAAAATAAAGGGAAGAAGCCAAGCGATAAAAACTTCCATCTCTTTGTCCAAGAAAGTCGCCCATACAGATGCAACCGTCGTGATTACTGGTGAGAGCGGTGTTGGTAAAGAGTTGTTTGCACAGGCTATTCACAAAGCAAGTCCCCGTTCAAAAGGGCCATTTGTTGATCTTAACTGCGGGGCCATTCCCTCGGCGCTTTTTGAAAGTGAATTATTTGGTTATGAAAAAGGTGCATTTACAGGGGCAATAAAAGAAGGGAAGCTAGGAAAAATAGGGACAGCAAAGGGTGGAACATTATTTCTCGATGAAATTGGGGAAATGCCATTAGAGCTTCAAGTAAAATTGCTGCGTGTCTTGCAGGAGAAACAATACTATCGAGTTGGCGGAAACCAACCTCTTCCAATAGATGTACGAATTCTTTCAGCAACTAACCGGGATTTGGAGAAAATGGTGGAAGAAGGTTTATTTCGCGAAGATTTATATTATCGGTTAAATGTGGTTACGATCCCTATCCCGCCCCTCAGAGACAGAAAGGAAGACCTTCCCGAACTTGTCCAATTATTTTTAAAAGAGTTTTCCATCAAATACCGGAAGCCGGTTCCAGTCATTTCTCCGGAAGTGATGGTAACATTCATGCATTTTCCTTGGAACGGCAATATCAGGCAGCTAAGAAATATAATTGAGCGAGTAATGATATTTACAGATGATAATATAATCAAATCTGAACAATTGCCAAATGAATTTTTTAAAAGACACACAAATTCTCAATCGCCTATTCTCGGAGAAGCAGAATTACACGAAGTGGATGAAAAGTCACTAATAATACATGCCCTAAAAGTAACATATGGAAATAAATCAGCTGCTGCAAAAATGCTTGGGGTTTCCAGGGTGACACTTTATAACAAAATGAAGAAATATGGGCAGTTATAATGAGATGTAATTTTTAACAAAAAAAGTGATCGCCCGATAGAAATTTAGCGATCACTTTTTTCAAAAAACATCTATTTTGTAGGAAATGTATTTAGCTCCTTAATTGGGGGAGTACCAGTGGTTATCACCACCCGCAGTAAGGAATAGCCCGTTTTTGTCTATTGTTTAGCAATTTTCATTTTAAGTAAAAGGTAATCGATAATAAATTGTGTAAATTACAGTTAAAACCATAAGGCTTATCAAATACCATCAATAGGCACTTTTTTATTTTCCAAACTATAAATTTCTAAACATTTTACAAGATTATGGATAACAAGCTCGTTATGAAAATAATAACTCCAAATGGCATGGTCGAAAATTCACCTGCAACTCCCACCAGTGGGGCGATAACTGCACCGAATAAAGTCGGCATAACACCAGAGTGACGCAGCACTTCCACCTCTACCCTATTAAATTGAGGATCCTTTAAACCACTATGCTATCTTTTTGTACAAATTATTGTTGTGATAACAAATATTGGGCGTCTCTAAGTAAATATTCTGCAGCCTCAGTTGTGATGTGTTTACCACTTTGAGCCTGAACTTCATTCAAGAAGCCTTTCAAATTGTTATTTCCTAACTTTTCCTGGAGGCTATTTGCGATTCCTGCATTGTCAATCCATTCCGAATCAGCAAATCGCTTTACTAGTCCATATATAGATTCATAGGTTGCAATTGTTTTAAATTGAATAGTTTTGGTACCGATATTACCAGCATTGTCTACTGAGTAGATTACTAATGAATGCAGGCCTAGTCGCAATTGATATAATGCGATTGGCGTTTCAATTTTGTAAGGATCAGCATCAAGTGTAATCGTCGTTTTGTTGTTATCAACACCCGATAAATTGTCAGCAAATTTAAACTTAGGTGTAATTTTGCCATCATTTTCATAAATACTACCATCGACTGGTACTGATTCTGTAACAATTGGTCCCGTCTTATCAATATTAATTATAAGTTGTTTTGTTACTTCAACATTTCCTGTGTTATCAATCGCACGATATTCAACTTTGTGTATGCCTTCCGACGTCAAAGTCAATTGGTTTTGGGTTACCCATTCACCTTCGTCTATCCTTGTCTCAATACGCTTGACACCTGTACCATTCAAATTGTCCTCAGCATTGAAATTAACATTTACATTCTTTATATTCCAAACATCGTCACCAATAAACCCGTCAGTTGTTGCGGTTGTAATAGGCGAATCAACATCTTCGCTTCGTCCATATACTTCAAATTCATAAATATTTGCTGTTCCTGTTTCAGCATAATTTTGAGGTGTCGTAATGTAAAGCCTTACATACCTTACATTGGTTTTATTAAAATACCTGTCCGTGCTATTAGATACATTACCTGCAACGGTGTCTAGATCCTTCCAAGTAGTTCCATCTAGACTACCCTGAAGTTTATAATTTTTAGTATTTAGAGATAAACTTTCTCCACCTTCTCCAGAATGCTTCACAATCCATCTACTAATATCATAGTCTTGTCCAAGGTCCACCATTAGCCATTTGTCTCCGTTAGTATTTGAAGACCACTTACTACCATTTTCAGCAGACCCATCAACGGCCTTTGAAGGATCATTGCCTATTAAACTACCATTTGCTGTAGCTGTTTTGTTCAATGTCAAATTGACTGGTGCGGGATCAAATGCTAATGTGGTAACATTAATTACACTACTTTCCTCTGATACATTACCTGCTGCATCCTTTGCTTTCACTGTAAATTGATAGGTTGTATTAGCTTTTAATCCTGTTACTTCAAAGTTTGTTCGACCAGTTGTCGATCCAATCAAAGTGCCACCGTTAAAAATTTCATAGCCAGTTACACCTACATTCCCTTTAAAATTGTCTGTTGATGCATCCCAAGATAGAATCGCTTTCTTGTCGGTTACTAACTTTGTAGTAATATTTGACGGTACAGTTGGTGCTTGTTGATCCGCTTGTAGTGCATCCTGCGTATAATTATTAATTGTCCAAGTAGCGATTGTACTTTTTTTAGCGAAGTCTCTTCCATTAATTACAACTCTATCGGCATATATATCAAAAATTAGCCCTTGAGCACCTGGCTCTTTACTATAAGAAGGAAAATATTTGATTGCTCCATCTCGTATCATTGAAAAATATTGTTTATTATATAAAGTACCAGGTAGTCTAATATCATCATGAACATGTCCAGTTATTAACACGCTTTGAGGATATTCACCTACAATATCTTTAAATTTTTGATCCTGTACTTCATCACTTTGATAGCCATCCTCTGGCCTTGTCATTGACACCGTATTACCTAATGGTTGGTGAACGAATAAAAAGATTGGTTTAGATTTATTAGCGCCCTCGGCCAATTTTACTTTTAACCAGTTAAGTTGGGTATCCGAAAGGTAAGCACTGTCCTTATCATCCGTCTCGGTTGCCAAATAGATAAAATGATATCCATTAATCCATTTATCAAAGTATACAGCTGGCATGCCGGTATGGGTTAGAAATCTATTTTTAGCGGTTTCAAATCCGTTCATCCATCTTACATCATGGTTCCCAAATACATAGTTGCGATTTAATTCAGGATATTTATTCATTGTTGACATAAAGGTATCATATTGTGCATCTGTTCCATAATCAGTAAGGTCTCCTACGACGCTAACTGATTTCACATTATTATTTACTGCATCGTTCATTGCTTCATTTAGTATAATATCATTACTATCCCCTTTTACATTCGAATGAGTATCAGAAATTGCCATAAAACTGAATTTATAACTTGTATCTTTTTCAGGTGTTGATGAAGCTAGTACAGTTACATTTATTTGTGTTGAAAGTGCGACATTATTTGGATTAGTAATGTCTTGAGGCTTGTTTACTAATCCTGTAATCGAAAAGCTCTGCTCATCCTTTAAAGCTGGATTATATCCTGAAGAGTCAATCTCCCATTTAACGGGTGCATTAACATTTCCTGCATCAGTAACTAGAACAACATTACTGGGCAAACCTAATGCGACCGTTGAAGGTGCTGTGCCATTTTCTACTCCTGTGATTGATTTAGGTGCGATAATACTTTGTAGAATCTTGGGATTTATCTTTACTGAGAATGTAACTTTCTTACCTCGTACTGTAATGGTTAAGGTTTGAATTGTTGTTGACGAAGAACTATTGAATCCGCTCACATCAGAAGCTCTAATCTCTTCTACACGTTTTGTACCGTCTATATAAGTACCAGATACTTCTAACCCCGTAAGATCAAGGCTTTCACCAATGTGATAGGAAGTCTTCGTTGGTAGCTTTATAAGCTCAATGCTGTTCAACGATTTCGAAAACTGAAACCAGTTTATATTGGCAACATATGTTTTTCCAGCCGCAACCTTTAATACGAGATAAACATTATGTACTCCAGTAATCTCAGTAATATCGGTAGACATTGTTTGATAAACATTCCAATTGTCTGGTGCAGTTGCAGTAACTGAAAGGGTACCTACTTTTTTCCCATTCGTACTATTTGGACCGTCAATCCATATTTCAATGTCTCCACCAGCATTTGATCCCTTAACTGCGACTCTTGCACTGAAATTTGTTGCACCACTGATACCGCTTCCAAAATCAAAATTCTCGTATTCCAAATACTGGTTATCATTCGTACCACCTACACTTTGTCCACCGTCTGGACAAGATTCAACTTTAAGATTTGAACCCGACTTGGAACTAAAACTTTCTGCTTCTGACAGCTTATATCCATCAGTGGAGGCATACACTGGTCGTATGTAGCTCACACTGCTTAAAATAAGTAATACTGACATAATAATTAAAAGTAAATGCTTCAACTTCCTTCTCCTACCCATCTTACCACTCCTGTTTTTAAGTTCTCATTTGCCCATGGACATTAATATCTTATCTACCAATTATTAAATTGAAATCTATAAAATGTAATCCTTCTGTAAAATGTTTTAAAATCTTCTCATAACTTTCTAAACTCCCAAATTAATACAAAAATATATAAATAGTAGGTAAATTACTTAAATTAATCCACTTAATAAAAAAAGGTTAAGTCCCAATCACGAAGGGAACTTAACCTCTAATCTCAACTATTTTGATATTTTATATCTTAGACTTTACTTAAAATTAACACTACCTCTAAAACCATTCACATTTCATAAATAATTTATTCTCTTTAAACTATACATAAATTTTACCATTCATTTTTTCTATTAAACTTTTAGCAATTGGCTAACCAAGGTCTGTGCCTTTTCCTGTTCGAGTATGATCAGCTTTATAAAAACGATCAATCATACGTTATTTATGTGTAATTCATCAACAATTAATCAACTACACAGACTGACTATGACTTGTCGATATTTCCATTTCCACATTGTTTTTGGATTTCCATAATATAAAGAGTGAACAAATTACAAACAATATACAAAGTAAATATACATTACGATACCCTGCTAATTGTGCAAACAGACCTCCGCCTAAATTTCCTACTAAACTTCCAATCGTCGAGCAATTCGCATAAATTGATGCAGAAAAGCCCGGTGAATTTGGTAGTAAGTCGTTAAAATAACTAATACCATTACCCATTACGATAGCAATGTATGTTGCCTGTAGTAACTGAGCAACGATTAACTCCCATGTATGTGTCGATATGCTTAAGATTAAGTAATAGAGTAAACCAATAAAGCAACCGTAGATCATCAATGCATGGTTCGAGATTTTTTTAGAAAGTACCCCCAACACAAGCATGATTGGAATTTCTATACCTGCACATATACTTACGACTAATCCAACATCTGTATTTGTACCATGTAACTCATTGACGATAAAAAGAGGTGTGTTGATCCAATTTATCGAACTAACTGCAAATAATAAGATAAAAGCAATAAATGGTAGTCTAAGTTGTTTTCGTTTAGCGGCCGTGACTTTTGTCTTGTTTTTCTTTTTTATATTGTTCTGAACTGGCTTTTTCTTTTCTAAAAAGAAGAATACTAGAAGCGTAATCATTACATAAATGCTAGATGTACCCCAAAATAGTCCATGATAACCTTTTGCTCTTAAAATTAAAGTACCTACTAATGGTCCAATTAAAAATCCTAAAGAAACAAGTGAGCGTAAAGTTGATAATGCTAAAGTCTTGTCTTTAGATAAACTTGCATTTGCCGACTCCTGTGCGGATGCAAAAATTTGTGGCATGGCCGCTGCACCTAATCCATTAAATAAAGCCACAAAAACTAATAATAAGTAGTAGTTATGAAATATTAAATACGATGCATATCCTATTGCTGATGAAATCATCGCAATCATAATAATCCATTTTCTGTCAATCCCTCGATCAGAACGTTCAGCAATAAATGTATTAACTAAAACACCACTTAATGATATCACTGCCATGAAGATACCAAATGCTCCAGAACTCATCCCTATATATTTTGTAGAATACAGTGATAAATAAGGAGTTGTGATTGAAAGTCCGATCCCTACAAATAATAAACAGATGACAAATAAACTATACCCCTTAATGGCAAATAGATCTTTTATCCGTCTAACCAAAATTCAGTCCCCCTTACCATTCTATATTTTAATCGATTAGTTAAAATAGACAAAAAAACAACCTTGGATAATGTAATATACTCGTACATTTAACCAAGGAAAACGTTGCTTATTTAGATGTATTTAGATTTCTATACTATTATAGTACATTTGACTCTTTAAAAATATATTTTTCGAATGCATAAGCAACACCATTTTCATCATTACTTAATGTAACAACATCACATGAGAGCTTTACTGCTTCTTCAGCATTCCCCATGGCTATTGATAATCCGGCTATATTAAACATCGGTAGATCATTTTTTTCATCTCCAATAGCTATTGTATTTTCTAACGGAATATTAAAATATTTAGCCATTGCTTTTAAACCATACCCTTTATTTCCATTTAGATGTGTAACCTCAAGATTAAAAGGTGAGGCACTCGTAACAAAAATATCATCTATGAATCTTAATTTTTTTTCAAGTCTCTCCATTTGTTTTGGTTCAAGGGTTAAAATAAGAAACTTTTGAATCGTAAAATCCTTATTATCAATTATTTCATGAACTTTGTTAAAAAACGAATGCCCATATACATTTGGAGGTGTAGTAAACATTTTGAAGTGTCTGTTTGAGAAGTATTCTTTCGGAACACGCCCAGATGAAACAACATGTTTAAATCGTTTATCCCAATTACTTGGAGCAAATATTCCCTTATTTGTAGAAATATTGTACGGTAAGTCTTCACTCTCAATTTCTGAGGCGATTTTTTGTATTTGAGGTCTCCCTATTGAATTTAGTTCAATTAATTTACCGTTCACATATAATGCAGTTCCATTATGACCTCCAACTGGACAATTTAAGCCATACTTTGAAAGTTCATCATTTACTGAACTTGGTGAACGCCCGGATAAAATCATCACGATATGTCCTGCTGCCTGAGCTTTTTTAATCGAGTTTAACGTTTCTTCACTTATTATTTTATTACTGTTGAGTGTAGTACCATCCAAGTCTAATGCAATCAGTTTCATAAGAATCTCTCCCTTAAGGGTTTTAAATTTATTTCCTCATAGGTGAAATGGTAATATTATAGTTTTGAAGATATGTTTGATATACTTAATTATGCAATAAAATAAGCAGTGTTCGTTAACTCATTCCTCCTAAATGATTGCCTAATCCTCTCATTTTTACATATTCTATGAAAAATTTTTATGTTTCTATTAATATAAAGTAAGCAAGGAGGACTATATGTCTGAAATTAACGTTTCTTATCTAAGCGAACTAATCCAAATTATTGATCGTAATACTAGTCATGAAGGTGTTAACGAGACCTCAATTAACTCGTTATTTTTCATTCGGGAGTCAAATATTACTGATCCTAAATACAGGGTCTATAAGCCGTCCCTATGTATTGTTGTTTCTGGTGTAAAGGAATTATTACTAGGAAATGAACGTTTAAAATATGGCCCTGGAAATTATTTAGTAGCATCCGTTGATTTACCTGTTACAGGCCAAGTTATTGAAGCTACACCAAGCGCTCCATATCTAGCTTTAAAACTAGAATTTAATCCTAGTCAAATCTTAGAAATTTTAACGGATACTGAAATTCCCACTAATTCAAAGGAAAATGCAAAACGAGCAATTTTTGTCAACGAGTTAGAGGGTTCGATTTTAGATGCAGTCATTAGATTGGCCCGTTTATTAGATTCAGCTGAAGATATTCCAATTCTTGCACCTATTTTTACAAAAGAAATTCTCTACAAAGTTTTGCGTGGACAGAATGGGAGTATATTGCAACAAATTGCCATAGAAGGTAGCACTACTAATCGAATAAGTGAAGTTATTGAACAAATTAAAGCGAATTTTTACAAATCTTTACGAATTGAAGAGCTTGCAGAAATAGCAAATATGAGTGTTTCGTCCCTACATAGACATTTTAAAGACGTAACTGCAATGAGTCCTCTACAATTTCAGAAGCACTTAAGATTACAGGAAGCGCGACTTCTCTTACTATCCGAATCTTCAGATGCAGCAGATGTAGCATTCCGAGTAGGGTATGAGAGTCCATCCCAGTTCAGTAGAGAATACTCTCGATTATTTGGTTTTCCTCCAAAAGAAGATCTTAAACGAATGAGATCGAAATAATAGCGTGATTCATATTTTTACAATTTAATAAAACCAAGATTATTAGTGGTTATATCCCCCAAACTTTAAATAGATTACTAAAGAGGTGAAACGTTTCGCAAATTAATTGTTTATCAAAATGCATTCAATTAAAGAAGTACCCCTAACCTGCCCATTCATTAATCCTAAATTTGTATATATTAGGTATACATACGAAAATTTAAATTTAGGAGTGTTAACATGGCTTCAAATAATAAGTTCGATGATTTTTTATTTGGTCGGAATGATGAGAAAAACATTCATAAAAATGAATCGAATAGTGAACATGTAAAAGTAGGTGTTAAAGGTTCTCGTCATAAGAATCGGAAAAGTGTTATTGCCAATCTGCCTCCAGTACCAGTCGTTTTGAACCCTATTCCATACCAGATTACGCCAATTGGAACGATTCCAATTTATTTCAAAAAATGTTAAAAACCTAAAGACCACTAATTTTCTTTTTAACTGTAATTCTAAAAAATGTAAAAGCCTGCGTTTTTATTAACGTAGGCTTTTAATATTTTAAGAGAAATGTATTTTTCTAACGTCTATTTCTAGGTCTACCCCGTTGTTCGTTTAAAACCGATAATACGGCTTCTTTAATTTCCTGATAACTAGTGCAACGACATATATTTGAACTAAGCCATTCTTCGATGACCTCTTCAGTTGCGTCAGGATGCTCGGTTACAAGTGCATGAGCGTTTAGGATAAAACCCGAAGTACAATACCCGCATTGAAAAGCCCATTTTTCCACAAAAGCACGCTGCATTGGATCATCATGTAAGCCTTCAATTGTTGTTAGTTTCTTTCCGACTGCATCAACCGCTAACATCATACATGTTTTTACTGGTAATCCGTCCGCTATTACCGTACAAGCCCCACAATCACCGTTTTCACAGCCACGTTTTGCTCCTGTTAAGTCTAGTTTTTCCCTTAAAACATCTAAAAGCGTATCAGCCATTCTAATAGTCGCCGTTCGTTGTTCTCCGTTTATATCAAGATTTAATTTCTGTATCACGCTCTCACTCCTCCCAAATAAACTAATCCATCTAGAAGTAAGTTCCTTAAGACAAAAATACGATATTCCCTTGAACCACGTATATCACTTATGACCGGTGCTGGTATTGCAAGAATGGCCTGATTAATCCGCTCCAGGGCTGATAGATTCGTGTTATTTAAAGCTTGCTCCATCTCATAAGAACGAAATGGATACGCACATAATCCGCTAATTGCTAACCGGTATGCGCGATTAACTTTTAATAATTCAAGTGTAATAAGAGGATAATCAACCTTTTCACTTTTCCTTTTTTTATCAATAAAGAAAGGAAACTTTCTATATATTCCATCAGATTTGGTTTGAACTAAAAATTCTCCCCGTTTTAAGCGTAGTTTTTCATTAAAAATTTCTTCTACTGGGTACTCTTTGACTCCATCAATGCCTGCTATCACTAATGTACTATTAGAAAGCAGCAATGGAAGAATTGCTTCACGATAGATGATGTCACTAGCAAGATTACCGCCAAAAGTAATTTGATTCCTCGAAGTTCGATCAGCGATTCGCACACACGCCTCACCTAGTAGAGGGAAAATTTTCGATTCAAATACTCTTGTTAATGTATGGGCTGCTCCAACGACCACGGAATTCTCCTTAATTTCTAGGGCATTACATTCAGGAATTCCTTTTACATCGATTACTGCCTTCGTATGAATCAGATTCAATCTTCCTAAAGTAGTAACCTCCGTTCCACCGCTAAAATAGATAGGTTTCTTTCCTTTTTTATCGAGTTTAACAAATAAATCTACTGCTTCCTTGATTGTAGAAGGTCGATAATAATCAAAATTGAAGTGGAGCATTAATACACCTCCCCAGCTTCTAGCCTTGATTTCCATATAAATTCCGGAGTTAAGGGCAACTTTTGTAGTGAAACATTAGCAGCAAGAGATAAACTATTTGCGACCGCTGAAGGCATACCCATTAAACCGTGTTCTCCTAGACCTCGGGACCCATATGGAGCACCTTTTACTGGGTTTTCAACGAATTGAACAATATACTCTGGTTGCTCTCCAAAATGCATAACTTTATACGATCGAAATTGTGTCGTTAAGACTTTCCCTTCGTCGTCAAAAATAAATCCTTCCCTCGTTGCAAAGCTAAGTCCCATATTCATCGCACCTGTTATTTGTGTCTCCGCGCCTTTATAATTTAAAATTTGACCTGCATCCGAAACAGTTACTGCTCTTAATAACTTAAATGTATTATCCCTCCTGTCAAATTCAACTTCCACACCTTGTGCGACCACACCCCACTCAGGTCCTTGAACACCTTTTCCAGTAACTGGATTCATTTCTGTTAAGCCAGGAATCATATATGTCCCTCTTCCAACAACCTGATTTCCGGCTACTTTACCATTAGGATAAATATATCCAAGCGCTATCTCAGAAAAATCAATTGAAACAGATGGGTCCGTTCTTTTAAATACTTTTTTATTAGCCACATCTAATTCATCTTTCGGAACTTTCAGTACAATGGATGCAGTCCTTTTTAATTGTCTAATGGCATCATCACATGCTTTAAGCACTGCATTTCCAGACATATATGTTGTACGACTGGCAGCAGTTTCCCAATTATCAGGAGAATCCTGGGTCTTTACTTCCATTTGAATAAACACTTCATCTTCGTCCATGTTCATTTTTTCAGCAACCATTTGAGTTAATACGGTTTTAGTACCTTGCCCAATTTCTACAGCAGCACTAATAATATTAATACTTCCATCTTTGTTAAAAGTTAAAATAGTCCCCGCTCCCACTCCAGGAGGTGGATCCCCATTCTTCCAAGCACAACTAATTCCTTTTGTACGGACAAAGCGATCCGAAATTTCAATTCGTTGTCCTCTATCCCAATTCATTAGTTCCTTTAACTGCAACAAACATTCCGTTATATCTCCTAGATTACTTTTGTTCAAAAGTACTTGCGTAGGTGAAGTATCACCTGGCTGAATCGCATTTAATAGACGAAATTCTAAAGGATCTATCCCGAGTTTTTTAGCCATTATATCCATTGTTCGTTCTACACCAAAAGCAGCTTCTGTCCGTCCAAATCCCCGAAAATCAGTTACATACGGATGATTTGTATACATACATAATGAATCACACCAAACGTTATCTATTTTATATGGTCCAGTACTGTCAAATGCTGCAGCCTTCGTTATCGGAACAGACCTTTCAGCATATGCACCACCGTCAAATAAAAAAAAGAGTTTTAGAGCTTGTATTTTACCATCATTTGTACATCCCATCTTAACTGTTGCATGTAATCCGATATGAACTGGAGATGTAACAATATCTTCCTCACGACTATTACGAAGCCTAACTCTTCTTCCACCAACTGACTTAGAGGCTACATATGCTAGCGGTTCTAATTGCACACTTGTTTTAGCACCAAACGAGCCCCCGACTAACGGGATATTTACAAGTACTTTCCCTTCTTCAATATTGAATGTTTCACTAATTAAATCTTTCATTTCAAATGGTTCTTGGGAAGCAGAGTGAATTATAACCTCGCCGGTCTTTTTAATTTCTACATCCGCACATCTTGTCTCGATTGCTGTATGATCAGATTGGTTAAATGAAAATTCTTCTTCTACAATGACGTCACAGTTAGCAAAGCCTCGATCAATATTCCCTTTTCGGATTCCTTGTATGTTTGCTATATTTGTACCAGGTATAGGCTGGATTCCACCAGACGTACCTGTTAATCCAGATGATTCATCAATTAAATATTGTTCAACATTTTCATGTACGAGGGGAGCATCCTTTTCATATGCAGCTTCAGGTGAATTAACGACAGGAAGGGGTTCGTATTGAACACAGATTAAAGTAGATGCTTTAATAGCAATAGCTTCCGTATCTGCTATGACCATGGCAATTGGCTCACCATAGTAACGTACTTTTTCAAATGCAAGCAATGGTCGATCTTTTATCGTTGTACCTAAAAGCAGCGGATAGTCCTTTCCAGTAATGATCATCCGTACACCTTTGACCTTCCACGCTTCCTTTGTATCGATATCACCTAAAATTGCATGAGCATGGGTACTCGTTACGAGTTTGGCATGTAGTGTACCAACCTCTTGAACGTCATCAATATACTTAACCCTACCGGATACCTTATCCCAGCTTTCTTTTTTAGGAACACTTTTCCCAATAACTCTATAATGCTTCACACTTTCCCCCTCCTTTTTACCACTATAGAATCCTATTAATTGTTGTACATAAATAGAACTAATTACATGGAGTATGAATGGTAGAAAAAGGCTAATTGAAAAAAGATATGTCACTTACTACATATCTTTTTCCAGTATCTTCTATAATCCGATTCGATCCCCTTTTTCAAGTCTTTGAATCTGCCTAGAACCGACTTCAGCTAATTCTTGAAATTGTAGGATTGTTTGACGCATTTTCGGTAAAGCTTCTTGTTTAAATGTACTAATCGATTCAAACGCTGATATGACGTTTGTGAATGAAGTTTTTAGTGTTTCAACAGAAACCGCTGACTCCATGGCTTGCTTTTGGATTGCAACTCCTTGCTCCTTTAATAATCTAGAAGTACCTTCAATAATCGTATTTGTTGTTTGATTTAAAGCAGTGATTTTTTGTAAAACAATTTTTTGATTATATAGAGCACTTGCTACCGTTACAGCTGTATTCAGCGCAGAAATCGTTACCGTTTTTGCTCGTTCAACACCACGAATTAATTCACGGTTATTCCGAATAACAACCTCATATGACATATCTCCTTGGTGATTGACAACTAACATTTGCTGTAGGTCCATGACTCGTTGTCGTAACGGATAAAGAACTTCCTCTGAGATGAATTTAATTTTTTCTTGATCTTCCCCTTCGATTTTTGCTTTTTCAATTTGATTTTCAATTGACTCATCCATTAATGTTCCAAGTTGGATTTCCTTCTCTAGTGTTTTTGAAAGCATACGAAGTGATAATTGTTCATGCTCTAATGTCGTATTATCATTTTCAAGAATTTTTTTCCCCTTATCAAGTGACATTACGATATCTGCGATAGCGACATCTGCTTTTTCAAATCTTTGAAAATATGAACGAATAGGATTAAATAACTTACCTAAAAAACCCGATTTTGCAAAATTAATTGCACTAGGATCTAAATCCTTTAATTGAACTTGAAGCTCTGATAATCCTTTTGCAACTTGACCACCTTCGTCTCCACTTTTAGCAAGTTGACCAAGTGAAACCTTTAGAAGAGAATTTTTATTGGAAGAGGATTTCATCGTCTGTAATCCAAATGATTCAATTGATTGAAGAATTTCTTTTCGTTTTTCGTATGTTTCCTTTGATACAGTGTCTAATTCCATAATCATCGCTACATTTGCATCCGCTGTTGCCTTTAATTTCATTAATTCCTCTGGTACAGGCTTTACTTGTTCTTCAATTACTGCCTTGATTTCCTCTTCATTTACAACTTGCATAGAAAATGACATTCTTAAATCCTCCTACTTATTAAAGTTGAACATTAAAGAGATTACGAATTTTATAGATTACGTCATCTGAATCAGCATTAATATTTGCAGCTTCGTTAATATTCGAAATACTTTCAAGCGCTTTAATATTAGCGTTATAACCAATCGTATAAATTGGAATTTTATATGCTTTTATGATTCCTTTTACATTTTTCAATGAATTCCCATGATTGGTCTCGCCATCGGTTAGGACAAAAATGAGCGGTCTTACATTTGGATTTTTTTTCATTTCATTTTTTAGCATATTAATGGCAACAAGGATTCCATCGTTTGTTGCTGTATCTCCACTTGCATCGAGGCTAGATACGGCACCAACAAATTTTGATTGTTGATTTGCATCATATTTTGCAATTGGAAGATTGATCGTAACATCGGCAGAAAATGAAATTAAGCCAATACTATTATCTCTTCCTAAATATTTTTGACCTTTAAGGAGTGATTCTTTTAGCTCATTTAATGGTTTACCATCCATACTACCTGAAACATCTGCTACAAAAACCGCAGCTATTGGATTTGAAGTATTTTTCTTTCCTTTCCAAAGTTTCTGTGCAGCACTTAAAGTATCCCCATCAATCGTTTTAAGCTCTGATTTGTAATTATTCAACCCATTAAACCCATCTTGTTTCGCAAGTGATTGAAGATTAGTTTGACTAGTAAATTCAGCAAATTTTTTCAAAATATCCATTTTCTCTTTTGGTAAATTCCCTAAAGCATAAAGTGGACTGTCGTGACGCACTCCAAATGGTATAAATTCGTAACTATTTTTTAAATCAGGTGAATTAACAAATGTTTGATATTCTAAGACAAATGCATCTAGAACGCCTGATTCTGCTGCATCACTCATTTGTAGAGTCGTAGAAGCAGTGAATGGCACATTTGCTTGAAAGCTTTCAAAGCCTCTCACAGCAGTATCGCTTAGTACATCTTTTGAATCAAAGGAATTTAAAGTCGCAACTAAAAAATTTAGTCCCGTTGAACTAGTAAATGGGTCGGTATATCCCATTGATAGTTCATTTTTTGTCATTGCCTCGATGACGGTTTTCGGATCGACTTTACTATACTTTTTCATTAACTCATTATATTTTGTCTTTGAAATGACAATACCAGGAACATTCCCAACCAATCGCGAGGATACGGTTTCTGTTTGTACTCCACTTGCTGTAATCATTTGCCCCCAAAGTTCATTTGACGGTGTAAAGGCATCAGGAACATATTTACCAGATTTAATAAAGTCTGTTGCAGTACCAGATGCAATGTTTCTAATTTTTACAGATACTTGCTTACCATCTAGATTGAATTTTGCATCATTAAACTCATTTGCGACTTCGTTTAACCAGCCATTTTTTCCATCACTTGATTTTTCCGTAGATGAAAAAATTTCAACAAAACGATCAGTCGTATTGTCTACAGATACAGGAAATTTTGAAATATCAGGGAGTTCACTTGCTACATCAGCTGTACTTAAGTCAATTTGACCTTTAATTGGATTTGCTTTCGAAATATTTATTTTTGAGATCATTTTAGCTAATTGCTGATTTTTATTTTTATCAGTAATTTTCACAGCTTTATCTTCCGAAGTCATATTAATTCCAATATAGACAAGAAGAAAAACTACAACGATTACTGCAATAGATGCAAAAAGAAACTTCCTCATTTTTATCATCCTTTCATTCATTGCCTATAATATTTTGTTTGTTGAATTAACGAATCGATTTCTTTCATACATTCCATTTTTTCAATATCATCGATTCCTATTTCATCTAGCCTTGAAATTTCTAAAATTAATTTATCAATATTAACAAGAATCTCTTCATTCATTTCAATTGCTCTTTTTACGAATTTGATATATTCATTAAAAAGATTTGTTTTCTCTTGAATTAATGACTTTGAGTATCGTAATCCGTCTTTCCCCTTTATTTTTTTATAATCAAGTTCATCAAAAGTACTAATCTTGTTTAGGATGTTTCTTATTCTTAAATAAAATAATGTCTCAACCTCGTCCACAACAGATGCAAACTTGTTGTATGTAATTTCGGTTGGAGAAAATCGATCGGCTAATAAGTTATAAAATACGCCTTTTTTCTTTTTCATTCGTTCGATTTGCTCAATTGAAGTAATAATATCTTCTTTTAGTACTTTACTATTTTTATATCGACTTAAAGCAAGAACGAAATCTTCATTTGTTTTTAGCTGCTTAATTGGCTTATCTTTAACAGGTTTGAAATATAGTTGAAACATACTAAATAGAAGTACTAACAAATTCGCTATTATGAACGATACCCCAAATGCAGTTTGAAATGCACTCGCATTAATTAATTGGATTCCGATTAAACCTGGAGAGAATACAATCACATTCAAAATCGTAATGAAAGCGATTAGCCCCACTAATTTTAATCCCTTTATCATCCTTCACTCCTCCGCTATATTCTATTTATGCTCTATTACTCATTTATATTTATCATTCTGATTTTTTAGTTTAATAAAATTACAGAAATAATGACTTGACTTAAATTTTTTTCATATGATTCTTTTTTAGCAAACAAACTGAAGACCGCTAAGCAGTCTTCAGTTTGTAAGCAAAGTACTAAAAGCTTGATTGATTATTAAAGTAAAATACCTATTCTCTACATTTCTTCCCAACCCCTTATTTAAGACATCAATTCCATTCCTAAAAACTACCAAATATAAAAGTAAAAACCGCATTTCGGTTATTTTCGAATTGCGGTTTTATTATTTTTAAGATTCTTTTTTTATTTTATAGTTAACTCTAAACAAACCATTCTTAACTCCAAAATGATGATACTAGATAAATCAAAAAAATCTTCATCTTTAGGCTAATCATTACATCTTTTCAATTAATTTATCTACGATTGTATTTATTCTCTTATTTTGTTCCTCAATCATTTTTTGTTGTGTCTTTAAAGTTTCTCTATTCTCATCAATTTTTTCAACCGGCATTTGCAATAAATAAATAGTAATGGACGATCTTTGGAAAAGTGGATTAGAAAGCCACAAAAAAATAAAGAAAATTCAAGTAGCTGTACTTACTTATCGTCCTACTGATTCAAATAAGGAATTATCCTATTCAACTGTTAGACAAAAAAATGGAAATCTTTTAATGGATAATTTTTTATACTTATACTTGGAAATAATGGGAAAAGCCTCTATATAATGAACGATTAAAAAAATCATATTATAACTTGAAAGATACTTTCAAAAAGCAGATCCTATTAAATAAAACAACCAAATTAATGCCCTCGATTTTTTGGGGGCATTAGCATTCTCATTTTTTGTAAATATTTGCATTAAGAATATTCTTACACTTTTTAATCTTTTGTTTGATTTGCATATTTTCAAAGAAATATACTTCTGTACCTGACCAAATAAATACCCAACATACTATGCTTAATATGCCTCCGATATAGGCATGACTTTTTTGAAGCTTTAAATAAAACAGGCCAATGATAATACCAAAAACAAATAAAATAATTGTCTTTTTAATATTTCTAGCATAAATTCGTTCATCAGTTTTCATGAGATTAGAAAATGAGTTCAACGTTGCAGTTTTTAATGAATTTTCATCAAAATTATTTTGACCAACAAATAGTAGCTCTATATTTTTTCTTTTAGCACTAAGTAGTTTAGATAATATAAAATCTTCTAAATCAGAGCTTAAGTGTAAATAGTCATCGCTATAATAACTTGCATATGGATTATCCGAATCTTTTAAAAAAATATTAATACTTATTTTATCTTCCATTTTAATACTCCTTTAACTTTATTCACTTGAAAAAACGCATTGATATTTTCTCAATGCGTTTTAAATTTAAATTTAATGAGGATTTTTAGGGTTAGGGACGATCGGATTTACAATATTATCACCATTGTTTCCTCCTGTACCCGGCGTTTGATCACCTGGGTTTGTCCCTTCTCCTGTCCCGTTTCCATTCCCTTGCTCATTTCCAGTTCCTTGTCCATTTCCCTGTCCATTTCCGGTTCCTTGTCCACCTTCATTTGTAGGTGGTGTAGTTGGTTGTTCAGTAGAAGATAAATCAACAGTAACTGTAACTGGTCCACTCTTACCTTCAGTACTTATAGCAATAATCGTTATTTTCACAATATCTCCAGGGACAATTCCATTAATACTTGTTGCTGTACCCTGAATTCTTTGAGTTTGTCCCGCTGCACCATTTACAGTATAACTGACTTCAAATGACGTTTTTTGAAGCAGATTTGCAGGATACGTCCAATTTAAAGAAATATTACTTGTAACAGGGTCATAATTTGCCTTAACATTTTTTGCAGACTCAATCACTATATCTTTAGGAATATCATCTACTTTTTCTCCTCGAATGTATAATTCGTTTCGAATTTCTTCAACTGATGAAGGTTTTCTAAATATAGCGTTTCGATCTCCATTGGCCGCTAACATATCTCTTGCAATGAATTTGGCAATATTCGTTGAACCTTTACCAAGAAAATTATTCTTTTTATTTTTTTCATACCCTGTCCAAACAGCCATTGTAACATCAGAAGAATATCCAATAAACCAACTATCACGAGTTGCGTTATCCGGAAATCCGTATTTTTGTTTTACTTCATCAGAGTAATTTGTCGTACCTGTTTTTCCTGCCATATCAAGTCCTGGTACATTTGCTCTCTTACCAGTACCAAGTGGTGTTTTTACTACATCGCGAAGCATATCTGTTACCATATATGCAGTATAATCACTCATTACTTGTTTAGGCTCAGTTTCAAATACTTTTTCAGTTTTATCAGGATAAATAATTTTTTTAACAGAGTGAGGCTTATTATAAATACCACCATTTCCAAATGCAGCATAAGCTCCTGCCATCTCCATTGCTGATACACCTGTGAATCCTCCTATAGAATAAGATTCATAATATGTATTTTTCGAAAAATTAAACCCTAAACCATTCCCAAATTCTCTAGAACGATCACTTCCTACAGCCTGGAAAGTCTTTAATGCTGGAATATTTCGTGAATCGACTAATGCTAATCGAATTGAAATATCACCTTTATATTTTCGATCCCAGTTTCTAATAGGTGTACCATTCGAATATGTATAAGGTTCGTCAAGAATTTGATGATAAGTTGACCATTTTAAATACTGAATAGCTGGACCATAATCAAGAATAGGTTTAATTGAAGATCCCGGCTGTCTTTTAATATCAGTTGCAAAGTTTAAACCACCAGAACTTGTATTTCTACCAGCACCTACTGCTCGAATTTCACCCGTTTTCGTATCTAATAATACAAATCCAGTTTGAAATTCATCACTAGGATAGAAGCTTTTACCTCTACTTAATATTTCATCTGCTTTATCCTGAGCATTTGGATCTAATGTTGTTTCAATCGTTAATCCATCAGTATAAACATTTGCATCACTGTTTTTTTCTACTTCATTTACGACTACATCGATAAATGAATTGTATTTTGTCCCACCAGATTCATGAACCTTTACTAATGATTTCATTGGAATTGCTTTTGCAGTTGTATATTGTTCATCTGTAATATAGCCATATTTTTTCATTTGACTTAAAACCGTATTTCTACGATTTTGTGACTCAATAGGGTGCTTTGCAGGATTATAGCTATTTGGAGCCTTCACCATACCTGCTAAAGTTGCTGCTTCTGGTAAGGTAATTTTAGATAAATCTTTACTAAAATAAGTTTCACAAGCTTTGGCTACACCATATACTCCTCGCCCTTTAAGTCCATTTGAAAAGTAGACTTTATTTAAATACATTTCTAATATTTGATGTTTAGAGTATCTTTGTTCTAATTTAAATGCTAAGTACATTTCCTGAACTTTACGCTTAATTGTTTTTTGAGAAGATAAAAATGAGTTCTTTACTACTTGCTGGGTGATTGTACTTCCACCTTGCGATCCGAAACCACCAGTAATATTCGCTAAAACTGCACCGAATACCCTTCGAATGTCTACGCCTTTATGTTTATAAAACCGCACATCTTCAGTAGCAATAAATGCGTCTTCTACAACCTTTGGAATTTCACTGTAGGACACCTTTGTACGTTGTTCTCTACCTAACTCTGCTACAACTTTGCCATCCTTATCAACAATCGTCGAAGATAATGGTACTTTGAGTTTTGATTCATCTAATGCAGGTGCTCCGCTAACTAAATATGAAAATATTCCTACACCAATCAGTATGAAAACAATTACGATTGATAATAATGTTACAGTAATTTTTTTCCATAAGCCTTCTGGCTTATTGGAAATTTTAGAAGGCTTTTCCAGCCGTTTACGTTCCTCTCGCGAACGATATTCATTTGCCATTTTAGTTCGCCTGCCTTTTTAGTAAAATAGAGCTTTTGGGGCAAAAATTATACTTTTTATTTAAACTTTATAAATAATAGTATTTTCTACACGCTCTACTTTCATGTACTGAAGAATATCTTTCTCAAATAAAAAAACAGATAAACCGCTCTTTAAGGTTCATCTGTTTCACAAAATCTAATTAGTTATTTAATTTGCATTTGAAAACGTCTTTTCAATAAAATCTATTACTTTCTTCGTATATGGTTCCGGTTCTTCTATAAATGTTGTAATATGTCCATGTTCTGTAAGCCATAATGTTTTTTCGTTTTCATTAGGGATTTGTTCATAAATCATTTCACTACTACTGAATGGTACTTTCAAATCATTCTTTCCATGAATTAATAAATAATTTGTAGAATTTCCTTTTTGAACTGATATAACTGGAGATACTTCTTTTGGGTCGATCTTTAATAAATGTTTCATCGAACGTAAAATGATTGAAGTAAACGGTTTTTTAGGTAATTTTGACCAAACGCTTAAATTATCTTCCAAATAAGTTTGTAAATCATGAAATGGGCTATCTGCAATAACGCCTTTAATTTGCGGATGAAGACTACCAACCAGTAAACAAGTCGCCCCACCCATACTCCATCCAAGCAAAACAATTTCTTGTTGTTTTCGTTGGTTAATCACATATTCCACTGCCGACGATAAATCATGCTGTTCATAATATCCAATTCCTGTTGTTCGTCCACCTGATTTTCCACTATTACGGAAGTCAAACATCAATACATTATACCCTTTTTCATGGATTGATTGCACTATTCGAAGACCATTAATCTTTTTTTGACTTCGTTCATCTGTGTACCCGTGTGCAGTTATGACAGTTTTAGTTGTTGAATGTTTTGATGGTATCCACCATCCTCTTAGCACAACTTGATCAAGATTACTCTTAAATTCAACCTCTTCAAATTGCAAATTATAATCGGCAGGCGTCTGTTCTGTTTTTCGTCTAAATGGATGCGTTAAAATTAAACCGACTAATATCGGTATTAGGAAGAATAAAACCGGCGACAAAATTAACATCCAAATTATAAGCTTATTTATTTTTTTCCGTTCCATCTTGCACACTCCTTTTGTCTGTTAGCCAAATAGAAGTTCTTCTAATTAAAGTATGAATTATGTTAGACTTTGTTAGTCTTAATAAACTTTTATTTATGTATTAATTGTATCTTTTTAAGTTCCTGTTAATCAATAGAAAAGGGGTGCCAAATTTCAGTTTACCGAATTTTTTGGCACCCCATTTAATGAACTTTATAATGACTTAAAAAATTTACTTATGTGCTAATTTTGTGATGTCTTCCATTATACAATCTTGTGGTCCTTGTTTACATGTTAAAATAACTAAAGTTGTGATTGCGACTAGATAAAATAAAAGCATTGTACAAAATCCGATCACTAAAATCATAAGATTACCACCTTTTTGTTTGTTATGACTTTCACAAGTTAAATTTAGCATATAAAGGTTAGAGTAAATTCTCTATCTTATGTATTTTTTGTGACAAAACTCACAATGTATGATCTGATGGAGACTGAAACAATCATTTGCTAGAAAGTGTTAAGGCAACGATTGCGCTAATTCGCTTTATCGTTGCCATCATCAATATATTACTGCTAAAAAGAAGTAACCGTCCTTCCCCAAGGACGTATTTGTCAGCAGTATCAATACGGGTGTTGTGCTTAAGTTTCGTGTTACCAACACCATACTCTTATTTATTTTACCCATATTATATAAGAATTTATAATTACTTCTATCAACTTATAAGTGATTATATAGCACTTAATTCGAATTTAAATAGTAACATCCTTCTGCCATGTTATTAAAAACTTCATGTAAGTCAACATGATTAATTAATTGGTTTTCTTCATTTAATGGTAAATTACTATTTGAAACCAAAGTCATCATACTCCTTCCTTTTTTGATGACTAAAAATCTAAACTACCCAGTGTATTTTAGAATATCATATTTCTGAATTTTCGGAAATAAATTCCAGTCTTACTAATCAGTTAATAAAAACAATTAACCAATTTATGATTTCATCAAAATATTTAAAAGAAATAAACAAACAAAATAGGGACAGTTTATCTGTATTATTATTAATCACCAGATTGATTATTATATTCGAAGTATAAAAACCAGGAATTGCACCATAAAGAAAATTAAAAAATATCTCTAAACGCAAAAAATCCCCTCATATTTCCACTATTTACTATAGGGGAAATATAGAAGGACAAAATTTAAAATTAGTGTTATTTATACTTAAATAATTAAATCTTATTTATCATTGCAATTGCTTTTTGGACCGAGCGTATAATTCCTGTATATCCAGTACACCTACATAGATTACCCGATAATGCTTCTTTGATTTCATCCTCTGTTGGATTTGAATTTGTGTCGATGAGTGCTTTTACAGCCATCATCATACCCGGAGTACAGTATCCACACTGATACCCTCCTTCTTCTAAGAAAGCTTTCTGTATAGGATGGAGTTCTACATCTGCTATCCCTTCAATTGTACAAATTGAAGTATTATTTACTTGATAAGCCATCATTAAACATGAATTAACTAGTTTATGATCCATATGGACAGCACACGCACCACATCGACCAATTTCACAAGAAATTTTTGTTCCTGTCATATTTAAATGTTCTCGTAAAATGTCAATAAGACGCGTTGTTGGAGCAACATGTAGTTGTTTTTCAATATTATTTATTTTTAAATTAAGTTCAAGCAAATGAATAGGTTGATCTTGATCATATTTATTCATACCCATTATCTGATCTCCTTGAAGTTATTAATTTCAATAAATATTCTGGTGAAATTGGTAATTTATTGATCCAACACCCTGTTGCATCAAAAATTGCCCTAGCAATTGCAGGAGCAACAGCAACTGTTCCGATTTCTCCAACTCCTCTAGGTCCAAATGAATCTTCTTCATCAAGTTTTTCAATTGGTTCTACATTTAATTTACAAGGTACATCACAAATTGTTGGTATTAGATACGTATCAAAGTTATCAGAAACATAAACTCCATTTTCCATTAACGAATCTTCCATCAATGTATACCCTAAAGCCATTACACCTCCACCTTCTATTTGTCCTTTATACCCTAAAGGATTAACAACTGGTCCAGCAGCAACTACCTGGTCTAATCCAATGATCTTACTTTTACCAGTAAGGAGATCAACCTCAACCTGCGCTAAAACGGATGCGAAGGAATAAACATAGTTACTTCCTCCAATAGTAGCATCAGGACTTGTTGGAAAATCAAATGAAGTTTGAACAATTATTTCTTTTTTTTGAGGCATTTTTTGAGCAAGCTCTTTATAAGACATAATAAATTTATCTTCTTTACCTTTAACTTTCACCCAAATTCCATTCGGTCCCATTTTAAGAATATTCATAGGTAATCTAGTAAATTTTTGGGCTAGTTCAAGAATCTGATTGATAAATGCATCTTTCATTCTTTTTAGGGAATGCCAAACCATGCTTGTAGCCCTAGAAGCTGTTGAAGAACCACTAACTGGCACTTGCTCAGTGTCGCCTATAATAATATTAATATCATTGATTGAACAATTAAATTCATCAAGTAATAATGTTTGGATGACTGCAAGTAAACCTTGACCACATTCTTCAAATCCAAATGCCGCTTCAATTTTACCTTTTCGTGTAAACGATAAACGGCCTCCAGCTGGATCTATTCTTTCATATCCAAGTCCCCCACCATGCATTGTAAGTGCAATTCCTTTTCCATATACCTTCCAATGCTGACTAAGCTCTTTTTCATTTTGATTATTTTGTATTGGTGTTTTAGATATTTGATTTAATACATCATAAGCACCATTTGTTGGTACAATCTTTTGACCTAATGGCCCTAAATCAGTTGTTTTTCTTAAATTTTTAAAACGAAATTCAATTGGATCCATTTTTAGTTTTTCAGCAATTCGGTCTATTTGTCCTTCAAGAGCAAATGTAATTTGATTTCCACCAAAACCTCTAAATTCACCCGCTACTCCATTATTTGTAAACACTGAGTATCCTTTAATGTCAATATTAGGTATGATATAAGGTCCTGAGGCATGGCCAATTGCAAATTCTAAAACCGCTGGACCTAATGTTGCGTATGCACCTGTATCAGCAATAATTTTCACTTTATGTGCCACAATTTCTCCATTTTCGTTTACACCGGTTTTCATTGTAATTTTCATTGGATGACGCTTTATGCCAGACTTAACAGACTCACTTCTACTTTGGTGAATTTTAATTGGACATTTAGTTTTTAAAGCTAACAATGCTCCATATGGTTGAATATTTAATTCATCTTTACCTCCAAATGAACCACCCATTGGGCTGGAGATAATTCGAATATTTTCTTCTGGCATATTTAGGATTCTGGACAATTGAAAACGATCTTTAAAACCATGCTGTGTTCCAACATATACTGTTAGATTCCCACTTGATTCAGGGACTACGATTCCTCCTTCTGTTTCCATATAGGCATGCATTTGCCTAGGTAATTCATAAGTTTCTTCTACAATTGTATTACATTCACGAAAGCCTTGGTAAGCATCACCTTTTTGATATTTAGCTTGATGTAAAATATTTCCTTGTTCATGTAATTTAGGAGCGTCTTTGCGGAGAGCTATTTCAGGGCTATTTATAACAGGTAGCTTTCTATATTCGACTTTTATCAAATCCAGTGCATGTTCAGCAATTTCTTCTGTATCAGCGGCAATAGCAGCAATTGCATCACCGACATATCTTACTCGATCTTTACAAAAAACGGGTTGGTCAGGGAATATTAAACCAAAACCATTTAAACCAGGGATATCCTTATAAGTAACAATCGCTTTAACCCCCGAAAGTTTTTCAGCTTCATCAATTGATATAGATAAAATCTCTGCATGCGGCTCAGTGCTTCTTAATACTTTTCCATATAACATGTTTGGGAAGGAAAGGTCTGTTAGATATTTCATTTCACCGTTCACCTTACTTAAACCATCCGGACGAACTCTTCTTTCTTTTTCTGTTGGAATCAAATTTTCACTCATTGTTCACCTCTTATTTACTAACTATTTTAGTAATCTCGTAAACAATAATATTAGTTGTAATCTCCTGTTTATAGTTTGAGGATGTAAAATGGTCAGAAGGAGGTTTGAATTCCTTTTTGATTGCTTGAGCTATTTCCTTTAATTGATAAGATGGTAGGTATAACTTTTTAATCATCTCTTCGGTGTCTACTAGCCTCTGAGGTGAAAAAGAGCTACCACTAACAGCTAGGTAAACTTGTTCAATCACCTTTTTTTTGCCAATTTTGAAATAACCAGATATACTCACAATACTTTGACAAAAACTCTCTCTTAATCCTATTTTTTTATAGAAATAATTTTCACTAGCTTTCTTTGTTTGTACAGGTATTTTAACGTTCACGAGAATGGAATTTGATAGATATTTCTCATCTTTTATACATTCTGTTAACTTTATTTCTCGCATATGATGTCCATCATATAATATAAGACTCGCATCAAGTACTAATAATGCAGGAATGACATCACCATTACCATTTGCAATATTTCCCCCAATTGTTGCTCTATTTCGAATAGCTGGAGATGCAATATTGCGAATGGCTTCAACTAATATTGGGACATTTTTAAGGAAAATTGGTTTACTCCTACAACAATCTAAAGTGGTTAATGCTCCAATTAGGATAAAGGTTTGACGATTATTTTTCATCAACTTATACTCCTGCAATTCTTTTACGTTTTCAATACTTATTAGATTTTTAGGATACTGTACTCCCTTTTCCCAATAAGTTTGTAAAAGAGTTCCACCTGCGATTATGCATGATTCATTAAGGAATTCCTGTTTTAATTTGTATGCTTTTTCAAGTGTATCTGGAATCCATACAGCAGGATAATGAAAGTTTGCATGTCCTTGATTAATCACCATTAAGCTCAATTCCTTTCGCTACATCATACGCTTCTTTTGTATCGATATCGAAAAAATCCCACTTATTCTCAAATTCAACTAACAAACCTTCTAATTTAGTATGATTCCGAATAATTGCTCTTGCTCCTTCATCTCCATTTAACATGTATAAGTCAGGTATCATATTTGGCGATAGGATGATTGGTGGTCTAGGAACACCTTGAAAGCTTGCTGCTAAATAAGGAATTGTTAATTTGTCACTAATACGCTTTAAATAAGTTTGATGTAATTCATTAATCGTTTGGATCGATAAAAAAGGTTGGTCTGCGAGGAGGATCATGACCCCTAAAGGCTTTGTTTTTAGGGCTTGAGTTAAACCACATTTTAAAGAATATGATTGTCCCTTGTTAGCATTTGTACATGGAACATGTGTCCATGAATCTTTATAAGGTTTTTGAAAAAGATCTTTGCTAATCCAATTTAGTGAATCATCTTCTTTTGTTACGACAAAAACATGGTCAATATTAGAATTGATAAATTTCCGTAACCCGAAACTTCCAATTGTACAATTACCTAAAGGAAGTGAAATTTTATTCTGCCCCATTCTTTTACTACTACCAGCAGCAAGTAAAATTGCAATGATTCTACTATTCTTCATGCTTAGATATCTTCTTTATTCTTTGTCTCTGAATTAATTCACCAACAATACTGATTGCAATCTCTTCTGGGCCCTCAGCACCAATTTGCAGGCCAGCTGGGCTATTTATTTCTGTATCTACTTTTTTACCTTCCAAAAGACGTTGGATTCGTTTTTTACCACCAAGAACTCCTAAATACTTAAGATTACTATTTAAAATATGATTTAATATTTCCTTATCTTTTTGGAATTGATGGGTAATGATGATAGCAGAATCAGAAGCAGTCAATTTAAGTCTTGGTATGATTTCACTCGGAAAGCCCACTAGGATTTGTTCTGCGTCTGGAAAATATTCGTTAGAACATAAATCCGCACGCCAATCGGTTATAGTTACAAAGAATCCTGCTAAAGATGCAAGTTTTACTAAAGGAATCGCATCCTTACCTGCACCAAACACGAATAATCGAGGCTTTGGATGAAAAGTATGTAAATACGTATTAGTATCAAGCGGTTCAATCGTTCGTATCCCACTTTTTTCATTAGAATAATGTAATTCATTAAGAACACTTTTAACCCGCTCTAATTTTCCTTGATTACAATTTCCAAAAAAGGTCTTTTCATCCACTAAGAATAAAGTTTCAACGTCATTACTATCATCCGACAAAATTTTCATCATCGATACACTCGTACCATTTAATAGGAATGTTTTTAATTTAGTTAGTAAATTAAACATAATTTCATCAATTGGCTCCAAAAGTACAGTAATAATTCCGTTACACCCTGCTCCATCGCCCCATGTTAAATCATCTTCTGCACTCATGTCATAAATAACAGTTTGAGGTGTTTTCCGTTCTCTTGTTTCTTGAACTCGATATGACAAATCTGCTTCAAGGCAACCGGCACCTAGTAAGCCAACCTCTTTCCCATTTCCCTTAAATAAAATGGAAGTTCCTTCTTTCCGGTAGGCTGAGCCTTCTACATGAATAATTGTAGCTAGTACATCACCCTCTTTAGCTGATGTAATCTCATTTAGTATCTCATGGATACTTTCCATTAGATCACTCCTAAATATAAAATCAAAATCCAAGCGGCATTTTTAGTAAATATTAATATATAGTTCTATGATGAATGTGTTATGTCTCCATTCAAAATTAATTAACATAAGAAATAAAACAAAAAAAAAGATTAACCACAATCTATGGTTAATCGCTAACTATAATTAAGTTAAATTAAAAAAACTTAATACAAAATTATTACTTTTTTATACCGAGCGCATTCCTTCCGATATTAGCAAGTACAGTTTGTCCATCAATCGTTGGATGTATATCTCCCTGTCTAACATACGTTGCTTGCTTTTCATCAAACGCTGAAAAAGCATCAGCTATTTTTACATTTTTGTATTTACCTGCAATGCTAGCAATTTTAGGATTAATGATGAATGATAATAATTGATTTGATAGTTTATGCATCGGTTGATTATTTACTTGAAATGGATTATAGATATTGTACAAAACAATCGGAGCATCGCTAAGTTCACGAATTTCCTTAATTATTTTATTTAAATTCCCTGTTAATTTCGGCATCATTGAAGTAATTTTTCCAGGAAGTTGTTCTAAATGATTACTTTTTTTCAAAGTATGTAACAAATCATTATTACCTATGTCCAAAGTAATATAGTCTGCATGTTTTATTGATTGTCTGAAATTGGTATCATATTTTATTGCTTGTAAAAGATTAGCTGTCGTCCAACCTGGAACGCCTAAATCACGAACTTCAAGGTTTGCGTTTTCACCAATAAGAAAAGGGAACGCATAATCTGATGGTATACTATTCGTAGTACCTAAATTGAAACCAAATGTTATGGAATCTCCAAGACCTACAAGATCAATCTTTTCATAAGTATTAACTTTCTCCTCTTTTGCAAGTGCTGTATTTGAAAATAAAGAACCTGCTAAAGCAAAAGTAAGAAATGAAATAACAATTTTACTTCTTCTCAACAAATACGCCCCCTTAAATAAGTGTATTAAGATACTAAACTTCTTTTTATCATAAGTAAAAAGTAGTAATTCAAGACTTAAGTTACTAATTTTCAGGATTATACTCTTATTACCTTTTTTATAGTTATTGTGTTTTATTAAATTATTTGTCTAAAAGAACAAAAACATGTAACCATTTACTTAGTTTTGATAATAATAAAAGGATTTTGAGAAATAAAAAAGCTAACTGTATTAGTTAACTTTTTATCACGCTGTTGAAAAACAATCTTTCCAACCATAATTATCAAATTTTCGTAAAAGGAGCCTGCGTGATGTTGATTTCCATTACAGGATGCTCGCTTTCCATGGGGCGAAATTCTTTCGCCTCCTCGGCAAGCCTGTGGGGTCTCAGCCTTTCCGCTTATCCCATAGGAGTCGAGCAT
>NZ_NUYF01000053.1:0-13295 GCF_002566505.1 Bacillus sp. AFS077874
CCTGTTCCATCTTCAGAAAATCCTTACAGTATTAGTATATGTTATTGTTTTAAGAATTATTTTTATTAAAATGTACTAATTGTTATTATTTACTACAATCTTATCTTAATGCTCAGTACAGGTATTGTCAATACCTCAATAAAAGTAAGTCCAAGCAAAGAGATGATACGTTAACAATAATGTACCTAATAGGCAACAAAAAGGTTCTGCGATTGAAGAGTCTTTTTTTCTGTTTATATTTAGGCAAAACGCTTAATCAATGTTAGAAAAAGATACACTCTTTTACTTATTAATCCTTGTTAACAAGGTTAAAGTCGAATTGTATTTTGGATTAAAAATGGAACTTTCGTACAACATTTCATTTTCATCTGCCTCGTCAATCCATGTATTGGCGTTTACTATCCCCTCTTTTAATTCTTCTTCTTGGCCTGGGTTACTAAGGAGTTCAAAAGCTTTACTATCCTTATTTAAAGGAGAAGCTACTTCTTTTATTAGCATATTACCAGAGAATATTTTTGTTATTTTAAATTCACTTGAATTTACTACTGCAAATCGATCTTTATTATATTCTATTAGACGATTACAAAAAGAAGTAAGTGAAACTTTATATTTCTCATCAGCTAGTATTTTTAAATCCTTTAAACTAATATTTTTAGATTCCAAATTTGATAAATCTTTTTCCAAAATTTCAGATGGTGTTATTAAATTCGTGGCAAATAAACTTGCTTCCATTTCATCAGTAATTTCAGTTAGGAGTGTTGATTTACCAGATTTTCTATAATAATATACATCATTTGTATGCCATGGTATTAACAGGTGTCCAATTAAAGTTGCTAGTGCAAATTTGACTCTAGCTTCATGTGTGACTTTTTGATCAAGGATAATAGTATTATTCTTTTTTAATAAGATTGCTTCTGCTTCCCCTTTTAAATCACCATTTATAATTTTTAAACTAATTTTATCCGAAAGGATATATACATCAATAGGAAATTCCTTTTTTAATAGTTGATCAAAAACGTATTTAGCATAATTTTTTGGATCTATCGAAAAGTAATTTATAACATTTTCATAACCAGCGTATGAAAATGCATCATTCATTAACTTCTCCCTTTTTTGCGAATTTAAATTTTGAAAAATTTTAATAAGCACCTCACTTTTAGGCTCTAAAACTGAATTACTTTCACCTTTTACCCCAGAAACTAAATAATCAATGGTTACATTTAAAGCGTTTGATAGCTTAACTAATGCATCATAAGAAGGGTTTCTAATTCCAGATTCGTACTGACTAATAGCAGGAGGCTGTAGTCCGGATTTCTTTGCTAGTTCCGTTTGATTTAAACCTAACTCTTTTCTTTTGGATATAATTCTTTCTTTTATAGACATTTTAATTCCTTCTCTCTGACAGTTTGTTATTATTAAAATAACATATGTTATTTTTTGTTGACAAGAATAATAACTGTTGTTATAGTTAAAATAACAAATGTTATGGGTTGTTATAAATAAAAAAGTGCGGCCCTATCCGCACTTGCAAAAAACTGGTTTTGTTTTTTTACTGTAATATAATACCATAAACAAGCCAGCAAATCACAATAAACTAAAGTGAGGTGCTTTAAATGAATATTAGACTTCAAGATGTAAGTGTTATTATTAATGGAACTTCTCGTTACAATGGCAATCAATATGATACTGTTCATGTCGAGACTTTACTCGTTATGGACGAACCTATTCCATCAGAAGAAACTTGGTATGTACCTAATGGCAATTCAGTACCACCAGAAGTTTTAAATTTCTTTAAAATCTCAGGTATAGATATGAATCCTAAAAAGGCTTCTACAATACTTGCGGGTACCGAGGATATCCAAACTGAATCAGAGGAAGGGAACTTACAGGGTGTAATTGAAGATTCGGCTCGATTCATGTTAAGAGCAATCTTGAAAAAAGCACCATTAACTCCGATTTCGGGATCTCCTAATACTTATTTGCTATCTTATGATTATAAAATTTACCCGATTAACAACTCTTCAGACTATGAATTCACAATACGAGTACCATTTGATGGACTAAAGATAGCTGAAAATGGCGGAAGAGTTCAACTGTCAATTATTACACCAATTGGTGCTCAGATTGATGAATCATTGACAAAAGGTATTGATGAGAATGGTCAAGAAATAAGCGAATTAGTTGTACCAGTATCTAATGTGAATCGACAAATCGTATCTTTCGCTTATCAAATTGATCCAGATTTTACTGTTCGATATCGATACTAATTAATATATTTATAATATACCCATAACATTTAAACCCTTCAAAAGGAGGGTTTTTTTCTTTTTGTATACAAATATAAATTTAGTTAACATAAGTACGCTTATCGGCAATAAAAAAGTAAGTTGCTTTTTTTATTGCTATTTTTAGCACATAAATTGGATAATTTTGGGTTAGAATAAATAAAAAATGGAGGTACTTTTATGAAATTAATTAAGTGTATCGTATTAATATTTATAACCCTTTTTAGCTTAAATTATCATGTGAATGCAGCAAATATACAAACATCCACGGATAATCAATTTTATAATATTATGAAATATGAAAAATTCGAAAATGCAATAGATAAGTTTGAAGAGAAAAATAAAATTAAAGTTGGAACGCCGACTCAGTTTCCATTTATAATCACACATAAATTTGGAAAAATTCATTCTAATGGTTATTTAGATCTTTATTATTATAATCAAAATACTAAACAAATGTTGAAAACGATAATAATAAATAATAATGAAGAAATAGACCAAATCCCAACAGATCTTGTAACGTACGTAGATAATTTAAAAGTTTTTATAAGACAATCAGAGGTAGGTTCAAAAATCCAATTTCATAAAAAAAATTTAACTTATGTAATATTCGTTTCTAAACGAACAAGTAACTTTAGTAAGGATGACGCAATTAATATTGTAAAATCCATAAAGTAAAAAACACACTAATAAGTGTGTTTTTTACTTTATTTTTATTGTCGAGTAAAAGATATTTTTCCTTCACCCTCACATTTATATGAAGGATTATTCCCAAAACATATTGCTTGGAGTCTGTAATACCCACCTTGTTTATTTGTCCAACTGATATAATCTGTTCCGTTAAACGGTCCAGGATTAACAGTTGTATTAGCAACTGCTTTACCTGCTGAATCAATTACATAAAATCTCATATTAAAAAGACTATCAGTAAAAGTATCTCCGTTAATATCAACCCTTGCGCCATATGGGATATAAACTTGAGGTGAAATTCCAGATTTATCGCCATAACCTGTTTGAATAGCTACACAAACAGTCCAAGTATCTGAACAATTGTAACCGTACACAAGTTGAGGTGAAACTTCTCCTGCAGCAAATGAATTACCAACTTTAGATGTTAATGCAGTAATGACCACCAAAAGACTAAAAACTATTTTTTTCATCATTTTTCTTTCCTCCCATATAAATGAACTTGTTAAAGAATTAATTCTTTTGTCAAATAAAGAACTCCTGTTAATTAAAAAAGATTAGAATAAATAAATATCGACAAGTTTTTGAATATCCTATACAAATCTAGTTTACATAAAAAACCTTATCGGCACATAAAAAATGATCTTCAATTTATGAAGATCATTTTCCGCATTATAGTCTATGTACTGTGTTAATTCGGTAAAATAAACATTGCCTAGTTGCTTCATACAGCATAGGAGGCAGAGTTAAAGTTGTATGCAAACTCCGTTTTCCCCAACTAAATAGGCGTTCAAGCGAATTCATTTCGAATACACTCGTTATGTCTATATTTATTTAACTTCAAACCGATTTTTAATGTTCATGTTTATTTAACATTTACTGTTTATGAGATTAACTAAATTGAACTAAAACAAACAATACAAGAAACTAAAAGGATTTCGATTATACTTCTAGTTCACATTATGATTATAGGAAACTTGAATAAAAAGTACTTGTCTACATATGTTATTAATGGAGGTGTAGGAATGAAAAAAATATTTCTAGTTTCAATCATAACAATTTTTATCAGTATATCTGCCTTTTGGGGTGTAACGAATGCAAACAATAATGAAGTAATGGATGTTTCATCAATTAAATTTTCATCGTTAGACAAAGTAAATAATCGATTTTATGAAATTTTTATACTGGATCTTTATAATAAAGAAATAATGAACCATATCGAAAATTATTATAAAAACAAAAATATAAAAGTCCAAGGTTATGCGGCTCCAGAAAATGAAAAGTATGTTTCCATACGAGCAACAAGAAATTTAAAAGGTTTAGAAGAAAAATTTAGTTATGTATTAAAAATTACAATACGTCCAGAGGATCAAGATGGAACCATCCGTGGTTTAGACACATTATATTTAGCTGTTGAACCATCAAGGATAAACATGACTAATCTTCCTAAAGGTCTTACAAAAACGAAGTTATTAAAATATGAGCATAAAGAAGTAATAAAATAATAGTATTAATTAGTTTTTATAGCTCATTTAAATTTGGGGTAAATAAAAAAAGGGGTGAAAAACACTAAGTGTCTTCACCCCTTTTTTTTCATAAAAGCGTTTTTTATTGATATACATCTGCTCGTATTGAACTGTCACTATATCTAGGTGTTCCAACTCTGAAATAAAACTCTGCATATCCATTATCACCATCTGCTGTTGCACCATAGATATTAATACAAGTATTACCTGTCAGGCTTTTATTAGCTAATAGTGTTAGACCTGAAGCACCATCATCTTCATAGGCTTGTAGTGTATAGGTGTTACTGCCGTTATCCACTCCACTTATACATACTTGAATAGTTCCTGTCCCAAGGTAATATGTCTGAGAGATGTTCCATATACCAAATGACAAGCTCAAAAAATCATATCCTTGCCAAGTCATTCCTGCTGCTGCTGCCTGCTGAGGTATAGATACAGCTAACGTAGCTACTGTAAGTAGGCTAAAAATAGCATTTTTTATTTTTCTCATTTTGATTATCTCCTTTTTCGAACTCTTTTAGAATCCCTAATAAATAAATTAGCTTATTAAATGGAAAATCCTGTTAATTAAAAAGAGATTAGAACAAATAAATATCGACAAATTCTATGAATATATCATTCATTTTTTGTTTACATAATAATTCTTAACGGAAGTTGCAAAAAGGCCCACCCCTTGTGTACCAAGGGGTGGGCAATTCTGTTTTTTCGACCGATATACAAGTTTTTATACATCGTTGATCTAACAGGGTTTTGGGGTGCTCATCCATCAAAACCTATTCGCCTTTTTTTGTATAAAATCCTGCATATTGGATTGTTGTTAAGTGTATAAAAACTTATAAATTTGTTCACAATGATAGAAAAAGAGAAGAAGTTGGAGGAGAAATAAATGAAATGTACACATTGTGATAGTGTGGTTAGAGTCTCTACGGAGAAGTATTTAAAGCAGGAAAAGCTATGTTCAAAGTGTTATAGATTATGGAAGAGGATTGGAAAAAAGATGGGAACGTTTACTTATTAATAGTAAACCTTCCCATCTTTTAATATTGGGATAATACGGTACTCATCTTCAGTATTGTGTTGTTTTTGATACCAGTCGATGATGTCTGTGTGATTTACACACATACGAATTAAGTCTTCAGCTAGTGCAGTTTTGCTCATATTACAGCTAATAGCAAGCTTTTTTAGTTTTCGATGAGTGTCTTGGGTGGTCGTAATGTTAACACGAATCTTTTTATCAGATCGAGTAGCACGTTCATGAACTTTTTTTGTACCGATTGCCCCTTTGATTTCGTTATCCATTTCCTCTTCCCCTTTCATTTTTTATTCAAAATTTTATCAACTAAGTCCTGAACTTTTAAACGATGTAAATTTGTTCAAACGTTCAAGATGAACACTGTTTAAAATTAAAATATGCAGTAATACCAGTCATTAGACCTCCCCCAAGTAGATTTTTTAATGTCGCTAACCTCTCTTTTGGGTTTAAGCTCCCCTGCTTTAAAAAAGCATGCTTGAGAGACGCAGTATTACGCAACGAGTTTTTAGTTTTCTTAGACTAAATTGCAAGATTCATAGAAATATCTATTAAAAATGGAGAAAAATGCTAGTTTTACTTGTTGAATAGTGTTAAAATTTGAGTAATTAAATAGTACGGAAACGAAAAAAGCCACTCATGCTAAAGTTGGAAGCTTTAACATAAGTGACTCTTATCGCTAGTCTAGTGTTGGAAGCACAAGACTAAATTGTTTAATCTATGCTCGAACCATAGAATAAACATTAACTAGTTATACCTAGAGTATAGCGAGTTAATGACGTAATTGCAATAGTTAAATATTGTTATTACTAGTTTAAGAGTTTGAGATTTTTAGAGCACACTTTTTAGCCTTGTTGAACGGTAGGACAAGCTAAGAAGTGTGCTTTTTTCGTTAGACTATTTGGTTTGTGAGAGCCAAGTCACACGAAAAGTAGAAAGGTGAAATGTAGCCGATGCAAAAAGTACATTCGGATAACGGCTGCTGTTGCATGCAGCTGTCTGACGTAAGCGAGGTAAAGGACACAAGCCTTGCAAAAGAAAAGCCTAAGGGGTAAAACCTATGGTAAAAAGTGTTTAAAACCAATGGAGGATCAAACAAGACATAATGGTACTGTCGTAGTTAATCAGACTGTTGTGAAATAGACTGAGAGTTACTAGTAAGAGGCTGTTATGACACTGTATCACGCCTTACCTACAATGCTGTTACAGGTTGATGGGATAAGGGGGTTACATGGCGAATGACCTGAAAAGGAACGGTGTAGGGCGTGGATACGCACCGTAGGACATGTTGTCCATAAGTCATGTTGGTTAAGGAGCGTCCTTGACCGTCTATGCGACGTCTATACATACGGATACCATAACTCAGTAGTGCTGAGAAATTGATTTGTATGGAAAGGCAGATTTTAACCTCGTTTTTTTGCAAGGGGTTAGTCTGCCTTCCAGCCGTTGTCCATTCCTCGATGGCTGAGTTTACAAGACCTTACAGTTCGAAGTCAAGAACAATCAAACAAAAAGATGAAAAGAATAAATGGATAGTAGATGTAGATGAGGGATTAGAGGAACATAAGTTTTATTTTGGATGTGTGGGTAACGTGGTTTTCGTTATCCATGCAGAGAAAATATAACTTCCAGGACGTAACGAAGTGGAGGGCTTAGGATCTTAGGTAGAAGAGAAAATATGGATTATTTAGTTGTAAAAACTGTTGTATATAACCTTGTATTTGGTGTTGTATTTGATATTGCAAGCATCCCCAACATTAAATACAACTTACTTTTTAGTATAAATATAGAGCCAGTCCTGCTAAATGGTCACGGCATGATGGAGCGATATTCCGTGACCATTCAGCAGGACCATAGATAAATAATCCACTTACCCGATCTAAATCTATTTTGTGGTAGATGGTGGTGAGGAGTAAGTAAAGTAAGTGAGAGTAGAAAGAAGGTAAGTAAGTAGGTAGTTAGAGAGAGTAAAGAATAAGAGATTAAAAGGGAAAAGAAATATAATAGAAGAAAGGTTGGGGAGCTGAATAAAAGAGTTTAGTCTAGTGTTTTATCATTGGCTGGAATCATAAATAAGAGCATAACTGAAAAATTAAGTAATTTATTTTTTATTTACGGTATGTATTGGCTTAGAAACATTGTCATAATGGGGAAAGACCCTCCTCCTTTACCTTCGTAAACAGTACAAGACCTCGCTCATACTTCGTAAGACATGCCCGAGGTCTTGTACTACTGGGTGCAGTCGGAGGATCTAATAAAATGACATATCTAATAATAATGGGTTTATAAATCTATAAAAGGAGTAATAAGGGGATTTACAGAATTATAAATGTATCGATTATAAAATTATAAATTGAAAGAAGGTGAAACTATGAATCATTACAATAAAAAAGAAGCAGCCAAAAAATTAAAAATTACTGAAGCTACAATAACAAAGTATGCTTTATTGTTTGTTAAACACGATTACAACTTTATAACGGATGGAGAAAATGGTTCTAGACTCTTTACTGACAAGGATTTAGAACGATTTGAACAAGTGATAGCACTTAAAGGAGTTATGAAGGTCGAGGAAGCCGTAAAACAAGTTATAAAAGGAAATTCAGTAAGCCTTTATAATCCTGTAACACCATCTATAATGAATGATAAACTTGATACAATTTTAGAAGAATTAAGAATTACAAATGAGCGTATGGAACAACTAGAGAAGGAAAATAAAGTGATCAAGGAAGAATTAGTGGAGCAGAGAAAAGCTACAACAAATCGTGATCAGGTACTTATGGAAACCATGAGGGCGATCCAAGAGCAAAAACAATTAATGTTAGAAGTTGCAGCCACTCAAAAAATCACTAAAAAATGGTGGGGATTTTGGAAGTAATGGCCTTTATAAATTTATAAACCCTTGATACTATTGTGTTTCAATACATTGAAACCTGAATCTCAGACGTCATTTTTTCGCAATTATATATTCCGTTTACTGATTTTATAGATTTATAAAATCATAAGCCCTCCACTACGTTCTGGTCTGGAAGTTTTATCTTCTCTGCATGGATAACAAAAATCACGTTACCCACACATCCAAAATATAACTTAGCTTCCTCTACCTCTTACCTACATATGTCCCATTTACATAAATACTCTTATTGGAATTTCATGATTTTTTTTTTTTTTTTGAATATTCCGATTTTTTTAAAGGGTTTTTGTTCTTTATAAAGAACAAATATAAAGTATTAATTAAAAAAGGAAATGAGGATAAATAAAAAATGAAAAAGAAATATTTAATCGCTGCAACATCATTTGCTTTATTAGGATCAGGAGTTTCATCTCTTAACACAGCACAAGCTGCAGAAGTAGAATCAACAACGACTGAAACAGGAGCTACACCATATATAATTGGACCTGTGGAATTACCACCAGGAGTTACTGAAACAGTTCTTCCAGAACCAGAAGTTACTGATGATGGATATGTAATAAATTCAGTTTTTGAACATACAACAACGACTATTGATGGTGTAGAAGTAACTACTGCATCTCTTGATCCTCGAGATGATATGTTTACAAATACTGCGGTTATACAAGAAACTCAAAACCAAACTATGGGGATGTTAAATTACATCCAATCTGGAGCTGACACAGCTACAAGTACAGGAGAATATCAAGCTACTTATATCCCAGTAGAGTCAGGAGAAACTATACTATCAATTAAAAGTGGTGGATTTAATGGAGAAACATACAACACAATGAAAGCATCGTTAAAAGCAGTTGGTGCAGCACTAGTTGCTGTAGCAGGTTATAAATATGGCGGCACTGGTGGTAAAGCAGAGATAGCCAATGCTGCAAATTCTAGTTTGGCTGCTGATTGGATTGACGACCATTTCCCAGCACAATCGTGGGATAAAATGTATTTGGTTCGTTCTTGGAGTAGTTACTATGATCGATATATTTATCGCTGGTACATTACTAGTTACTCTGACTCTGGTAGAACAAAACCGGTTAAAATTCATTTAAGTCGAGCTTTATTTAGTAGTTGGGATAACACTTTATATTGGTAATAGATAAATGCGAGCCTTTATATTAATTTTTATATTGTTCTTTCTAGTGCAAAACACTACTAAAATGGTTGATTTTATTAATATTACGGTTGCCAATCGTAATATTTCACTTGTAATAATAGTGATTTTTAATGCTTTAGTAGTTGGAATTGTATCTAAATTAACTAAAAAAGAACCAGAAATTAAAAATATGTAAATAAAAAACTGCTTAATGCAGTTTTTTTTATTACCCATTAATACACCATGATATAATTATTACTAATAATAAGATATAGGGATGAGTAGAATGAACAATATCAGCATGAAACAAACTATTAAATACATTTTAATAACTTACTTTTTTTTTAGATTTGGAAACTACATATTTCTGTCCCTTTTGGAAACAATGAAAATACAGGTAAATTATGTTTATTACTTTGTTTCTGAAATGTTATTTTTAGTGATACCTACTTTATATTTTTTAAGAAAAATGAAGATTACTTTGAAACATGATCTTAAATTTAAAAAAATTCCTATTAAAAATTATTTTCATTTAATGATTCTAACTATTTTATTTCAACCTATCACCCATGGTTTAATCACACTTCTATCGGAACTTTTAAATGATCATTCATTTCAAAATTATAAATACTCATACAATTCCTTTATTTATTTCATGACTACCAGTGCTATAATTACGCCATTAATTGAAGAAATTTGGTTTCGAGGGTTATTATTTCAAAAAACAAAACACCTTGGAAGTTATAAATCTATTTTTTTTAATGGAATAGTTTTTGGTTTTATACATCTGAATATAATCGAATTTTCTTATACATTATTATTTGGAATGCTTTGTTGCTACGTATTTTATATTAATAAATCATTAATAGCCCCTATTTTTTTACATGTTATAAATAATATTTTACAAAATATACCAGAAAATAATTATACAGACATTTATTATAAATTTATCAGTAATCCTATAAATATAATTCCATTCATAATTTTATCGTTTCTATTTATTTATTATTTTTCTAAACGAGTTAAAGAAAAGTGCTTATTCCAGCAGCTTTAGTTGATTTAGGACACACGATACTGAATTCAGTTGTTTACTCTTCCAAAAAACAATCTTCTGCAAAATCTTACACGAATACCCTATACGAGACTAGTTTACATAATGGAACTTATAGGTAACAAAAAAAGGATCTTCAAAAGAATGATCCTACATTTTAACAAGAACAAAAATTGGAAAAAAATGAATATGATCTCACTTTAGACTTTTTTTCATAAAAAATAGGCGCCTATAAAGCGCCTATTTGCTGTTTTTAAAGAGCCTATAAAAGGACTATTTGGTGAAAAAAGGAGCCTATAAAGATCCTATTTAGCAATTTTTTAAGTACCCATAAAAACACTAGGCTTTGCCTAGTCCCACAACCTTGTTGGGGGCAGTTTTTCCTTATGCTCTTGTGCTAGCTAACTTTTTCTAAAAATATAAAAGTTGTTCCATCACCTTGTACTCTAGTTTACATAAATACACTTTTATCGGTAATGAAAAAGGATCATTTAAACAGATCATATCGGATAATTTTTATTAGACTTCGGTTATAGTTAATGATTCAGGAAGATTATTATCCTGATGTTTATTTTTGATATTCCCTAAAGGCATATGTATTTCTGTTACATACGGAACTATCATTTCGGGAATAAAACGGGATTGTAATTCCAACATATCTCGATCAGTTGACCCTCGTTCACCTTCAATATCCAAATATAAATGCCTTTCCTTATTCGGTTCTCTTAGTTGACGTGCTTTAATCAGTTCAAATAATTGATTAGCTGCTGTGTTAAAATCCTCATTTACTTTAATAGTATGATAAATTGAAACATTTTTCATAAAATCACCTGAATTAAAGTATTTCCTAAATTGAAATAAAAAAAGGCTTTTATAACCTTAAGAACGTTAAAAAAAGTCTACAAAAGGAAGATAACAGCCTAATGAAATGAAGAAAGGAGTAACTGTCATTAAAAATTAATTGTTTCTATACGATCGGAAAAACGGCTCATCTACAACTAATTCAGAAAAAGAGGTGGTTTATTTAAACCGTCTCTTTTTCATCTTGAAATTTTTAATAAAACTGTCTATAAACGAAAATATTTTCGTTTACACTATTTCGTATTTTGTCACTGTATCTATTTATAAGTTTTTATTATAATTTTATTTAATGGTTATAGTTTATACGAAAATTTTTAATGGTTTTTCTGCGTTTTTGCGCAATGTTTTATTAAAATATTGTGTAAAAACGCATTTGATTAAGCTTTTGATTGCGTGGTATATTGTTTTTACAGAAATTAATGAAGGAGCGAGAAGACGTTATGTCTAAAAAACGATTCGGATTGGCATCAATTCCCGCGGAAGATGAAAAAGATTTAATGTTTAAGGAATACCATCAATTTTGGAGAAAGGTAAATAGTGATGGAAACGTACCATTTGTACCAATATATACTGCTTTTAGAGAAAAACATTTAAAAACACTAGAGCCAGGACCTTTACGATTATATTTATTTTTTGCATTCGCAGCTAATAATCAATATGGACATAGTTGGCACAGCATAGAAAGGATAGCAGAATTTTTCGGAACTCAAACACGTACAATTGACAATTGGATTAAGATTTTGACGGAAGAGAATTTGATTTTTCGTGAAAGAAAAGGAAAAAAATCTCACACTACTTATCTCATACCTTATTCCAATACGATTATAAGGCATAATTTATTAAAAAAGATAACAGTGGACAAGCAAGAAGTTTTAGATTTACTTATTAAGAAGATTAAAAATCGCAACTCACTGTATGGAGAAATTATAGATGTTTATCACTTTTTTCAGTGGAGTACAACAAAAAAGAATAAGCCATCTATAAAAAGTAATGTTCAGTGGTTGTTTGTTGTTACTAAACGAATAGATAATGTGTTGACGGGTCATTTTACTGTGCTTAAAAACTCTCTACATATGGGGGTTAGTGAAGTGGATGTGGAAGATCTAGCAGTATTTCAGAGTCCGTTTAAATACAATGGTCAAAGCGTACAGGGCGTTACACTTACGCATTTAATAAAGTTAATCGATTCAAATATAGGTGCAGTTCTTTCATTGATGAATTCGATGACAGCAGAATCATGGGATTGGAAGGATTATCCTTCGGCTGATTATGGTGAAATCAAAGAATTTTTCGAAGAAGAAGAGGAACCAGAAACAGAAATAGAAACAGAAACATAAGAGGAGAACGCTTACGATGAAACCAGAAAAAGTTGGTGTAATTAATGATGTAGTAATAAATATCTTAAGTTTATCTCTTGATACCGATGCACCAATCTTGTTAGGAGAAACTAATATAGAACACATGAAAAATGAACATCCAGAAGATTTTGATAAGTATGGACATAGAATTTCTGAAATTCTTGAATCTCCTGATTATGTTGCAAAACACCCACGTAAAGATTCGATTGAATATATAAAGGTATTTTATGATGAAGAAAAGGAAGACTACGTATTAGTTGCTGTACGTGCTACAGGGAGAGGGATACATTTTGCTAAAACGCTTTTTGTTATGGCAGATGAAAAAGTCGTGAAATACAATAAAAAAGGGGCTTTAAAGCCATACAAAAAGCCATAGCTTGAGCTATGGCCGGCGTAAGAATTTTAGGCGGGGTGGCACTCCCGCATCTCCAAACAAGGGTGATGGCTG
>NZ_NUYF01000054.1:0-71149 GCF_002566505.1 Bacillus sp. AFS077874
ATCAACACTCCTAACTGAAATGAACATTTCTGCACGATATTCTGGATTAAAGTTAAAGGACCGTTTTGATGAAATCCTAGATGAGCTTCAGCAAAATGGAATATTTGAGGAATGGCATTACGAAGAATCATTTAGTGAACCAACGTCTGCGAAAAAAAAGTGGATAGATGAATACTGGTCTAAATTAAAAGTTATGATTGAGCCTCTTGAGATTGTGAAAAAGGAAAATAAGAAAAAGATTGAACTAAATAATCTTCCTTACGCAGAACAAGATGTAGCAGCAAGTAAAACACAATTGCCTATTCCAGAAATACTCGTAGAGGAAAATAGTCATCATCGTAATGAAGAAAAAACAAGGATTGAACTTTCTCCTGAACTACTTCAACAGGCAATTAGGAATCAAGGGATCACCATTAAGGCTGCAGCGAATGACATTGGTATCTCATATGCGACTGTGCGCCGATACTTGGGTGGTAGTTCAAAGAAATTGAGTTCAGCTAGTCATGAAAAAACGTTACAGTGGTTGCAAGTAACAAGCTCGTAAAATACTACAGTGTATGTATAACAATGAAGAAATATTGTGTCCGTGAAGGGCTCACAGTTTGTCATTTCATTTTTGTTGACTATAATAAAATCATAATTAATGTAAAACGATGGGAGGTCATACTTATGATGCAAGATATTCGTTGGAAACAACGGTTTGACAACTTTCATAAAGCATTCATGCAATTAACGGAATTTATTGATAAAGGTGAGTTAAACAAATTCGAAGTACAGGGACTGATTCAGTGTTTCGAGTATACATTTGAGCTTGCTTGGAAAACAATGAAAGACTATCTAGAACAGGAAGGTTTTGATGTAAAATCTCCTCGTTCTACAATTCAGACCGCTTTTCAGTCTGAACTGATAACAGACGGACATATTTGGATCGATATGCTAGAGAAAAGAAACATGATGGCACATACTTATAATGATACATATGCTCAAGAGGCAGAACAACTGATTAAAGATCAATATTATATAGCTTTAAAAAAACTAATTGAGAAATTCAGAGAAGAAAGATGAAATATGGATTAAGTGAAAAAGATCTCTCTGCTATCATCCAAGCGGCCTCTTCATTTGATGCAATCGATAGAGTTATACTTTTTGGTTCTCGTGCCAAAGGTAACTATAGACCTACTTCGGATATTGATCTTGCAATATATGGAGATCAGGTTAATTTCCACATTGTCTCGAAGCTACATGCCAGGTTGGAAGACTTAAGTCATATGCCTTACCTTTTCGATATAGTCGATGGTACACATCTTACACACCAAGCCTTAAAAAGGCATATCGAACGGGTCGGACAAGTTATTTTCAAAAAATCATCCACATCATAAACGTAAACTTATTGCAATTGTGCACTTTCCTAATAAGTCGAACAGGAGGAAGCTAGTCGCTTCCTTCTATTTTTAGTTCAGCTGTATTTTTTATTAATGATGTTAAACTAAAAATAATTAAGGAGGTGCTCCTTTTATATATCAATCCACCTCATTTTAAGAAGGTAACCTATGCTGACTATTTAACATGGCCTGATGAGCCTCGTTATGAAGTCATTGATGGCATTCCCTATAAGCAGGCTGCACCATCAAGGCAACACCAACGTATTGTCACCCAACTAACTGGTGAACTATGTACGTTTTTAAAAGGTAAAACGTGCGAAGTTTATAGTGCTCCATTTGACGTCAGATTATCTGCTACAAAGGATGAGGAAGAATACCTGGTTGTACAGCCTGACATCAGCGTAGTATGTGACTAAAAGAAAATTAGACAATAAAGGATGTTAAGGCGCTCCGGACCTCATTGTAGAAGTCCTATCTCCTCCCACTTGGCTAAGAGATCGTATTGAGAAACTGAACCAATATCAAAGTCTTGGGGTAATAGAGTATTTGTTAATTTACCCTAATGAAAAAATCATGGAACAATATATTCTTGAAGAAAATGGTATATATGGAGTGCCTTATATTTACAATAATGAGGATGGATTCAATTCTCACGTTTTACCAGAATTCGAAATAACTATGAATGATATTTTTTCCAAATAGATAATCCTTGCTAAGGTAGCAAGGATTATTTTGTTTTACGAAATTGAAAATTTACTTAGCGTTGTTAATCCGGTTTCCTGAGGTTTCACAAAATAAAGAAATTCATCTTTTTTATTTCTAAACTGCGCACTAACTACACACAATGTACACCTATACGGAATATAAATTAGACGAAAAAAGCACAAAATTATACTCAAATTGTGCGCATTATTTATTAAATTATATTGCTAATATATTAAATAGTATGTATAATTTAACTAAAAAAGGTAAAATCTACTAATCTCTAAGGAGTGAAATGTATAATGACAATTTTAAAAGCTGGTGCTGATGCTGGGAATAATGGATTGAAACTTTGGGTAAAAGATTCTGAACCTATTATGATTCCCACTGTTTATTCTCTTTATATGGGGGAAACAACTGAACTGATGGATATGGACGACATTCCAGCTGATGAACTAATTAATAATATTGATGTAACCATTCATTCAAAAGCACTTACGTTTAATGGTCAACGTTACATAATCGGTGAAAAAGTATTAAATGATAATCTTCAAGCTGTTGAACTAGAAAAAAAATCGGATAAATCAAAAGATGAAATCCCTGTAATTGTTACGCTTGCTGGTTTAGCTATCAATGCGATGAAAAAACAGTATGGTAAAGATACAATTAAAGCTACTTATGATCTTTCAGTCGCATTACCAGTAAGTACCATCACACAAGCTAATGCAAAAGCAAATTCAGATCGCTATATGGGAACACATGAAATCACGTTCCATCATCCATCTGGAAGAAATGTGAAAGTCATTATTAAAGTTGAATACTGCAAATGTCTTCCTGAAGGAGCAGCAGCTGCTTGGGGAGTTGTATTTAATGAAACCGGAAAAGTAATCGAACGAAAAGTTGAAGTTGGTGATAATATCATTAGGGTAGACTTCCAAAATAAAACATTACTACACTTTGATATTGGGGCTGGAACAACGGAAATCGTTGTAACAGAAGGAGTTAAATTTAATCCAAAGCTTTCTGAAGGATTAAATTATGGGGTTAAACAAACAATTCTAGAAGTGATAAAGCGCTGGAACCGTAAGTACCCTCGTAAATCCATTGATAGTATGGCAGAATTTAATGAAATCTATTTTGATTCTGAACACCCTCGTCATAATGATTTAAATCAAGAATCACAAACAGGTATGTTACAGCTTGCGCAACAAATTAGTAGCACTATCATTAATAAAATTGACGACTTAAAGGATGATCCATATGTATTCATCTATGGCGGTGGCGCAGCTATTTTGAAAGATTACCTTCAAAAAATCCTTGATACTAAAGGTCGTACAATAAATGTAACCTTCTTAGCTGATCCTTTATATGTGAATGTGCGCGGTTTACTTGTTTATACTTGTTCACCACGTTATGAACAGCAAAAAGAAAAGGAATTAGGTGTTTTAGCTAATGGCACGAAAGCGGAATAAAACATACCAGCAAGGGGAAAGAATCAATATTTATTTAAGCCAAGATGTAAATCAGGAATTTATCGATTGGATCAATAGTCAGTCGGATTTATCAAGTTTTTTCTTATACGCAGCTCAAAAACTTTACGATCAGACCGGATATATCGATGTTTCAGAAATCATGCCAAGGAAGATTAATTTTGATATTTCTTCGCCTGATAAATCACCTGCACTTGCTCCAAAGCCAACAATAACTAAACCTGAACCGATAGAAAAACAATCTGTACCTAATGCAATTATGGTATCATCTGAATCAAGACTTTCAGATGATACCTACGAATCAGAAGAAAAAAAGAAAAAGGAATCATGGGCAAATCTTGATATACTCGATGATGATCCTTTTGCTTGACCTTCCACCTTTTAAAAGGTGGATTTTTTTTCAGTAACATAACTAAACAACTCTAAGACATCACCAAATCATTTTAAAAGCGTAACAAATAACTTTTACTGGCCTTCCGTGAATTTCAGCATGTACGATAGGTTTCCATTCATTTATACTCGATAACATCTACTATTTATATACAAAGATATAATTATAAATGAAAAAGAACACAAAGATAATTTAGTAAATAAAAACATAAACGATTATATAAAGGTACACCTAAACAAATATACCTATATAAATGAGGCTAAGTTCGATGACATACATAAAAACGAATAAGATAATGAATATATGGATGTCATCATGGACATGCATATCTTTAGACTTATATATAGAATTATGTATGACAAGGAAGATGAATTTGTGGTTGGAATCCCAAAAGAGAAGTGCGTTGTGTTTGTGCAAAAACAAATACGATGCAAATTTTGTGGCTGACCTATTTGTTGGCCGAACAAGATCAAAAAATATTATGTATTGATAAGAACAGCCACGGTAATTTATCTGATGTTTTAACGTAGGAAGGCCTTTTTATTAACCTTTATAGGGTTTGACAATTTGTATATCAATTTCACTATTTTTATAAGTGTAGTAAAATAAATGTATCTTGATACGCCATCATAAAATTATTCCCTTATTCCTTCCAAAGTTCCCTTAAATGGACCATTACTTCGACATCAATTCATTTCTTTTCCTAAGCAAAATCCAGTTTATTATACTTTTATTTTTGTGATTATTAACATTGATATACAATATATACATTAAAATGTATGTAATCGTATACATAAATATATACAACTCCTATTTTGTTTTTATACTCAATAATATTTATCTTTATGTATACGAATATGTAACTATAAACAAAAGGAATACATTAATGTTTTCATAAATAAACACATAAACGTTTATATAAAAGCACACCTAAACATATACAATTGTATGGATGATGAAACGTTTATTAAAATAGATAAAATTGAAAAAGATAATGAACATATAGATGTCATCATTGGAAAAGCCGTTATCACTTTAGGATTTAATTTGCCCTTATTCTAAAAACCTTGATGAACGAACCAAACAAAAGAGCGTGTACTGAAAAAAGTTAGAACAAAACAGGCTCTTGATATATTCCAATTGAATTATCCTATTATAAAAAGATTATTCATTTACTATCTGTTAGCGTGCTCGGCATCAATTTCCTCGCTCAACTTAGTAATTTATTTCTTAAAAGATTTTACTAACTTTGTAGTTTTACTAAATGCATATTTTTTTACTTCACCATACGGAACCCATATTTCTCTATTCTGAATCTGTTCATTATAGAGACGATATAACATAATCGCGCTGATCAGGAGAGAGTTTCCTTGTTGTACGTCTTTCTTTCATTTTAGCGTGGTAAAGCTGATAAAGTTCCATAGTGATCCAATCTTTTTGACTATTTTTCAATTGGGAAAAACGTTTATTTGTTTGAAGAAGCTTTCCATTTGTCTTTATATGATTTTTCATCAAGAACTATCCTTTAAATCATACTTAAATTAACCTTAAATTTTTTAACGTTTTTATTTTCTTACTTCTAGAAGAAGAAAAAGCGTCACTAAATAATGAAAAACCGCGTCCTTTAATGGAGTGACTAATAATCTTCTATTAGCTGGTTTAGTTGCATAAGATAAATAATAGAATAAGAGCCTATGACCAGCTCCCAGGAGTTCTAAATATTTACCTAGTATCACTATTACGTTTACTAAAATTATCACAAGTCTGAAAACTCCCATAACTTCTGAATCCTTCTTTACTAAAACCAATGAATTCGTTAGAACGTTTAGAAACTCTAATCAAATTTTATTTACTAAGTTCTCATTAATCGATAAAATTATTTTATAATTCCGAATTTTTCAACTCTAGTTGTTAAAAATTTATTGAAAGTGGTGTAGTTTATGTTACAAGAACGAATTGAAGAACTTTCAAGTGCGATTCTTGACTTTAGTGGTGACTATGTTTATGTAACTGGGTTTAAGTCACATGAACGGTTACTTAGTCATTCGTCAAAAGGAATCGATAATTGGTCCTCAAAAGGAAGATACCCTATTACGAAGTCTGAGTTGGATTACAAAAGAATTAAAACAAATGCCCTGTTCGTGATTATGGAAAATGGCCTAGAAAAAGCAAAATATCAATTTAAAGAGTTCAAAAAATACTCTCAAAAATTCAAAGATACTAACGGATTGCAAAAAACTAGAGTCATCACGATCCGAAAATGTGTTTATACTAACCAGTTTAATTATTTTACGATGGAAGAATCATATTTATTTGCTTCTTTTGATGCTTTACAGTCGTTTTTAGTTGAACGTTTTAATCATGAGGTTGACTTAGTGGAAAGTGAGGTAAATATATGACGCACTTTAAGGAAGTAAACGAATATCGTAGTTTTACTTCAAAATCAGAAATACATAGATCAGTAAACTCATTAATTGGGATTATTAGCGGAATGGAATTTGACGGAAAGATCAATGAAGATGAACTATCTGAATTGATCAATTGGTGTAACTTACACAGACATTTGCAATCAAAACCACCTTTTTCAGAAATTATCCCGTTGATTGATTTATCCTTAAATGACAACATACTTGAGTTGGATGAAATTAATGACATCTTATGGTTATGTAATCAAGTAAATAAAGATGAAGATTTTATTGAGTTTTATGATCTGACCACTTCATCCATTCAACAATTAGAAGGTATTTTTCACGGTATGTTAGCAGATAATGAACTTTCTGACATTGAAATTATCCAGTTAAAGAAGTGGATGGATGACCGTCGTTTTTTAAAGAGTTCTTATCCATTTGATGAGATTACTAGCTTACTTGTTAGTGTTCTTGAAGATGGAATAATTACGGTAGATGAAAAAAACACATTAAAAGCCTTCTTTGGAAATTTCATTGACACGAAACAATCCTATAATATAAATGAATATGATATAAAAGCATTGCAAAGCAAGTATTCGATCGAAGGAATTTGTGCTACTGAACCTGAGATTTCTTTTGAAGGGAAGTTATTCTGTTTCACTGGTACTTCCTACAAAGCAAAGCGAAATGAAATTGCCAATCTTATTACTGATAAAGGTGGATTATTTAATAATAACGTTCTTAAGAAAACCGATTTTTTAATCATTGGAGGAGAAGGTAATCCTTGTTGGGCTTATTCTTGTTATGGGCGAAAAGTTGAAAAAGCGGTTCAACTTCGAAAAGAAGGTTCAAATGTGCTAATTGTGCATGAAAACGATTTTTGGAAGTTAATTGGGTAAATAAACATACGAAATTAAAAACGCCTTTTTGTCAGAGGCGTTTTTCCGTTTCCTATTAATGATTAATAAAATCTTAATTCTCACTGTTATTATGCAACTTATGATCTTCAACTATAGCGTTCGTTAGTTGAATTAGATTTTAAATATTTTTTATTATTCGTTCAATTTTATTCTTAGTTTATTAATCCCTTTTAAAACCTCTTCTCTATTTTTAGCGCTCTTGATCCAACTAGGCAATCTACTCGCTATACTTTTATTAATGTTTGGCACACGCTCACTTAAACTTGCACAAAATCATTAATTGAAGCTCTAGTTGCAGCATTAACTGTTCCACCATCGCCAGTCACGTAATTCTTAAGTATATTCTCTCCTTTGGTCATAAGCGTGATTATATGCATGAACGGTTTCGAAATATTATTAAATCTTACTTTTAACAATTATAAATTATCCATTTTTATTCTTACTTTTTTTTCTATTACTCGTTCATCCATTTCGTTTATAACCATTTGAACTTGAAGGTACAGAGAGTCAAATAAAAGAGAAATTTCATTTCGAATTTGATACTTTAGTTCTGGAACTGCAAATCGTATAAATCCTTCTGTTTCTTCAAGAGAATAATCACGTACATTTGTTAACGATAGTATAGAGCTAATAATCCCCAGAAATATTTGTGAAAAGACTGCATTATAAATATCATATCCTTTTGGAGCATAATCTAAATAACCTCCAACTTTAAAACCAAAAATTCCACCTTGATCATTTTGGTAAAACGTAATTTCTAAACCGTCAGATGTATCAACTTTTTTTAATTGATGTAAAGTTTTTTCTCCTTTTTGCAGCACAGCAATATAATTACTTTTCATCCCAATAATCAACATTAATAAAAAGTCTATTTCCATAATTGAATCTTTCAGCATATTTTTTATTAATTTTTTGTCATCGCTAGAAGGGCTAGGCATGTTTTCAGGGTGTGTATGCCACTCCCCCAAGTAAATCCTTTCACCATTAGAATCTTTCCATTCATTTTTTATAATCTCTTGTGCTTTTTCAACATTCCGCTCAAAATGAAAACGCCCTGATTTATCTTCTTTTGATGGAGCTGAAATTTTATCTACTACAATTACATCTTTATATACTTTTCCTAGTAATATCCCACCTGATTCGTGTTGCTCACTTCTAAGTTGTTTATATGAATTAAGCATTTCAGTCACTTGTTTGGTAAAAACAACATATTTTACACTATTCTTATATATCAAATCAATCAGCACTTTCTTCGTTATTTTCAAAATTAAAGAATCTAGTGGTGAATCCATTGGCACCAACCCATTTAGGGGCCAATAGTCGCTTATTATTTTTCTGTTCCTCTAAATTCCCCAACCATGTAAAAATCCTACTAGTTTTCAATTCCATTACTAATTGTTGTTCAATAAATAAAATTACATCTAAAATAAACTTTTTTAAATCTAATACTCCATATGGTACAAATGAAGTATTACAACCGAGTTCTCTTTTAGTGTAATGGTTTCCATTCTTTAAAACTTGATACTTATATTCACCATTTCTCAAAAATAATGACTTCAATGAGATTTGCTCTCCCGGATTAGTCCAAATAGCGTGTCCACCAGCCAAATATGGTTCTACCCAAACATGTAATATAGGCTTCGTAATTAAGTTGTTTTTTTGCAAGTCATTTAATCTTAGTTCAGCTGGCAGGTTACTAATCGCTGTGATAATTAAATCGAAAGAATTTAATGCATTGGGGCTACTTGTTAACAGTGATAACACATCACCGTTGTATACATGTATTTGAGTAGTAGGATGATGCTTTCTCAGTAGATTTTTAACCACTTCTGTCTTCATGTAACCTACATCACTAGCCCCACACAAATGTCTATTAATATTTTCAAAACTGAGTATATCATTGTCAACTAGCATTAGGTGATGTATACCTATATCAATTAGTCCTTGTGCTAAATGACTTCCTATTGCTCCACAACCTATAACAGCTACTCTTAAACCCTGATTATTTGTTTTACCATCACCACCACGATTTTTTAATCGGGTGGCTCTAACGTCGTCTACGGTATACTTATTTATATTCATCTTTGGGAAATCTTTTACTAACTCAAGCCACCCATGTTGGCTTCCTTTTCTAAAGCCTTTAACACTTGTTTGTAATTTTTTCTGCCCTTTATATTGTGAAGTCACTTTTTTAAATGGTTTTTCGTGTTCCCATACCCCCCACGAATATTGACCATTAGAAAACATAGAAAACAATACTTTGGAGGGTCTTTTATTCTTAGTTAAATAATCTGAAAGGGCTTTTATTGCTAGTTTATTTCCTTTTATTAAACGGAATACATCATAATTGCATTTGGGAAAGGGGAAGTTGAGAAGTTCTGTTAAAGGAATATACAGTACCTTTGTAACCTCTTCATCTTTTGCTATTCCACCGATATTTTGTATCCAATTAATTGCAGTACTCTTTTGATCGGAGAGAATCCACCTATGTTGAGATCCTCTCAATATAAAAGGCGTTATATAGACTTCCTTACATTCTTCACCAGGTTGAACGAGCGATAAAAAATTCCCCTTATTGCCTTCCGACCAGTATGTCTCAAATTCATCTAAATAATCCTGCATATTCTCATTTTTTATACCTTTTAAAAGAAGTTCTTCTGCTCTCTCAATACAACTATCTAAGATTTCTAATGGTTTATGAGGGTTTGGAGTTGCAACTACTTCATCAAAAATACAAAGTGTTTTATATTGATTCAAATGTGGCAATGGATACAATTTATCAAAACTATGATCTTCTAGACTTATTTTTGGAAAAGAATCTGGAAAATTAAAAGGCAGACTTATTAGCAAAATTATATCGATGCCTGCCACTTCAACTTTAAGCTTTAGTGTCACTGGATATTTTTGGATATTTTGATTATTTTGTAAAGAATCAACAAACTCAGCCTGATATTTATTAATGAGATAGTTTATCGAATCGCTACGTAATTGGGAATATATTTCAGCTAGATTATGAAGAGCGTCCATGATTACCTATAATTGCAGGAGATGATGTTTGAAAAGCATGTCCTTTATCCACTCTTTCCTCTGGAGATGTATATTCAGGAAATCGGTCCCCAAATAACTTTCTCCAAATATCCGCAACCTCTTTTTTATCATCTTTTTCTAATGCTTTTTGGCCATTAATAATGAGTGTAGATAACTTGCTAAGGAACGTGGTTTGTATTCCTTCTGACCATCCATCAAATAGTTCTTCTTCGGGGAAAACTGGACGTGTTAGACTAAATGAAGAGTTTAATGCGTCATATATGGCTTTAGCTGTAGCAACGAATGCAGCATCGTCATCATCTTCATAACCTTCGACAAAATGGTTTGCTGCAAGAATAGTAAATATCATTCCACTTGGAAATTTGTCGCTCCCTTTTTTAGAATCCTTCCATGCCTTAAAATATCTTACTATCCTCTTAAGTTGTAAGCCTTTTTCTGTAACTTCACAGTTAAACCAATTTGTTAAAAGTTTTGGATCACTATCTACCCAACCTTTGGTTTTATGGGCTAATTTTGGGTGTTCAGCATCATCCACCTTTATATATATAGGGATATCAACATGATAATCATTTTTATAAATGACACGTACACATGTATTTTTATCAACGGGAGGAGTAGTCGTGTGGCCATCAACGGCTTTAAGTATCCAATTATGAACTGTACTAACCGCTGGCCAATTTTCTTCTTTTTCTCCTGCTAAGTGTGCCAAGTAAACACCATCGTCGATATCGTATTCTCCTTCAATAGGTTTAATAGTTGTATTCATCATGTAGGAACCCTGACCCCAAAATTTTGGTTTAGACGCTTTTAATGTTTGGGCAAAATGGTCTTGAATTTTCTTTCTTATAGCATTTCTAGAAGTTCTTAAAGACTGCTTCTTTTCTGATTTTAAGGCAATATTTGCATCAAATAGAATAAAAAGATCATTACATTGAGCCAACTTTTTCACTCCTTAATAAGTTTTCATTTTCTTCTTTTTTTAGAATTTGTTTTAACTGTTCGTTACTAATCCATTTAGCACTAGCCTCATGACCCTTTTTAATTAAGAGTTCAATAGATTTTTTACCTGCCTTATCTAAATCAATCAATCTATTTTCTTTTTTATCCAAATCTTCACTCCAAATTCTTACATAATTACCGTTTAATGATTTATTTAAATACTCTATATGATAATGAGTAGAAATTGATTGTAAATCCATCATTAACGATATTAATTTAGAATTCCATAATACAAAGGACCTACGTTGAACTTTAAGTCTCCTTTCAAAAGCAAAATTTTTATGAAGTGTTGATACCGAAAGCAAACTGAATTTCTGATAGTTTCGGTTTTCTTTTCCAATAAAGTACCGATAAGCCTCTTGTATTCCATGCAATGATGGGTTATTTCCAAATAACCCTCCATCTGCAAATTGATCATTTGGATTTTCCATTGTAGGAATGGTTTGCACCGGAAAGTAAGTTGGTGCGGCAGCAGTCGCTAATGCAACATCAACTAAAAGGTGCTGCTTATCTCTTCCTAGGCCTTCACTATGATCTGATTTTATAATACAGGGTAAACCAGTTGTAATATTTGATGTAGGTATTAATACATTTGATTTACAATCACAAATTCGTTTATCCTTAAAAACAGTTTTAAGAGCGTTCTTTAACTCTTTATCACTATATTTTGAAGTAATAAAAATTTGTTTCAATTGCTGAACTTTACGGTAAATATTATTTTTATACTTAAAGATTTCAGGTCCGTAAATTTCATAAAATTTAACGATTTCTTTTGCCGGTATTCCTGCTGCAATTGCTAGAGCAATAATTCCCCCTGTAGAGGTACCGCAGATTAAATCAAAATGATTTGATAATGATCCATACTCTTCTTCAAAATCAGCCAAAATGACCGCAGAATACAAACCTTTTATTCCTCCTCCATCGATAGAAAGTATCTTAAATATTTTTTGTTCAATCATAATTTCTCCTAATCTCTTAAAAGGTATATTTTCTTCTAATAAACCACCTTAGTTGTATCACATGTAACACTTATTATTATCTTGTGTTCATTAGTATTAAATTCTTTTTATGTAGAAAAATAATATTTTCGAACATTATAAAAGAACATAAGTTCACTATAATAAAATTATAATACACACTAATACATTTATCTTCCAAAAAAATATAAAATATACCCTTTTTCTAAATTGTTTTTACCAACTTGTGAAAGTGATTATTTATTTTATTGGTTGTTATCTCACCAAAAATACAATCTCTCTTTTATAAATGTAACTTTTTCATTGAATCTACCAGATCATAATGCTCATTTACTTTACTTTCAATATTAATTACTTCTAAATAGTGTAGTATTATTACTTACCTACGGGAGTGAGTGAATGTTTTATTTTACAATTAATAGAAAAAATGGGATATTTTTTCGAATGCACAATCCTTCTTTCACTATCCTGCCAAATACTAAAAAAGGAATCGATTTTCATCGATTCCTGAAATTATGCTACTACTTATGAGTAATGTTAATTACTTCTAATAAATGATAAAATAAATTTCTCCCCTAATTAATAATTTGTCTTATCCTAGAAAAACGCGGATGAATTTAGGGTTTGCAAATATTAAAATACTTCCTATTTGTGAAACTTTACACTTAAACTAATCTGCCAGTTATACGTTTCTTCACAAACTCTTATGCATTTTAGACCAATAATCAATTATTTTTGAAAAAGATCTGTCGTTATCTAGACCAATTTCTGAAGAATATATCATCTATCAAATTAATCTACCTTTCATTTTAATTACATAAAATTGTAGAAAAATAAATGAATCTCGACACTCCCATGAAAGGACCATAAATCCGACAGCAATTATTCACATAACAATTTTGATATATACGAAAATATAACTATAAATAGTAAAGTATACGTTTACGATATCTTAAATATATACATAAACGTTTATATAAAGGTATACCTAAACAAATACAAAAATATAGATGATGATACTGTTATTGACACAGATAAAAATGAATAAGATAATGTACGTATAGACCTCATCATAGACAACTAATCAATAAACTTGTAAATAGAATTAAGTGAGAAAAGGAGATGAGTTTGTGGCTGCAAAGGTAATTGTAGTTGGAATCCAAAAAGGTGGTTGTGCAAAAACAACGACAACAAGCATTTTGGCGCATTTGTTGGCAGAACAAAATCAAAAAATCTTATGTATTGATACGGACAGCCAGGGCAACTTATCTGATGTTTTAACGCAGCAAGACCTAGAAGATTTTTCGGAACACACATTATTTGAAGCCATCAAAGAAGAAGATTTGGCGAAATACATAGTAAAAACAGAAAATGAAAACATTGATGTAGTCGTAGCTGATGATTACTTGGCATTAGTGCCACGTTATCTTTATACACAAAGAGCCAATAAAATTAATTACTTTATGAGGGATTTAATTGCCCAAGTTAAAGTGCAATATGATTATATCTTAATAGATACACCACCATCATTAAGTGAGTTTACCATTGCGAGTATTGTTGCTGCTGATCACGTTCTTGTTTTATCAGAAACTAGCAAATGGTCATTGGGAGCAATCGGACGCTTTTTGGAAACAGTTTCTCATGCGCAACAAAATTTTAGTAATGTAAAAGTGGCAGGTATATTACTGTCTATGCAAGATAGCCGACGATCCGATAACTTATATTTCTTAAAAAAGATACAGGAGCAATACGGCGATTTAGTCCTTAATAAAGTCATTAAACGGAAAGCATCTACTGGTCGGATCAGTGCGTTCGGTTTTTCTGACAATCCAGAATTAAAAGATGCAATCAGAGAGTATCGAGATGTAATTAATGAACTAAAGGAGCGTGGCGTACTTGAATAAATTTGAACAACAAATGAATAAGAAGAATGAAAAGAGAAATGCACACTCGGTTCTGTCTGAGCCGATTACTATACCAGCAACAGAGAAAGTGGAGACAGTTGAAGAAGTAAGAGATGAGATCTTCAGCCTACCAGAACAGAAAAGTGACCAAAGCAAATCATTTTCTGGCATTAATATGGAATCACTTAAAGCAAAAGCAAAAATAGTGGAGAAACAAAAATCGCCCCAGTTTAAAGATACGCACCGCCAAAAAACATTTTGGATCCATAATGACTTATTAAAGGCGTTGGAAGTGATTAGTATCAACAAAGGTGACCAAACAAATCATATTAATAAAGCATTAGTGAAGTACCTTAATGACTATGCAAACGAATAGAAGAGCCAAATTACTGGCTCTTTATTTTGTCTATTTATATAGAAGTACGGATAAGGGAGATGGTTTCATATTTGTTTAAGATAAAGAAAAATTTTATACTTTCCTTCAAAAAGAAAAAGTCTATTAATCCAAACTTTCTTTCATACTTTTTTCCGCATTAATCCACTCATAAGCAGTTTGTAAAATCGCGACTTGTAGATCTTCATTTAAATTCGAAACAAAGATATTGCTAATAATCTATTAATCTCCTTCATTCCTTAACCCTATTAACCAAACCTCATTAGGATCTTTAGATCTATACTTTGTATATCTTATTAAACGATATATGAATACGACCTTTCATAAGAAGTAAACCGGGCAAAATCACCCGGTCCAAGTTTTAATAACAATAATCATCCAGCGAATGGTTTTGTTGTATCTCTTCAGAGAATATAATTTCCAATTTACGAGGTACAGTATCATATCTTAACGGATCATTAGGGTTGTAAATGTCAGGTTCTTCATCTAAAATCTCTTTTATTTTACATTCCTTAGGAATAGTTTCATTCATACTCATTCTCCATGCGTTTAATAGTAGTTCTCTGCCTACAGCACTACTACTATTCACTGAACCACTTAAATACTCAAATATTTCTCTATCTTCTTTGTTATCAATATATAAAGTGATTTGAATTCTTTCTCTTCTGCGTTTTTCCCTTCCATTTTTCCCCACTAGACATTCACCACTTTACCAAATTTTTTTATAGCTAAATTATACATTCCTACTACATTAGCGAAGATTGGTAAGGTAATTTTAATTCCAGATGGTGTCCATATTTCAGGCTTGATTATTTCTGCCTTTTTATAATGTTGCTGAATAAATGGCGCAATAACTTCTGTAGGTCCCCCTGCTATGATTAATTTATTTTCTCTTTTCCACTTTTTAGATGTATCTCCTATAATTGCTCTTGCAATATGCGGCAAATCTGCTTCTCCATATTTAGATGTCAACATTCCATAATCTGTCGTGAAACTTTCTACATTGATAATTTTACCTTTTACGATTGAGATTAAATTTACGGTTCCGCTTCCAATATCGATGATACGAACCAATTCATCTGTATAAGGTATGGAATGGAATGCTGCAGCACCTTCTGGTATTACAATGACATCTTTAATCGTAAACTTCTTTGTTTTACCATTTACTGTTAATTCGTGTGTTCGAATTAATGGTTCTTTCATGTTGAGAGCTTCCGTTTTTGTTAGCGTTTCATAAGGATTGCCTATGGCCAAATAAATTTCTTTCTCACCTGTATTTCTATGTAATGCTAAAAGAATCCTCATCATTGCTTCAAAATGATTTTTTGATGTACCATACATTCCACTTCCAAATTCACTTTCTATTTTTGCTAATGTTCCTCCGAACCCTTTTAATCCCTCGTAATGCCACTCCATATCATCATACCCATGTTGTTCCTCAAATGGTCTATGGTGATGACCACAAATGGCCGAACAAAATTTATCTAACTTTTCCCCCTGGCATACCTTTACTTCATTGTTCCCAGCATCAACAGCAATAATTTGATTTAAAGAATTGTAAGATGTAGTCATATCAACATTCCTCCCCAGGATCCAATTTATAAATCAATTCTTTCATTACTTTTCCTAATCCAGATTGTTGGATATCGATTACAAATGCAGATACTAAGTACCCTATTAATTTCTCCACTGTATAATCATGTTCTTGTATGATCTCTAAATCAGACAATGTAACTTCTAAACTATAAATATCATCATATTTAAATACAATTCTAGTAGTCTGTAAGTTCGAAAAATAGGAATCCGGTAAACTATGAATCTTTGAAACTTCATTTTCATTAATCCCAGAAATTTCAACAGTATGGTCCATATTTAGTATCCTTCGATAGATTTCTTTTTTATTTGCTGTGGTCTTGATTTCATCAATAAAATCTTGAACTAGAAATTCGATTAACTTATTGATAAACAGTATTGCTCCAGTTTTCTGCCTGAAGTCTCTGCATATTGCTGTTAAACGAGTAAGGTGTACTGATGGTATTTCAATATCAAGAGGAACACCTAATAATTTATTCATGCCTCTGAAAAATGACTTTCCTTTGCGATTACAACGATCATAATATAATAAATCAGCTTCGCTATAAGATTTTTGTATCATTTAAACACCCCTTATATACAAAATGTTATTAAAAATGTTTGTAGCTGCCTTTCGTTTGCTTATCATCCATTCTCCGGCATATCTACCCAATGTCTCATTATCTTGTTTGTTTAGTTTCACATGAACCATGTAATCAGTAACAGTGTATTTGAATTGCTGGTAGTCATATCCTCTTCTAAACATCACATAAAAAGCATTGGAAACAAGCTCTGTCATACTAATATCCAGTGCACTTGATTTTTTAAATAAATAGTTGTAAGTATTTTCTGAAACGTATATTTTTATATCACTTTTTTTATCTGATCGAGTTTTCTTATTGGAACGTCGTTTTTGGTAGTTTTCATGATTGAAAATCGGATTGAGATTCATCCTCTCTCTCCTTCCTAATAACTTTTTTGAAATTTGGATATATGTCTGGGTCGGTCGGTCGATTCTCTTGGTGTCACCTCTCCCCTACTATATTCTGAGTAACTGTGAGTATCAGTAAGTATCTATGAGTAAAAATGAGTAATTCTCACTCACTGGTAAAATGTATTAATCTAATGGCTTGTCATATTCCTTCGATATTAAAAAATTAGTTTCGACTGGAAAACTAGCGAAAAATAAAAAACCTGATTCATCTATTCAGATAAGTCAGGTTTAATCTCAAGCATCAATTCGATAGGCGGTTTTCCTAAAGATATCCATATTCGTAAAAAGTTTTCTAAAGTTGGTACTCCACCGTTCCAAATGTTACTAATCGCACTTTTGCTTATTCCGGTTAACTCGGTGACATCTTTTTGAGTCTTTCCTTGCTGTTCAAATATGCTCTGAATTCGATTTTCTATAATCATCGTTTTAGTCGATAATATTCTTTCCTTTCTTAACGGCAGCCAAGCTAAAAACATTGCGATTGCTCCGCTAATGACTTCTTCGATCGAGGTAGTATCTTCTTCATTATTTAGAAGATTATTATGTCTGTAGTATCCTACTAAATTTTCTAAATCTGAATAAACATCATCCGGAAGATTAATAGTTACTTCCATGTTTAACACACTCCTCATTTGTAAAGAATGGTATTAAAATAATAAAGATGGTGAATATATGATTTTGTTAAAAGATAAAGATTTCGATGACAGATTAAAAAAAGGGATCGAACAAGGTAGAAAGTTACAAGAGAAGAATAAATAAAATAAAAAAGCGTATTGATTAGGACAGATAGTAATATCTATTCAGTCGAAGCGCTTTTTATTTTACATTCTAGATGATCAAAAGTATTTATCTCAAAAAAAAACCTCTAAACATCTTTGATTATTATTTAAAGTAATTCCTTCTCACCTAAAACATTATAAATTTAGTCTTCCTAAGTGTTTATCGATTCCTTAAATTTGAAGCATATTTAATACCACTGGTCTTCTACCGTGCTTCCGCTTGGTGGCCAGAATAAAAAAGTTTTTTGTGGCAAGAGAATTCAAAATTTGTGAGCTCTCTCAATAATTTATTCCGTTTAGTATGAAAAGAAGCATGTAACATATGAGTACGTTTACCCTAAAATTGGTAAAGTTCAGCTGATTCTGTTAAGTATTTTTTATAGAAAACGAGTTTTTGTTTTTTAGATTTAATTATCCTTTTTTTCTTTCTGTCCTAATAATCATTGGACTTTTAAATTCATTTGATCCTTGTTCACCAACACGATAATAAATGTACATATGGTGATACATATCATTTCGCTCTTTTCGAATCATTTTAAGTGCTGAAACTTCCCTAATTTCCTGCTTAATTCTTACGACCTCAAAGACTGTTGTTAATTCCATTTTAAAATTCCCCTTTTGCAAGTAGAACGAAAAACACGCATTAGGCAATTGGTCAAGGGAGTTCTTCGCACAAAAAGGTTTTTGCCCCTTGAACGATTGCCTAGCCGTCTTAGTTTCCTGCCGGAGAGGTTCGGGTGTCCTAACGGCTGAAAGCTTAGTCGGCTTGCGCTGTTTTACGATTCAGAAGGCAAAAGGAAAAAATAATAATAAAAAGCAGCCGATTAATCGGCTGCTTCTTATTGTCTTTCATTCTTTTAATCTTCGGTTTTCGGCTCGTTCGGTATGGCGGCCTTGCAGTAAATGGAACAGGAACCTACGGAATGACAGAAAGGCTGCCGCCCGAAATATATCTATAAATCTCTTATCCCTTGAGGGATTGACTCTCTAAAAATCTTCAGCTTTATCATTCAAAACATCAAAAAAATCCGGCTGTTTCGACAGCCATCATTAAGATGATTTTCTTATTCGTAAGCTTTTATCCAATGATAAATCTCTTCTGAAACAAAAACTTTGCTACCTCTCATTTCACCGTATAGATAAGAAAGGAATGCACTCCAAGCATACACTTCATTGTAGCTGTTATTCTGATTAATAAAGGCCAATATTTCTTTTAATTCTTTTACAAAATGATAATTTAAGTTTGACGTTTTATATTTTTTTATGTATTCATTAATAAAATTCGTATTTTTTAATGTTAAATACATCAATAAAGCAGTTGCTTTTGAAGGTGTAACATCTAGAGAATAGGCAAGTGCCTTAATTCTTTCATTCAACTCATAAGGTACTTTTAGCGTTATACGATCACTATCAGAACCTAAACTCACTCTTTGTAAAGAATGTCTACCGAGATCACCGATTAGTAACGTAGAATGATACCAATAATCTCTTTTGAAATTCTGAGATAATATTTCAATGACTAATTTTGAAGATAATCCTTCTCTACAAATGTTTTCACCAAGATCCTTAACAGTTTGATCCGTCAGATAGGCAATTCGAGAAATACATTCTTTTAACTCTAACGGTATAGTTGGTTTTATATAGATAAGCTTGTCTGATCTTACCTTTCTCTTCTCTTTTTCCACGATTTATAGCCTCCCTCAAAATACTTTAAGGTATGGACACTTTCCACCTGTCTCTAATTTATGAACGAGAAGAGGAGGATATGTATAAATAATTCAGAATTTGGCAATAAATTTACTAAAAAGAATGGTGAGGAGAAGGCATTATGAAACTATCTAAAAAGGCTGTTGATCAAATTGCAAAAGAGTTACGTGAACACTCTTTAAAATACGGTTTTTCAATTCTTGAAAAGAAAGCTAAGAAAAAGAAAAAAGTTACATCTAAATAATTTTAAATAGACTTTATTCGGTAGCATGACAGCTGATCAATAACGAAAATAGTCCTTCTGAAAAGCTGTAACTTGTCACTTCGATATTAAAATACTCGATACCAAGCCAGATGTAAGAAATTGCAAAACCAGGTAAATCTTGTTTATTTTGCCGATCGGTCATACCGTATAAACCTATGAAGGCAATTAAAATGAAGCCATTTAGAAAAAATGACTGTTCAAAATGGATTCTTTGATTTATAAATATAGGCTGAACTTTTTTAAAAAGATTTGCTATAAATTCATGACAAACGTTGCTATATTGTGATCCTAAATAATCAATATCCATTATTTTTAGTGAACTTCTCAAGTTCATTTTACCTCATATCAACTACCTTATTATTCAAGATATCTATAAATTTCATTTTCATAAATTGACTTTCATATACGCGGGATGTAATTTGTCTCCATTCATATACTGATACTCCAAGTCTGCAAACTATTCTTTATGAATCGTTCAAGTAAATAAACATAAGCATCTTTGTGCGTTATGGAGATACTTGGATACCTATACGAAAGTGGATACACAACTATTCCTCATAAATTTACATCCTTTATGTTAATATTAGTGGGAATACTGGAAATTTTTTCAAAAAGTATGTTTATAAATTTTAATGGGGGAAATTATGGAATATAAAAATGTTATTCAAACTACTATCAAAGAAGTTTATCCAAACTATTTAATAAAAATATTACTTAAAAAACTTGAAGAAAAAGGTACAATCAGTTATAAAACAGATTTATTTTCACAAGATGCATATACTTTTAGTAACCAAGACGAAACTCCTTATCATCCTAAATATGACTCAACAGAGTTATTAATAGCACTTGATCATAAAACAAATGATGTTATCTCAGTTATTCAAGAACAAGAATACGAATCTCCATACAGTTATTCTGTTTTGTTTGAAATCGCAGAAGAATGGGAATCTAAGTTGAATACCTCTAAAAGTATCCGCCAAGAGACTCCATCTATGACTAAATGGTGAACTACTATCAATAAACGACTTACTTTTCCTTTACCCATATTTAAATAAACCGCATGAAGAAGTGATCCTTTTGTAATATCTAAAGAACGTTGCATTTTATCTACGCTATCTTGAAATACATTTTTTAGGGTATTGTTATAAAAATTCATTTCACCTTCATAACTACCCCAACTCTCTTCTTGGACTACATCATCAATGTTTATCGTTTGAAGCCTTTTTTCAGGATTGATACTTAGCCCTATATGATCTATATCTTCCATTTTTATGTTTGCTATACTTAGACAATACTCAATTGCATTTACTGGTAATTCATTTGGATTTTCAATTAATAAATCTTTACCATGTTTTTTCCTGTTAAATCGCTCTTCTTCTACAGCAGCTAATATCTTACCGTCTTTTATTAAACAAGCAGATGAATCATGATAAACAGAATTTATACCCATTATGTACATATATATCCTCCTATAAAAAATAATACTAAACCTTATAAATTTAAAATTTAACGGCCTAACTTAATATCCATATTACAAATTTCCTTATATAACAACACTCCTTTCACAAAAAAATGCCTATTTATTCTAATTGCCATAAAAATTATTAAAGTTACTACGGTTAAAATAATTTTATATTATCGTCCTAATAGAGATTTTCATTTTATCAATTCTTAATAATATGGAATCCAACTTCTTAATCTCTCTCTTTATATAATAATTATTTATTCGACAAATTCAATATATTTAAAAATTTTATTACAAAAATATCATTATAGCGAAAACACATTCTAAGTAATAGAAAAAATTCCCAAATAAAAAAAAGGTATATCATTGTTTTCTGTCGAAATTAAGGAAATAAAGTGAACTAAATTTTATGGAGGGTTATTTTATGAATAATGCTATTATTCCCGAAATAGGTAATACACTAGATATAGGTGGTATTGAATTGTATTATGAATATTTTGGTAAAAACACTGGGAATCCTACAATAATATTTGAGTCTGGTTACGGTTGTCCATTAACTTATTGGAATTCGATTCGAGAGGAAGTTTCAAACTTAACTAATGTATTCATGTATAACAGATCCGGAATTATGAATAGTACCAAGGACGAAAGACATCGCCATAGCCAACAAAACATCGAAAATCTACGTATCTTACTCCGCAAGGCAAATATTATGCCTCCATATGTGTTTGTTGGGCATTCATTTGGTGGAATCAATGTAAGATTATATGCAAGCTCATATCCTGAGGAAGTAGTTGGAGTAATACTTCTAGACCCATCTCACGAAGATCAACACAAGAAAATGGTACATTTATTTAAAAAAGAAGTTCAAGAAGATTACTATAAAGGATTTGAGGATAAAAAATCTCTTAGTGATTTCGAAGAAAGCTTCGAACAAGTTCGTTGCTCTGAATTTCCTAACAATATCCCGCTTACTGTACTAACAGGTGGAAAGCAACCACATCATTCACCTGAATCTATGTCTGTATGGATGGAGTTTCAACAGAATATTGCAAAGCTATCAAAAAATAGTAAACACCTTATCCTTGAAGATTGTGGTCACGCTGTCCATATTGATCAGCCAGAAATTGTTACAAGAGAAATTCAAAACATGCTCGAAAAAATAAATATTGATAAATAGATAATGAATGCTATGTGATAACTAAGCAAATTCAAGAATAAGTTAAAGTGGATATAAAAGTAAGATTCATTACAAACGATACATTTTTACATTACGAATAATTTATTATGTAAATATCTGTTAGTACTTATTCTATCTCGGGTTCAATTGCTAAATAAACACTATGGACTAATAATCTGTAAGTGAAGAACTCGGTAACTAATTAAGTCATTAATAAGTTATATGGAAAATCCAATTAACTTATTAATGGCTTTAATCTAGTTTTGAGCAAATTCAAACTATTGAAAAACCTGCTCATTTTATCATTATTAAGATATCGATATCTTTTCAAAGAAGGGTGCTAGACAATATACATATCGTTTCAATCTGATTCGTTTCGTAAATTAATAATAGCTTCAATCTCTTTATCACTAGTTAATTCTGCAAAGCGTTCAACTAATTTTACTTTTTCAAATATATGAACTAATAATGAAAGAGGTAGTTAAAATGCTCACACATACTGTATATAATGTTCATACAAAAAAAGATTTAAAAAAGATTTTAAAACAAAACAAGAAACATAATACCATTGTATGCTTTCGAAATAATGAGTTCGCAATGCGTACTATCATGGAGAGAATTTTTATAGGAACCCCAATATATAATGAGGACGCTGCAATCCGTGTAATGGCGATAATTGATGAGGGATCCAATTTAATTAAGGGATATAAAATTGAAGAGCTTCCAACTATTATTCTATTTAAAAATAAAAAAGAAGTAATACGAATAGGGAAAGAATTAAAAGTTCCAGAGATTGTTAAAATGTTAAATTAACAAAAGGACACATAGACCATATAGTGAAGTTTTTTTATTATTAATATAAGAAAGATTTATTTTTTATCTTATCGCTTTAGGACAATAATACAATAATGGTATGAAAAAAGTAATAAATACATTCAAAGTATATGAATTGAGCAGGAGTATAATTGTCACAGGAAATGAGAAATCCTGGTACAAAAAGCACCAGGATTTTACTCATTTAAATAATCATTTATTCTCTTTTTTAAACACTTTTACATTTCAGTGCATTACCAAAGTTCAATATCTAGAGATTCTGAAAAGTAAAACCGACAATTAATTTAAAGTAAAAACTTCTAATTCTTCTTCATTAAACGTAAAGGCAGGAATATTTAAATTATTTATAGGTTTGTCCATTACAAACGTTACACTATACTTCGCACGAGTTATTGCTACATAAAGTTTTGCTTTAGTACCAATATTTTTAATATGCTCTATATCACCAGTAGTTAGATAACTTTTTATAGGGTTTGTTGGAAAAATTAACACCCTTTCAAAGGTTAAACCTTTTGATATTCCAAAGTTGATAGCATTTTCTACTTTTGTTCTTACATCATACCTTAAAATCTGTGGATTGAATATCTCGATATATCTTTTTATATTATTTTTAGTTATGTAGAAAACACCATCATGTCCAGTTTTTTCAAAGTTTTTTGAAACTGTTTGCTGTAATCTTTGATATAAATTGTCAGCAAAATCACATATAATTTGATTACACCGAAAACTAGTTGTAATACTTTCAATTATGCAGTTACCTTTTTTTTGTTCATCAGTAAAAAAATTGATAATATTAGCACCTTTATATTTTTTATTCTTTATAGTATTACTTGTGGTGTATGTTGCTTGTCTAACATCACCAACTAGTAAAACATTCATTTTTGATTTAAAAAATAATTTAAATAATTCTAAATCATAACCTGCTAAATCCTGAACCTCATCGATATAGATGTAATCAAAATTTTCTTCTAACCTTTTAATAACCTTTCCCTTTGATTTTTTTTCACATTCTAATGCAAAATCAGATAATCTATCTTTATCTATTTGATTTTTATTATTCAAATAATAGTCTTTGATATTCGATTTAAGAATGTATCTATTTACAGGTTCTTTTCTAAAAAATGTACCTTCTATTCGTTTTTCAGGGTATACAAAATTTTGATAAGGTCTTATACATTCGGATAATATAAATGAATACCAGGTTTTAATCATAATATGCTTTGGTACATATCCAACTTCTAATAGAAACTTTTTAATAATTTCATCTTTATTTTTATTAGTATATGTTACTATAAGAACTTTTTTATTATTGATATTTAGGGACTCATTAATTATCATTGTGGTTTTCCCGGATCCTGCTGCAGCAATTACTACTCTATTTTTTGATTGCATCCATTATATACCTCGGCATCAGTATTTGTTCTTGGGCTTCAAATATTTTTAAGGCGCATTTGGTTTTGTTATTTATCATAAATGTAGTTAATCTATCTTTAGTATAATTTTCATGATTGAGTATCTTTTTTAAAACTTGTAAATTAGATTCATTTGCTTTAATTAATTGTGGCTCTAAGGTACTATAGTTAATATCATCGCCATAAAAAATTTTAACATACTCATTACCTAAATAATCTTTATACTTATTCTTTATATTTTTTTCTATATCACCATCGTTATCGGTTATAACATGAATTACCTTTTTTAATCCAATGGAAATATCTAAAAATCTTTTAAACGAAAGTGCATCAACACAAAATACATCGACACCATCTTCAATTGGCAACTTTCCATATTTGTCTATATATGCCCTTTGAACAATTAACTCATCTGATGGTCCTTCAACTAATATCACTTTCTGACTTAAGAGAATCCTTAAAGTGTCATAACCTGGTAATTTCATAAAATAGTCACGAGTTTCATCCGGTAAGTCTTTAAATGACATTGCTTCTTTATTATTATTTAATAACAACATGTTACTAATATCTAATTTATTTAAAATAAAACTGCTATGTGTTGTAAGAATAATCTGTTTTCCTTGATTTTTCGCTTTTATATTTCCCAACAGTTTATGCATATTTGAATATGATAAGTGGTTTTCAGGTTCTTCTATTAGTACCACATGATCTTCTGTAGATTTAGCCTCCATAGCTAATTTCATTTTTACTGCACTCTGTTCTCCTTTTCCAATAAAGTCAAATGGAACTTCATTTAAGTACGAAATCAGCATTGTTTCCCAGTTACTTTTTTGAGAAATATCAACAGACACGCTTAATTGTTTGTCTGATATTTCACCTTTCTTTCTATTTAACTTCTCATTTATTTCCTTAATAGGCTCAATAGATGAAAAATTCTCTTTTAACTTTCTGTATTGAATTGCCAGTTCAGTTTTTTCTTTACTTTCTAGAGTGTCATGAATAATTTTTGATATATATTTATCTGTTCCGTTTTGCATCCGAATTGTTGAAGTATCTATAAATGTAGAATTAATTGGAATACTTCTATATGTAACAGCGTTATTAGCAAACGAGTACCATTTGACTGTGTAATACTCTATTGGAATGGTCTGGATGTTACTTGAATTATTTATATATTCTTTATACTCACTTTCAAATGATGTATCGAATTCAATAGACATGTAAATTCCTGGGCAGTCTAATAATAATGAATTATTTGTTCCTTTTAATGCACCAAATAATTTTTCTTTATCTTCAAGGTATAATTCTATATAAACTCGAGGAGGTGGAATAATTTTACCATCCCTCAAACTTGTTATATATTCATTAACTATCTCTAAATTAAAGATATACGGACTAAGTTCATAAATAATATTTTTACCGTGCAATTGTCCTGACAATACTAAATTAATTGCTTCTAAGATTGTTGATTTCCCCGCCTCATTGTTACCTACAATTATGTTTATGTCGTTCTTAAACTCTATGCAATATTTTTGATAAGACTTAAAATTATTAATAACTAATTTAGAAATTGTCATATTTAACTCCTCCTCTGTCTTTTACACTATTCGATACCATCCAAAAGTTGTTCACGAGATATCTCCAGTTCTTAATTATTATAAAAATTTTACCATTAAATAAATTTCATTACAAAAATACTAAGAGTAGAACAAATAATAACTATCAATTAAGTATACCCTATCGATAGTTTGATAGATTGTTGATTTTACTGTAAAATCTAACTATCATATACACTTGTCTTTTGATTTTGAAATTTTGGAGGGATTTTTATGATTTTTGGTTATGCACGTGTTTCAGCCTTTGATCAAAACTTAGATTCTCAAATCGAGCAACTAAGAAATGCAAAAGTAGATCGAATTGTTCAAGAGAAAGTTTCTGGAGTAAAAGAACAAAAAGAAGAATTAGATCAACTTCTTAATCAATTAGTTAAGGGCGACACATTAGTAGTAACAAGAATGGATCGTCTTGGCAGAAATACAAAACAATTATTAGAGTTAACTGAAGAGTTAGAAAAACGTGGTATACATTTGGTTATATTAAATTTAGGAATCGATACAAGAACTCCTTCAGGAAAATTTATCTTAACAGTTATGTCAGCATTCAGTGAACTAGATAGAACGATGATTAAAGAAAAGCAACAAGCTGGCATTTTGATTGCCAAAAGAAAAGGTATATATAAAGGAAGAAAACAGAAATTTGGATTAAAACATGACGGCGTAAAACATGCAATGGAATTACATGAAACAACTAATAAAACTGTTAAAGAAATCTGCAAAATTACAAATATAAGCGAAGCAACCTTTTATCGTAGATGGAGTGAACACAAAAAGTCTAGTGGAAAAAATTAGATCATTTACTATATTTATTTGGTAGATCAACAGTTTCTTAAAATTGTACACTTAAACGAACGACCTTGAAATACTCGTAATCTATTAAATAATTCGTTCATAATTCTATAAAACGCACTTTTTGAACGTTCTATGAAATTTAATAGATTTACGAACTTTTTTTGGTATAATTTAGTTATAAAATACTTAAAACGGAGAAAAACAATGGATAGTCGAAAATTTGGATACATTCGAGTGAGTAGTAAAGATCAAAATGAACAAAGACAACTGGATTCCATGAGACAACTAGGCATTGATGACCGAGACCTTTTTATTGACCAACAAAGTGGTAAAAATTTTAATCGTGAACAATATCAGTTGTTGAAACGGATCTTAAGAAAAGGAGACATCCTTTATATTCATTCCCTCGACCGATTCGGAAGAAATAAAGAAGGCATTTTGGAGGAATGGAACGACATAACCAAAAATATTCAAGCTGACATTGTTGTCTTAGATATGCCATTGTTAGATACAACTCAATATAAGGATAGTTTGGGTACATTTATCGCAGATCTTGTTTTACAGATTCTCTCTTGGATGGCTGAAGAAGAACGGGAAAGAATACGAAAACGCCAACGAGAAGGAATTGATGCTGCTCTACGAAATGGAGTTAAATTCGGGAGACCAACTATTCAATTTAGTAATGAATTTGAAAATGTATATCAAAGATGGAAGTCGAAGGAAATTACAGGGGTTGCTGCAATGAAAGAAATAGGAATGAAGAAAACGACTTTTTATAAACTCGTAAAAGAGTATGAAAATACAAAAAATGAGTTGCATATATAACTAGGAAGAAACTCGTCAAAATATAATCTGTCTTTTCAGTAAAACCATTGATGCTCTTTCAGTGAAAACGTTAAAAGGAATATCTCTTTCTTAATATAATACGACATGCTTGCTAACTAGTTTAATAAAAAAGAAACATCAACGATTTACAGCTAAGTATGAACTCTAACACCTTATATATGATGGGGAAAGATTGAAGAAAGAGAAATACTTCCAAAAGAAGAACGTAATTTCCTTTTAATTTTTCACAGATATTTAATACCCTTTTTTAAATAGGGCTTTTTAAAATTGTGTAATCTCAAATCAGGTTACTTTTTATATGGTATTTAGCGATAAGAAGAAATAAAAAAGCAATCACATCAAGTGATCGCTCTATTATTACTCAATAATAATATTTATTTGTTTAGTAGAATTTTAGCTATGATCGTTAAAACTATATAAATAATATTGATAACATTATTTATATAGTTTTTTACTTGTTTTTTTATGTAATATTAGACTTATAAGGAGCAGCGTCAGGAAAATCGCCCTTAACATTGTAAATCCGCATTTTCCAGACGCTACCCAAGTATTTCATTTTTTCCATTTTTCTAATTCTTGAACATCTTCTGTATTCCAATTATTTATCTTAATTTGCTTAATCAAACTATTTGTTGCTCGTAAGAGTGTTTTAGAAATTTCATCAAGACTACATTCAATTCTATAAAGAGATATTTTTTTATTAACAGTCTCACGTAAAAATTCTAATTCCACTAACTCTAAAGATTTTTTAGTAACTTTAACCATAAAAGGTCCATCCATAAAATCTAATTCATACGAACTTTGAATAGAAGCATTTTTTAAATACATAAACTCCTTATTCCACCAAGTTAAAATAACAACTACAAAATCTGTCCATTTTACCTCAGGGAAAACAAAATCACCAATTTGAAAATAAATTTCACCAATAATTGAATCGCTCTCATATTTATATAAGGAATTACTATTAATAATAATGTTAACTTTATTCATATTAATACCTCAGTTTATATTTTATTATTCATCAATAAGAATTAAAATTATTTTAAACTAAATTTATTCATTATTTGAGAAATAAATATCTCAAATATATTAGCCTATAACTTACTCAATTGGATATGCGGTCTCAATTGTTTTGGTTTTTGTATTTACCCACATATCAATTGTATATCCGCTACTTCTTCCTCTAACTTTTACCCTAATCCCTTGAGTTTTAATTTTTTTTCCATTTTTATAAGCCTTTCTAACTGCTTTTTTAATTTGCTTTTCACTCATATTTTGAAAAGTAGTTTTTTTGCCACTTTGCTTTGCCCTAATTCCCTCTGGTGTATGTCCACTTTCTACATGTATATCATCTATTTTAATTTTTTTGTATGAAGGTAAATTTATTGACTTGGTCGCACCTCTTGCTTTTCCACGAACTCCAAACAAACTATCACCAATATCACTTAACCCTACACCTTGTCCGCCACTAGCGTTTGCCCAATCATCATAGCCATCATGTTGAGCAGAATTTCCATCATAATCAAAAGACATTACGGGATTATTATTCGCATAATTATAACCATTTTGGGAAATAACATCAGTTTTATCTCCCATTACAGGATCTAGTGATAAAAATACGCCAGTTTCAGGCTGATAATACCTTGCAATCAGATAATACATTTTAATTTCTTTATCATATATATAACCTGCATATAAAAATGGATTATCACTAGCCAATCCTTGCGCATCCAATTTAATCACATTTCCCCATGCATCATACTCATATGATGCAACAATTTGGCCCGTCTGATCAGTTAATGAAATAACGTCTCCATGTGCATTGTAATGATAATAAAATAGTTGTCCCTGATTTTTCATCGCAAGACGTTGGCCACTGGATGAATAAACATAAGATCGTAAAACTACACCTGCACTGTCAGTTTCATATAATAGGTTGATACTATTTCCATCATAAAAATACTTAGTTGTTACACCATCAACTGTCTTCTCAATACGACGACTTTGCTCATCATATTTATAAGTCGCAAATGGTATACTTTCTCCGTTTTTCGTAACTGAAATTAGTTGACCTAGTGGATTCCACTCGTAACGATAATCTCCATCATCTGTACGATTACCATCAGCGTCATACTGAATTGGGTCATTTCCATATTCAGTTAATTGATTTTCCTTATTAAATTGGGAGTTTGTTTCGGTTGTTACACCGTCCTTAGTTACTTTCACGTTTGTACGATTACCAAAGCCATCGTAACTATATTCTCTTTTCGTTCCATCTGGAAGTTCTTCCGATGTTAATTGATTTAAAGAATCATATGTGTAAACAACTGCTTGATTGTTTGGTAAATTTACTTTTGTACGATTACCATTTGCATCGTACTCATATGATTCATCTAATAGGATTGAACCATTATCTAATTGAATTCGCTCTGTATCAATTAAATTCCTATTATCATATTGATAGGATGTACTCGAATTATTACCTGCAGTATAGGAACGCAAGTTTCCAAGTTCATCATAACTAAATAAAAATTTTTTGCCACCATTTGAAACAATTGAATTTTGATTCATATTGTTATACGAATAACTTGTTGTTTCAGACATTGGCCCTTGTTCAAATGTTGTACTTATTAATTTATCTGAATCAGATGGATACAACCAAGTTTGGACCGAGCTTGCCGTTCCTTGGGTTATGGTTTTTTTAGTAATACGGTTTTGAGTATCAATTACATCGTTTGTAGTTGTTCGATTTAATAGAGCGTCATCAACTTCTGTTTGATTTCCATTTCCATCGTACGTAAAATCATAATAGTTTATATGATTGTAAGCAATTGAAGTTATACGATTTGAACCATCATAAGTATTTGAAATCGTTGTACCACTTGGTAATGTTGATTCAATTAACCGACCATTATCATCGTACTTATTTGTTGTAGCATCATTTAATGGTCCAGTTGTTTTTACTAAATTACCATTGTCATCATAGTCAAAAAGGTAGATCTGACTAAGGTTATCTATTGAACTATTAATTGTTTTACTTGTTTGTAAACCTGCTTTATATTTGTAGTCGATAGTTGTGTGATTCGCAAGTGTTACATTATCTAGTTGATCTGCATTATCATAATGGAATTGTTTCACATTTTGACTCGGACTCGCATCTGTTACCTTTGTTTGATTTCCAAACGAATCATATTCAAATTTAGTTGAATAATTTGCTTGGTCAGTCGTTTGAATTAAGTAATTACCATCTGTATCATAGATTGATATTGTTTTATTTTTTCCTTTTATAATGCGAATACCATCAAACCATGCTGTACCTGTAAAGTTCCCTCCAAAAACAACTGACACATCAATTGTATTGATAGGTTTTGATGCTAATGCTGGGATATCTGCATATGCTCGATTCCATTCTTTTGTTCCATCTAAAAAGTTCGCATTAATAGTTGTGTTTGTTCCATCTGTGTAATTAATAACTGCTTTTAATGCATATTTCGTTGAGTCTTTCGTGCCACCAATTGGAACAACAACATTTGTTGCTTTAGATAATCCCGTTAAAGTTAGATCAATTGGTTGATCACCTGGTTTTTGTCCAATTAAAACCGTTTGTTTATACTCATTTGTAGGAGCAGTTGAACTTGAACGAACGATTTTTAATGAATTTGATGAATCAAACTTTTCAGTTGAATCAACGGTACCACCACTACCTGCCCACGATGTAAGTGAGTTTTCAAACCCTCCATTTTCAATTGGATTAAAGTTAGATTGAAACTCTGCCTTTTCCAATTGAACAGAATCAAACCACACGTCACCTTTACCATCAATAGAGCTATGATCTACTTCTAGTTTAACTTGAACTTTCGTTGTTCCAGTAGGCGTTTTAAAAGAAAAAGGTCTATTAATCCAATCTTGTTTTCCAGAAATATTAATTGTTCCAATTGTAGTTCCAATGCTCGTACCACTAGCATTAAAAAATTGGAATCGATAGATTGCTAACACATTTGATAAATCTGACTTAATATCTGAACTTAGAGTATATATTGTATTTTCTTTGATGTTTGAAACCGTTTGGTACAAGTATAAATATCCGGATGAAACTGATGTTGATTGTGGAGAAAATTTGATTGATTTATTTCCACTAATTCCGTTTTTCCCAATTGAATCAATACTTATCGTACCAGAATCATTTACAGGGGTGACGATTTTAGTCCAACCTGTCAAATCATTTTGGAAACTACCATTAGTTAATAAATTCGTTGCTGCACTTAAACTAGTACTAGTTTCAACTGCATTCCCATAGTTATCATATTTAGTATAGGATGCAATCGCATTTGTAATATCATTATCCGATACAGCATTCACGCCATCATAAACAGTCGTTGATTCTTTTGACTCTGTATCTGTATATGAAGTTTCATTATTTAAATCATCATATTCAAAATCTTCTGTACCATAGTGAGATGTAGCTGTATCTGTATTACCGTTCGCATCATATGTATAGGATTCAGTTGGTGCTATATCAACATCATTTGGATCATATGACTCTTTTAACCTATTACCTTCGTAATTATAAACTGTCGTTGTGTTTTTCCCACCAACATCTTCTTTTATTCTAGTTGGATTGGCATCTGCATTGTACCAATATTGATTGATTTTATCATTTGGGAATTGAACTTTTACAAAATTACCATCTGAATCAGAATCATAAGTTAGTTGATAGATTTTATCCATTGGATCAGTTATGGAAGCTACTTGATCATCTTGATATACGATATTAATAGTTGGCGTATTTGTTGAAATAACCGGTAATGATACTTTTGTCATTTTATTTTCAGTATCATACTCGTATTGCGTTGTTTCATTATTTGTATTAGTTACTTTTGACAGCAACATACCATTATACTCATAATTGATTGTACGACTCGAAAATAAACTTAACTGATTGATATGTGCTCCAACATTATATTGGATATCTACCACTTTTCGATTTGACGCATCAGATATAGATGTCAATTGATTATTAGTGTAATTAAATGATGTTTTAAGATGATTTCCATCTTCTATACTTTTAATATGACCAGTCGTCTTATCGAAAGTCTTTGTTATTTGACTATTATCTTTAAGTGAAAGTTCTGAGCCATTATCTGTTAATGTTAAATCAACGCCAGTTGGTGGTTGATATACTCCTTTTAAATCTTTTTCAAATGTTAAAAGTGTGCCATCTTCATCTACATAATGAGCTTCATTATTTATTAATGTAATCGATTCATCTAAGTTACTATGCCAGCCTACTCCAAATAATCCATTGATTGTTGACTGACTATTATAAGTTCGTTCAATTGTGATTCCTGGTCCTTTTCCACCTAATGAAAAATCATTTTCACTTCTGATATAGTTACCAGTTGCAGTATTAACACTACCACCAGGTACATCCACATATGACCAATAGTCTTGAATACCGAGGAATGGTACTGCTTCTCCAATTACTGTTCTAAAATATGTTGTTGAATATACAGTTTCTCCTTGGGTATTATATGCACTTATCCTAAAGTAATAGTATGGACTAGTTGCATAAGTTGTCCCATTTTTTGCATACAGTTTAGATGGTTCGAGAGGTAATTCTACACCACCATAATTAGGATCATCCGGGTTAGTCGGATGATGTAAATTTTTCATGCCACCATCAATTTCCGATTGACTCGGCCAAATTCCTTTATTTTGTGTGGTCCAACTATCTACATCCCCTACATCATAGGATTCATAATCTTTTCCATTGTAAACCCATACTTTATAACCTGTTGCTCCCGAAATCTTATCCCAACTCAAGTTTACGTATCCTGAGTTACTTTGACTTAAATTTGTATAAGCTCGTCCTGTTGGTGGATTAGGAACAGGGATTAACGGAATGTATGGATAGGATGCTGCAGGTTGTACCGTCTCACCATTAGCATTATATGGAACAATTTTTAATACATAATATCTTGGTTTATAATCTGGATTTGCTTTTTGATACACTAACGAAGGATCAATTGCTAGCTCATCACCAGATTTCGTATTGTCTAAATGTAAATCATAGCCTTCAGTTGGTTTAGGCCAATATTTTTTATCTTTTGTTGACCATGATGTTACATTTCCAATATCTAATGATTCGAATGCTTTTCCGTTATACATTAAGAACTTGTAACCAGTCGCACCTGTCACAGGCTTCCAACTTAAATCAATATATCCATTTGTCCCTCTAGTAAAACTATTAACAGAGGTCATTTCTGCAAATTTCAGATTTGGTATTGTCGGTTTAAATGGAGGATCCGATTGCGCACTTTCCCCTAATGGATAAATTGCTTTTATACGAAACCAATAATTTGTACTTGTTGGGTATTTATTTCCATTCTTTTTATATAGGGCTGATGGATCATTTGGTAGTTCTACTCCACCATCTGTACTGACATGATGCAATGTATAAATTCCACCTGCGATTTCGGATGGCGATGGCCAAATTTTCCTTCCTTTTGTACTCCAGCTTGTTACATTTCCAACAGGAAACTCATCATAATCATTCCCATTGAAAATTAACACTTTATAACCAGTAGCACCAGGAACAGCATCCCAATTTAGATCAACATATCCTGAATCAGTACTATCACCATATGAATAGGCTTTTCCAGTTGGTGAATCGGGTGTAGGGATTGTATAGTTAACAGATATGTATGGATTGTTATCAGAATTTGAAGTTGATATAATTTTTTTCCAATAAGATGATCCGTTTCCGTTTTCATGTAATTTGAGACCATAATTAGTTAAAGAACCATTTAACCAACTTTTTACAGTATTTGTAACATCAAAGTTTGCCCACTGACCTTCTCCTACAGTAGCAGTTGCTATATTTGTAGAACTTGGTTTCGTATTCCAAGTAACAGACGAGTTAGTCCATGATCCTGTAATACGATCTAACCAAATACCAGTTGCACTGGAAGAGGCACTATGTTCTACGTATGCATTAAAGGAAGCACTATTAATCGTTAAACCAGTTAGATTTGCTGGTAACCCTTGGTTTAAAAAGGCATAACAAGTACCGGTAGTACTATCATAATTACCAATTTTTAAGATATATGCACCTAGCCCAGAGTCCCATTTTGAAGACGAACTAGAATAATTTGTAGTTGGATAAGCGCTCATTACAAACGTATCTGATGAATCCGTTACAGAAGTTGTCGGATCAATAAATACTGGAAACACTCGATCAGGACTTGCTAACCAATCTGCGTCAGCATTTAACGTTAATTTGTACCCGCCTTCTATTTCTTCAATATCGTAGCTCACCTTATCAGATGTAACTGCTTCTCCAGAACCTTCATTAATATTCGAATCCGACATAAACGGTTTCGGCAATTCAAAAATCTTTTTATCATCGACATCTTTCATTTGAATATTGCCATTTTCATCAATGGTTGCTTTTAAATCAGTTTGAATTTTAAAAGTAAAAATATGATAACCATCGTATTGGTGTAAAACTAAATCTTCTTTTGTATTTTGATTAAAGGTGTAGTTTTGTAAATCGATTTGCGGAAAAACGCCTTCATGAACAATTTTGTTCGTATTTTCAACAAAATTGGCATCAACATCACTTGCGTTTAATGTTGTTTTATCTTCTCCCGCAGCCTGTAATATAGACAATGACATTGAATGCCCTTTATATGAAAAATTAGCGTATTTGCCATTTGACATTGTTTTAAGGAATTCAGTATCGATCGCAGTATTTTCTGTTGTTATGATATTTGTAGTTGTATTATCTTTTACCAAATCCGGAGAAATTTCTTCGAAGTTTGTTTCTCCTGGTTCTTTCATATTTACAGGTTCAAAGTAGACTTTTTCAGTGTATTTACCGTCGCCATTATAGAATGTCTTGGTATTAGCCGTACGCTCATCAATTAATTCTCCGACTTGTGGTTCAGTATCTTCAACTGAGTTTGTTTGAACTACTGTCTCATCAACTTTTTTCGTACTAGTTAATTCTTCACCAAATGCTTTTAATTGAATTGAACTCATAACTAAAACTGTTAACACAATCCTAATAAAGAAAAACCTTAGTGTATGTTTCTTCATGTGTATAGCCATCCTCTTATTCAATTTTGATATGTTCTAGATAGAAATTGACCAATTTTTTCTGAATCCCATATTCCTTTCATAATATTTTGAAAATAAATAAAATTATAAATTCGTTGCGTTTTTATTACAATATTTTTACTAAATATTATAAATTTTTAATACTATATCCAACTAATCAACTATAAATTTAGTAGTTTTTAAACAATTCAATATTACTATTTATTCGTTTTTTCTTAACATTAAAAGATCCGAGTTATTCTCGCATTAATATCAATTTTTCTAATCAATAAAAAAGCTTGTAGCCAAGTGGAATTATCCTCTTTGTCTATCAAGCTAAAGGTCACTTATATTTGATATGTCTATATTAGATACAACTCAATATAAAGATTATTTGGGTACATTATCGCTGATCTTGTTTTACAAATTCTTTCTTGGATGACCGAAGAAGAACGTGATAGAATTCGGAAGCGTCAACGTGAAGGAATCGATGCAGCACTTCAAAATGGAGTTAAATTCGGAAGACCAAAAACCAAACTAAATGAAGAATTTATTGAAATCTATAATCGATGGAAATCAGGGGAAATGACAGCTGTAAGAGCTATTAAAGAAATTGGTGTAAAAAAGACAACTTTTTATAAGCTTGTAAAGGAACATGAAGAGGAATTCAAAAAAGTCACGGTATAATAGGAAGAAACTCGTCAAAAAATAAGTTGTTTCAGTGCACTCCATTATTAATATCACACACTAATAGCTTTAATATGAAAAACTTGGTACGTGTAAACAAATTACGTACTCAATATTATTTTTGCTTATTAACCGTCAATATATTTTAAAGATGTTTTTATCCAAGTCTATTACTTGTTTATTTACGCCTAAAAACTCAAACAACTCTACAAAAGTAATTGCTGAACATTTTTTTATTATTATCTATCACAACATGGGGGGAGCTAGTCAGGTTATTTATTCCTTTATATATCAACCTTTTGGTTAGATAACGACAAAATGCATGTTTGAATACTCAGATTAAAAGGTACTTTATGATACATTTTAATCTGAGTATTTCTGATCTAAATGAAATACATCTAAAATGGATAATAATAAAAGAGCCTGTCCTGTAGAAGATTAGGTTCATGGTTCATTATATTAAATTTTATTTCTATACTGGTATCTAACTTTTAATCTTGATCTAAACCTTTTCAACGAAATATCCATACTATAATACTTCAATATTTTTTCAGTACATTCTTTTAAAGCCAATACAATAATTGAAGAAAATAATTGAATTTGGCTTTTTGGCTCATTGATCGCTAAAAAATCCGATTTAAACTCAAATTTTTTCAATGTGTTTGATACACTCAAAAGCTAATCTTAACAATAATGCTTAAGTGCTTGTTTAAGGTTTACCTTAAATGCAATTAATTATAATAAGACAAATATGACACTATTAAGGTGTATTTAAAAAGTTAGAATATATTCACAAATTAAAAAAAGAGACAATTCCTCCTCCCCCTCAAAGTATATAGGAACCTCAGTGGTGAAAATTAGATTACAGGGATTTACCAGAAGACATAGATGAAATGATTGAAAGTTTTAAAGGGAATTACGAAGTTCTTCAAGTATCAACTTTTTATAAAAATAGAAGTGATACACGATACGGTAGTGTTTATGTGGAAATGAGAATGAAGGACTAAATATAGTCCTTCACCTTTCTTTCTATTTTTTTGCAAGGGATTTTACGAACTTAATTATCGCATACCCAACCAAAGCTAAAAGTGCTAATGAGCCAAGTAAGCCTACTAAATTAAAGTTACCCATTGTTTTCCTCCTTAGAAGGCATATAAGTTAAAGCTTGAACTACTAGTTGTAACCGTAGTGTAAGCATTTGTATAAGTGTAAGCAACTAATACTGCTGAGTAATTTACAGTCTTATCTGTATAAAGTGTATTTGAAGTAGTTGTTGAACCAGATGTTGAACCCTCGTATACTTTACCAACACCACCACTACCAATTGCACCATAAGCAATATTTGTGATAGTATTTTTAAGTTTTGTAACACTTGAACCACCAGCATAAATAGATGACGTCACATTTCCTCTATATGAGTGGTTAATAAGACCGATAGTAGAATATAGTTTACCTGTAAACTTTACAGAAACTCCATTATATGTTTTCGTTTTAGAGAAAGAAGAAGAAGTAGTATCTGACATTGTATCGTATGAAGGCTCAACATCTAAATAATCGCTGTTTGGAGTTGAAAATTCATACCCATAAGCTGCAATAAATTCAGCATCAGCTGGAGAAAATTCTTCGCCTACTCCGTATATTTGATTGATGATTTGATATCTTTGTCTTTTAACATCATCTGTTAAATTATAGTTTTGTGGATATTGAACATTAAGTGGGTCAACAGGTGTAATCTCGGAAGTTGCTTCTGCTTCAGTAGCTGGTTCATAGAATGATGAAGTTGTTTCAACACCATTTAAAAACGTGTCTGTAGTTGTCATAACGCTAGCTGTTCCGTCTGAAGTAGGATTTGTGTAACTTTCTGAACTAATTGGCGTTAATTGTGTACCTAATGATTGAACATTATCCATAGTGTAAGATGATGAAGTTTCAGCAGCAAAAGCGTGTGTAGAAACAGTTGGGGTAGCGATTGCCATTGATAAGACGAAAGGTAAAGCTAGTTTCTTAGTAAAACGTGATAAGTTCATTTTTTCTTCCTCCGTTAATGTGAATTTGCAGCAATAAATACTACATTTAAAATTAGAATAAATTACAAATTTGATTATATCTAAAAATCGACAGTTGTAGTTTGGGGTAATTTTGCATATTTTTAAAAAATTCTAAAAATTTTATATTCAATAACTAGACTAAAGGGAGTTTTTGCATGTCGAAAAAAATAAGTATTTGTAGTTTTTATTTAACACTAATGGGTAATCATGTTTAATATAAAAGCTTTATATCGAAATTTGGGGTAATTTATCAAAAAAGCCCAAAAAAATATAAAATAAATTAAAATTATTTAAAAAAATGTTAATAATTAGTAAATTTTGTTGAAGTCTTTAATTTAATTTCGTATAATAAATTCACGGTATAATTTTAGTTTGAAGTTTTTCAAGCCAAAATTCTTTTTTTATGAATGCTAAAGAAACAAGCTATGTTTAGCTTGTTTCTTTAGTTTATAATTTTTTCTAATGTTACCAGAAGAAATAGATGAAATGATTACGAGTTTTTAAGTGAACTATGAGGGTATTTGCAAGTTTAGAGTTTATGTTGAAATGAAACTAAAAGAAGAGAAAATCGGTGCGCCGTTTTCCCTTCTTTTTTTTATTTGTAAAGTCCGTGTTTGTGTATATGAATCGTATCAGCTAGTAAAAAAGCCATTATTACTCCGTAATTTACACATATCAACCACAAAGGCATAAATGCCTTCTTTCTGAGGATAATTCTAAAATTTAATACTCTATTTTAGATATTAGTGTTGAAACTTAAATTCAGAATTAAGGGGTACTTGTTGGTTGCTGCACTATCATATAAAACCATCTTTATTCTCATGACCAATTCATAATAGTTTGATATATTAACAATAAAAGGTGGAGGTACTTATGAGTATTACAGTAAAAGTTTCTGATTTATTGAAAATAGCTACCAAATTGACCAAGGATGATATTGAATATGTTGAACTTGCTATCATAGAAAGTGAACTATTTGAGGGTGATGTTCTACCTGCCACGTTAAATTTTGATGCGTATGATGGTGAAGGTGGCGGAATTGATTATGAAAGTATAGAGGAAGTAAAAATTAGCGCAACATATAAATTTGATTAATCCGCAATTCATAAACATTTAACCTAATAACCTCTCAAGAAGGAGAGGATTTTCTATTTCTTTTATTAAAAAAGAACATCATTATGCAAATGAATACCATGAAATTATCTTGGATGGTCATGGTGAAGGTAAAACTAATATTTCTTGTGTTTCATATATATTCGATACTTGTCTAGTTTACATAAAGATTCTTAACGGAAGTTGCAAAAAAGCCAATCCCTTACGCATCAAGGGATCGGCTTTTTCTTTTTTTCTTACGATATACAGTTTTTTATACATCGTTAATATTTATGGGCTGCAGTATAATCTACCTTTAATTGATTCTCTGATTTTTGTATAAAATCCTGTATATTATTTCACTTGGAATTTATTTATAGAAATACAATTGACTTTACGTCCCCAAATCTGGGAGTACCGTTAATTTTCCTCATACTAATAAGTTTATACTACTTTTTTTGAGAAAAAAATTTCTGATTGTTGAATTCAAATTCAATCTTACCAACTTGATTCAGTTTTAAATAGGCGTCAAATTCTTTACCTGATTTTCCTTTTAATCCTTTAATTAGTCCTGTTTTCTTTCCATTTAATAACTTTTGAGCATTTGAAGTACTAATGGATTTTCCTAAAAATGTTCCAGGAATCAAAAACTTACAGCCATCTTTATATGTTGTGCAGCTATAAAATGTTTTTCGATGAACGATTGAACCTTTTTTGCATTTCGGACATTGACCAATCTCGTCTGCTTTTTGTACTGTTTCAATCCCATTATTAATGGAATCGGAATTAAGTTTTCCCGGAACTTCGTTAATTAAATTCGTTAAAAACTTTTCAATGTTTGATAAAAAGACATCTTGTGAACCTTCACCACTCCCGATTTTATGTAGATAACCTTCCCATTTTGCAGTCATCGAGGGACTTGATAACAAGTTTCCTTCAATTGATTGACATAGGATCTTCCCTTTTTCAGTCACACTAACCATGTTCTTTTTCACTTCAATATAACCATGTTTCTTAATTGTTTCGATGATTCCAGAACGAGTTGCTTCCGTTCCAAGCCCTTCCACTTCTTTTAAAATCTCCATTTCTTCTTCATTTTCAACTAATTTACCGCATGTTTTCATCATTGAAATCAATTCACCTTCTGTATAAGGTTTAGGTGCAGTAGTAGTTCCTTCTTTTAATTTCACAACACTTACTACTCTTTCATTTTTTTGAAATACTGGTAAGGCTTGTGAGCCTTCATTTTTCGTTTGATTCTCATTTTTTTCATCATTTTTAAATAATTCTTTCCAACCTTTACTTATTTCTATGTTGCCAGTCGTCTCAAATTCAAGATTTTTGACATCTGTCACGACTTTTGTCTCCTCACAAATGTAATCCGAATGGAACATCCCTAGTGTTGTTCTTAATACTTCAAAGTATATATTCTTTTCGTCTCCTGTTAAATCCTGTAAAGTACTTTCAGAAGGAATAGTTTTAGTTGGAATGATGGCGTAATGCTCCTGGACTTTCGAACCGTCAACATAACGTTTGTTTGGTACTTTTGAATAATCAAATTGTTGGCCAACAATCTTTTGATAGTTTTCTACATTTGAGACCAGATAATTGTATTCATTCTCTGTGATGAATTGCGTATCCGTTCTAGGATAAGTGACTAATTTCTTCTCATATAAAGATTGCATTGTTTTTAGAACATTCGCAGGACTCGTTTTCCACTTTTTATTCGCAGATGCTTGTAAAGTTGAAAGTGAATGTAATTTTGGTGACTTAGTACGCTTTTCATTTTTTGTGATAGACTTTACAAATCCTTCGTTTTGTCCTGAAATATGATGTTGATTTAATATTGCTTGTACTTCTTCTTTTTTCTCACTTTTAACCTTTGCCCTTCCCCTATAATTACCGTTGGCAACGGTAAAATCCCCTTCAATCTCATAGAAAGGCTTTGGCTTGAAGTTTTCAATTTCTAACTGTCGTTGATAGATTAGATACACTGTTGGACTTTGAACTCGGCCAATCGCCAAGCTATCTTTTAAACCTTTTTGTTGAAGCAATAACGTATATAAACGGCTGCCATTCATGCCAACCAACCAATCAGCAATTTGTCTGGTTTTTGCTTCGTTGTATAGTAGTAGATCCTTTTGATTATCATGTAAATTCGCAAACCCTTTTCTTACTTCATCAACTTCTAATGAATTGATCCATAACCGTTTGATTTGTTTGTTTTTAACACCTGTTAAGTTCAAAATTGAATTGAAAATGTTTGCTCCTTCGCGGTCTATGTCGCAAGAATTTATGATAGTATCTGCTTCTTTAAATAACTTTTTAACGGCGTTGAATTGTTCTGATTTTCCGTAAACTATTTTAAATTCATATTGTCCTGGAAGAATCGGTAAGGAGGATAAACTCCACTTTTTCCACTCCTGGTTATATTCTTCAGGTTGTTTTAGCTCAACTAAATGTCCAATTCCCCATGTAATAGTTGCTCCGTTTGGAAATGTGCTACATGAATTTAATTCGATGGATGTTTTCGTTTTATTTTTTACTGAAAAGGCCTCGGCGTAGGCTTTTGCTTGTGATGGTTTTTCGGCTAAAATGACCACTCTGCTCATTTATATTACTCCTTTTTTTATTAACTCTTACGGTACGTGATATTTTCTTTTAATAAGATAAAGAAAGACTAATTATAAAATGAAATCAGTCTTTCTATTTTCATCTTTCTAATACTAATTCGGTATTATTTTTCATGTTTAAATGCTTCATATTGGCTATTTTCATTTGCTTTTTTAATTGGTCATTCCAATCTTTCTCACTTGGAAGATCCACTTCAAGTACAGATGGCTTTACTAATTTCTTAATGGTTTCTATAAAGTTCAAACCAGCTTCATCATTATCAACCGCAAGTACCCATTTCTCAATGACATGTCCTTCTTTTTTGGCATCAATATGCGATTGAACGATGGTTTTAGGTTTTAATCCATCCATACTCACTAATCGTACATCCGTTAACTCTTTTTGCTTAATTGACCAGTATGAAAGCATATCAATTGGACTCTCAAACGCAATGATCTTAGTTGGGTTACCAATATCGATCGTAAATCCACTATGCTCTTTTCCATTCGGAAGTATTTGTTTGAAACTGCCTCTCTTATTATCCAGTTTGATTGTCCCTTGACGGTTAGCCCCTACTACTTCGCCTTTACCACCCTGTTCTTTCCACTTAAACACCACATTTTTCCGTTGATCCTGGACGATACATTCATTCTTTATTAACCAATCCACCAAGCGAGGATTGATTTTACGTTCATTTACTAAGTAGTTTTGTATTGCGTCTGTCTCTTTGACATCTAAAAAAGCAGGATACCGAAATGGTCCCTGCTTTTTGTTTTGTTCAATTCGACGTTGTTCTCGTGCTTGTTCATTGTATTTTAAGGTATTGATTTCGTGTACTGCTTCGACGAAATTCAAGTGATAATACATCATCGCAAATGAGATCGCTCCTACTCCCTTCTCTTGCTTGCTATTCCAATAATAGAGATTATCCTTAAAGACAAGCGAATCATGTTCCTGGTGACGATAATAACCGGCTCCACTCTCTTTCTTTAGCTGTTCGCCTTTTGCTTCTAAATAGTCAACTAAATGAATTTGTTTTGCGCTTAAAATCTCGTCTGATGAGACATATTTTGACGTTGCCACCAACTAATCCACTACCTTTCCATTTCATGTGCGAATGGTTTCGCAAATGATGTTTGTAGGTTATGATCCTTTAAAAGAGCTGATACCTTTTCTTCCATCTTTCCAACTGTAGTTTTTGTCATGACACCAGTAGACAGTAACGTTTCTTTTGACTGATAGTACGTGTTTTCGGCATTTAAACGGTCAAGAATCACCTCTTCTGTCAAAGGGCCTTTTTTTTCTTTTTGAAGCAATATAAGATACGTTGTGTAGTCTGTTTCTAACGTATGGATTTTCTCTTGATCTTTTTTGTGCAATTCATAATTAAAATTAGAAGTTGTTCTTTTACGAATATCATTTACGTCTTCTTTGGTGTAAAATTTTTCTTTCATGGCAATCTGAGTAAACTTATCAACCATCCATTCATTTTCTTCAGAACGAGTACTTCCATATGCACGAAGTCCTCTATTTATCTCAGTTGTCGCTTGTAAACTTTCAACTACATACTGTTCAATTTGATTTTTTACATGTTCTTTTGTTAAGACTGGACCAACTTCTCTATTTGCTTGTATCCCCCATTTAGACTGCATATACTCAAGATCTTTTTTGTGTGAAGGATGGTTCTTTAACTCATCAACAATCGATTTGAAAGATCCATCTCCGAAATCAATTCTGTCCATTGCTCTTACGATCATTTCACCAGTTTCATTAGGGTATAGGTAATGGACTCTCGTTTTTTCATACCCAAGATGATGTTTTGCTTCAAACTCAGCTTCTTGTAAGACCTTATCTAATTCTTTCAATGGCATTAATTGCTTCGTAATGACTGCTTCACTCCAAACAACATATCCCATTGGCTCTGTGATGTGTTTATCAGTGATGATAACTTTATCAGAACCGAGCATTCTTCCATCAAACTGATTAATTTGTTTAAGAATTTCCTTGTCATCTGTTAATTCGTACATACCTGGTTGATTAAAGAGATTGAGATAGTTTTGATCTGTAAAAACTCGCTGGATCTGTTCATCCGTCATATCCTTAATAGGAACTAACTCAGCTTTGGACATGTTATTTTGAACATAATAAAAATGACCATAACGTTCTCGAATTTCTTCAAGAGATAGGTCATTTTCATTTTGTACTTTATGGACTACTTTTTCTCCACCATACAGTAAGTAGGTTTCACAAAGCTCTTTATATAGTTTTGGTTCTTGAATGTAAATTTGTTTTGCGATGGATGAAAACGGCTGGTTCTCTTCCATTTTTGACATCATAAACGTTTGAGGTGTATAGATATTTCCCTTAACATCGATCACTTTATATTTTACAGATACATCAAAACATTCATTATTTTTCAGTCTAAAGGTACCATCTTCATTAATCGTTTTCTGTAGCTCCTGGTTAAACTGAAATAAGAAGTCATTCGCTTCTTTAAAGGTCATTTCTGTTCCTTGTTTTACTTCATTTATGTCTGAGTACTCAAAAACGACTTTCGGTTCTTGCGTTTCCTCTTTTTCCTGTCCTTGATTTCTTTCTTGTACTAACTTTGATTCGATTGTTTCAATAAACGAATGTGCAGTTTCCTTTACTTCATCTAACAAACGAATTTTATCTTCGAATTTTGATTCATCTTGAGTGTAGTAGTGAATGTATTTTAAGCTATATTCAGATGTATCTAGCCCTATGTATGAAGCTACTGTGAATGCAGTTAATTCTGCCTGAAATTCTCGTTCATGTTGATTATAGTCATTTCGCTTTTCCAAGGTATGAAGAACTGCATGAACTAGTTCATGTATCAAAGTCTTTACATTTTGTAGTTCACTGTTTCTAGGATTTAAGGCGACTTGTTTTAATTCGGAGTAACAAACACCCTTTGCTGCACCTAACTCTTCATATGGTGCAACAATTTTGATTCCGTTAGTTTCAGCAATTTTTTCTAATGCTTGATAGACTAAATCATAATCCTTTACTTTGCCCTCTAACCATCTATTTGGAAAAAGCTTTGGTAAATCCTCAGCCCTCGCATTTGTTTGCGCGATATCGAACACATGCGTAATAGTATAATTTAATTCTGTATAGACTTTGATTTTCTTTTCTTGAATCAATCGTTTTTCTTCTTCTGTTGCTTTACTAATTGGGATCTTCGGTCCATTTTTCTCACGTCTGAAATAGTCAAATTTCATTGGTTTGAAGATTTTAATGCCTTTTTCACCTTTGTTGACTGTGAATCCACTTTTCTTCCAAAATTGAAAATTCCCAACAGCTTCTGCCCCTGGGAATTGATTTTCGATTAACGCTGCATTTCGATTCGAAAAATTGTAGAATTTCGATTTAAATAGTAGGTACTCTTTTAATTGTTCAGATGAATGAAAATAGAAATCTACTTTTTTGTTCAATTGTTCTGTTAGATCATGTATCTCTTTTTGTCGTTCTTCAGAGGTTTTAGGTTGATACGCTTTTATCGCCATTTTTAACCATCCTTTCCATCTATTTTTAGATTACGCTACCCTCTTCATCAACTTCATAACTATCGTCGCCCTGTAATTCTTCTAAGTTCCATTCAGAAGGTATTAGTAAATCCTCTACTAATGTTTTTGAATTTTCATCAAATGGAATAATTAACTCATCTTCACTTAATAGTTTAAAATGTAACCATTTCACTTCATCTGGCGTTAATGGAATCACAAAATCTTCCTTTCCATTTGATAAGATTACCTCAGTTTCCCCTACCATTTTGACAATTCCTAATGATACTGTCATGTTATTGCCCCCTCCTTTTTTTGATATTTTTCTTCCCAATCAATTTTTCTTTGTCGTTTATTTTCAATTCTCTCTTGAACGATATTTTCAGCTGTTTTAATTGCAGCCATTTTTATATCTTCAGTTGTGATAATGTCAGGAATATCCTCATGATAGATTAATCCATTGAATAGTTCGATTAAGATTTGAGTATTTCGATCTGTATTGTTTGTCCCTAGTCTGACTCGCTTTAACTCTTCTCGTATATTTTGATTAATCGAATCCGTTAATATCGTCATGACAGATTTAGAAATATGATTAAGTGACCATTGTTCTCTTCTTAGCCGTTGATGATCTTTAATCAAAAATGCAACTGCATCTCCGTTAAATCCAATATTTTGTTCTCTTTTTATTTCTTCAATATAATCCATTGCATCTTCATTGAGTGATACTCTAAATTGTTTTTTTTCCTCTTTCATTCAATTACACTACCTTTCAAATTCAATTTCTTGTTGTAGACGTTGATATGCCATTTGATTCTTCCAATTTTTATATTCACTATTTAACATCCGATCAATGCCATACTTCAATTGATTTAAACAAGCATTTCTTTTCAAATTCTCTCTCTTTAAAGAACCTTTTTTAAGCGATTCTTCTAATTTTTTTTGGGCCCTATCATACTCTTTTATCTCTTGTAAAAAAGCATTTCCTAATCGTTTATATAGTTCATTTACGTTATTCTCCTTATAATTCTCATATCGTTTTGCATTTCCTTCTCCGTAAGTTTTTTTATAGACTTCAACTTCTTTATCTAATTTTTTGAGAAGATCTTGAAAGTCTTTCTTGTGATATTTTCCGATATATTCTTTTGATAATTTGTCTAACATTGGTATCACTTCTGATATCGATTGATAGCCATATGACCACTGTCTACGATCATTGGGAAGTCTTTTATAGATTGCGAGAAAATCTTTTTTAAAGGAACGATTCTTAAATGAAAAAGTACTGTCTTTCTTTTTTGAATCGACAATACTTTTTCGAATGATGTCATTAATTTTCGTTTGATGATGAGAACGATCCATTATATTGTTAATGACTTTTGATTTCATCGCGTCTAGTGATTTTAATTTCCGTTTCCCTCTTTCTTTCGTAGGTTCAGGTTGAACTGTTGCGATATGAACATGAAGATTTTGCGTGTTGTAATGAATGGCTGCTGACCAATATGATTTATCCTCCATGTTCTCTTTTTTTAACATCTCATTCATCGCTAGACGAACAACATCTTTCATTTTTTCTTCATCAACAACATGCGTCTTTGAATCATACAATCCATGTTCTTCTAACCATTTGTTGTCAAAACTAATAACATCTTGCCACATGATACTTCCTTTATCATGAGCGTTTTGAAAAATATTTTTAACTTCGAGTTTCTCTTTATCATCTAAATGATTTGTGTTACTCGTAAACAATGAAGACGTCTTTTCTGGGTTGCCCATATAGTCCATATAGGAATCAAAATGTTTTAAACGTTCGTTTGTTTGACCTACCACATTTACTTCTTTTTCAATTCGTTTTTCCAAGTAAAGAAGATAGTTTTGTTTCCGTGCGATTGTTTCATCTATTTTTACTTGTTTTGGTTTAACAAGCAGTCTAATCTGTTTTGTGGTTAACTCTAAAATTTTTTCTTCAATCGCAAAATCTTGTTCATACGATTTATGATTTTGAACTAATTGATTAAAGGTATCTTGTAGTTCTTTTTTCTCTCTAAAACTAAAAATTTCAGACTGAAAAGCAAATAGTTTTTGTACCGAGTTTAGATCATCCAAGTAGTCTTGATACTCATTGTATTGTTCTTTTTTAACTGACAGTTTATTGATTTTTTCTTTTTCACTTTTAACATTTTCTTTCAATCGCTCAATTAAAAATTCTTTCTCTTGAATAAATTTTTTTTGATTACTTTTTTGAAGAACAAGACTCTTTTGACTATAGCTCGAATAGTCTTCATACATTTCATTTCGCTTTGCTTCATCACGATCTACGTAATCAATATAGGTTTGAAAGGTGGTATTACTAGGTAACACAAATTTTGATTTCACGATTACACTTGCTGCACGATTCGTTGTTGCCATGTAGTCATCACTCTTCCATTAATTCAGTAATGATATTTCGTAAATGCCCAACTTCAAGACTCATCAATTCCATCATCTCAATATTTTTCACAATTAGTTGTTCATATCTTTTTTCACGTTCATCTACTTCAGGTGTTACTGCAATTTTAGTTAAGATTGAACATAATAATTTATCTCGTGAGATTGAACTTTTCTTTGCCATCTCATCAAATTTTTTCACAATCACTGGATCTAGATTTCTAATTTTTATTTCCATTTCTATACTCCTTTTTTGTTAATGAACTGAATAAGGCCAAACACTAAAACGGAAGAGAAAGAGCATAAGGAAAAACTGCCCCCAACATGGTTGTGAGACTAGGCAAAGCCTAGTGTTTTCTTGGGTACTCAAAAAATCGCGAAATAGGCGCTTTGTAGGCGTTTTTTTTTGCCCGATAGTCGCTTTATAGGCTCTTTCAAAATGCGAAATAGGCGCTTTATAGGCTTTTTTGAATTTTAGAAATTAAAGAGAAGAGAAGTAAAAATCACTTCTCATCTTACAATTTCCCACTTAAATTGCTCTCTCTTTTTTTCAATTCTAGCTTCTCAATTTTTTCATTTAATAACGTTATTTTTTCTTCAAACTGTTTCTTTTTTTCACTTAATTCATTGATTAATTGTTGGTATCCATCAATGATACTTTGCGTTTCTTCCTTCTCATCTTCTGTTTGATAGATGAGTTTCTCTTCATTGTTTTTGATCTCATTTTGAATCGTTTGTTGCTTTTTTTCTTCATTTTGGATATCATTTCTAGCCTTTTTAATTTGAAGATTTGTTTCTTCAATGAGCACATTAAATAGATAAACTTCATACTCTTTATCTGTTTTTACGTCAATTTTTTCTTGCTTTACTTTTCGTTGATCTGCGTAAAATGTTGTTAAAACTTGTTTATGTTTCTCCGATTTTTGATGACTAGTTTGTTCCATTTCATTAAACTCTTCATCCGTTTGTTTGATGACATCTAATGCTACTTGTTGAAATTCATTTGATAGTCCATAGATTTTTAAGAAGTAAACTTCATCAACATTAAACACCGTTTTTACTTGTAAACCATTCGAATTTCCGTTTCGTTGGAAGACATTAAATAGCACATCGTTCTCCAAATTTTTGATATCTTTCGTCAGAAGTGTGACTTCCATTTCGTTCTTAGACGGATCATACAACCATGATTGAATGATGACCGAACCACTACCTGGAATCGATAATTCTTCATTGATTGTTGTATTTCTAATTGGTATTTTTTCAGTAAAAATGAATTTTGAAGATAAAAAAAATGAGAATCCTAATGTCACAAAAAGTAGGATTCCCATAAAAAAAGATGATTTTTTTCGCAAGTTCACTCGATCTCGTTTAAACATCTACCTCTTCCTTTTCAGTTTACTTTGTTGAATCACTGACATCTTTAATGTTTGTCGCTATCCACTTCTCACCCATTTTTTGAAAAGAAACAACGACAATTAAATTTGTTTTATCGACATTTCCAGTCGCAACAACTTTCAATTGATGCGTAAACGTAACCATCACATCGACTTGATTTTGATTCGGTTTTAGTTCTTGAACATAATATCGTTCGTTTGAAATGCTTGTCTGAATTTGGTCCTGGTACGTTGTATCTGCCGGGAAAAATCGTTTCCATAATTCATTCGTCATGATATTTTTCGCAGCCATTCGGCGTTCAGAATACCCTTCTTTTTGTTGAATATAAGCTGAGTGAACAAATAATTTAGCATCTTCGATCATCGCTTGATAATGCTTTTCTCGACTAGTAGGAGAAAATAAAGTTACTTCTTCTTTCATTTTCATGTTTTTATTTTGAAGAGAAATATTCTGTTCTTTTAATTTAGATAGATTGCTATTTTCTTTCTGTTGATGAACAAAAAAGTATAAATTTATAGCTGTTAGAAAAATAAGTAAATAGAATCCTAGCCATTTTATTAGTTTAATAGTATCCATATTTCACATCCTAATTATCAAAATTGGCCACTCGACCATAAGCATATAAATGTGATTTCCAGTACGAATTAGTTAAATCAGTTTCACCTACTCCTACGCTATGAGTATCATACATTTTTCCATTTCCAATATAAATACCGACGTGTGTTACCGTTACACCAGCGTTATATGTTCCACTAAAAAAAACTAAGTCACCAGGTTTTAATTGAGCTTGTGTGATATTAGTTGAAGCTTTATATTGTTCATTTGCGGTACGTGGAAGATTCACATCAGCTTCTTTAAAAATCCATTGCATAAGAGAAGAACAGTCAAATCCTTCTTCCGGATTGTTACCTCCAAAGACATAAGGCATGCCTTCATATTTGTATGCTTCTGTTAAAACTAGCTTTAATTTTCCACTCGCATTTGCAAGTGCACTTCCATCATGTAAAGGTAAACTATCAAGTGCTGCAACACTCTTTGGATGATAATATTTTAATACTGCATCTACATATAAGGGATCTCCATAACAGGCTCCCGTTGGGACTGAATCACCTCGAACACAAGAATAATTCCCTGTGTATGCTAACTGACTATACATCATTTGCGAGAACTCAATCGCTAGTTCTTTCGAGTATTTACCACCGTTTTTTTCTTTTGCATAGTCAATAAAAGCTCCGCCAAAGTTGTAAGACTGAAGCCCTAGCAATACGTCTTGTCCTGCACTTTCCATTACATTTTTGAAATGTTTTACACCTTGTGTGATGGACGCTTGTGGTGAAGTAATACAGCCAATATAACCACACAAGCTCTCTGAAGATTGCATTGGATCACTTCCTCTACCAGCACTTTCTTGCATCATTAAGGCAAGAATTAGGTCTGTATATTGAGAGATTCCGTTGGCCATTGCTTCTCGGTAAATATCATCGCGATAACCATCTACTAATTCATTTAATGGCGCACTTCCAATCTCGAATCCTGTTGTATCGAATGTTATTCCGAAATCTGTTCCTTGTTGTGAAGTGTTGTTGACGAGTACAGTAAAAATCCCCATAATTAGCACGAGCAGGCTAACAATGAGGATCGTGGCACCATATACATAAAACTTTTTAGGAATTAAATTTAATATAAAGTGCATAGCATTATGCACCCCCACCAAACAAGCCTAATTCTTCTTTTGACACATCTACTTTTAATTTGATGTTCTTTACACCTGAAATACTTAAGAAGATTTCTCCTCTACTTAAATAAGGAATTTGAGCTAATTCACTCTCTGTTAATTGGTTCACAAAGACTTCTTGTAGATTCTTCAATGATTCGGAATCTTGTTCCGCAATGATTTTATATTGTGTTAAACGAAATAGATTTTTTACTTTTTCTGCTGCACCTATATCCGCATTTTCAGGTACAAAGTCAGTGATTAAGTGACTCGCAAAGAAGATGCCACCGAAATATTTACGTGCTTCCCTCATAAATCGTTCAATGTACTCCACACCATGTTCAGACCCTTTTCGAGTATTGATGATGTGATGAGATTCATCAATTAAGATCAAATAACGAATGGCATCTTCGAAGCGTAATTGCTTCTTATTAAATGCTCGAAACTGAGGAGAACCATTGTATAACATCCCTTCCCACAACATGTTCATGAGATTAAACAACTGCGCTTGAAAGATTTCCGGCTTCATCGCAGACAAGTGTCGAAGTGGAAATGAAACGACTTTTTCTTTGTTAATATTTTCGATACTGGAATGACCATTAAATAGTTGGCCATAAGTAGTTACCATGTTATCAATGTTTAATTCAATATCACCTAATCGCTTAATTCGATCTTCACTTAAGTTCGTTCGAAGGACTTTTTTATCAAAATCACTGTATAATTCGTCTCGTACATACGAAAGAAAATCTGAAAAAATCGGATACTCAATTGCTTTTTTCTTTGTAATGTCCATCGACTCATCTTCACTCCATAAATCTTTTAACACATATAAATTTCGTAAAAGATTTTCATATTCTTTAAGCTCTGTATCAGGAGCATTTGGATTTAAAAAACGATAAAAGACGTTTAATTTACTTAAATGCTGTCTAAAACTACCTTCTTCATTGACTTCACCATCTTCATCGATTGCAGTCGCATACACTTGAAGAGGATTAATTAACCCTTCACTACCATCTAATGCGACTATTTTACCTCCTAATTGTTTAACTAGCCCTTCAAATTCACCAGTAATGTCTAAAATGCGTGTATAGTAGCCTTTAATCGCATTATCTAATGCAACTTTCTTTAGTAATGTCGATTTCCCAGAACCCATTTTACCAATCATTAACGCATTGTAATGCTTTCTTCGATTGTCACGATGAAATAAATCCCAAATGACATTACCTTTTGTAGCTGTTGTCCCGTAATGAGTGCCGTAAGGATCATCTAATGATGTGAAATGAAAAGGATATCCACCTGCAAGAGAAAGAGATGGAATCTCTTTTCCTTTTCGTTTATTCGTATACTTCAACTGTGTCAAGTAACTTGTAAAAAGTCCCTCCCATTCATATTCTTGTTCATTTAAGAAGATACTTCCACGGAAGTTCTGAGCTTCTAAGTTTTCAATAACATCCTTTGCGTTTCTCTCGATTTCATCGAGTGTTTTTGCGCTAATATAGAGACGTAGATGAATTCGTTTCATGACTTCACCTTGTGTAATGGCATCATACATTTCACTTAACTCCTGGAAACTTTCCCTGGCATCGATGCGATCAATATTATCTTTTGCAGTGGCGTGTCGAACATTTTGTTCAGCCATCGACTTATTAATCGAGTCGACAATTTCTTTTCGATTAGGTGTTGAAATATCAATGGTTGCAACAACATTTGGCATGTTTAAAATCGGCTCTAACCACATATCACTGACTAATGTATTGTAATCATATACATGGATGCATGTTTCATAACCATCACCTTTTCGAATGAACGCTTCTTCAAAGTTGATACCACCTTGCGGTTGGATTTCAGCTACTAGATACGGATTGTAACCATTCTTTTCTTTATCTGTCAGATTTGTTTCCCTTTGTTTAAACCGTGAAAACACTGTTGTTAAAAGTTTCATTTCATCCTCACCCTTACTTAGTCTTTGAATTTAAATTGTTCAGCTTGTACAAAATCGCTATCTTCTTCTCCTCACTTAAAAGACTGATTGGTGTCGTCCGTTGTAACAATCGTTCAACCTGAATGGCTTTATTCTTTAAAGTAAATTCACTTTCTGAATAAAGAAACAAGTAATATTCTCGATTCGTGCGATTCTTTTCAATAAATCGTAATTCCTCTAGCTTTTTCTTTAAAAAAGGAACATACAGTTGGTTATCTGTACGTTCTAGTTTTCGTTGGATATGTTGTTGTTGAATGGTTGTGTCGACAGGAAAGTTTAACGGTACAATCTTCATATCTTCTAAGTACGACTGTAAGAAAAAGGCAAATGAATAGATGTTTAGATTTTTATCTTCTTCATTTAACGAATACACATCTTTTGTGGTTAACTGTAGAATCTCCATGAATTCGCCATTTCTCAGTTCAATAAATCCATTAGCTGTTAGATCAATCACTGGAATGATGTCTGCAATACTCTTTTTAATGATTGGTTTATCTTCTTTCTGTTTTTTCTTCATCATTATTTGACTTTCATCAAATATAGCTGGTGTACTCGTTACTGGATTATTTTTTTCAACGAGTGAAAGATTGACGGTCTTTTCATTCAAACTCACTGGTTCTCATTCCTTTCGTTCGTAGGATCATCGATCGCACAATACGTCTCTTTTTTTCTTGAAGCAGCGATTAACAAAGCTTGATACATCCGTTTTTGAGGGTTTGTGTATGGACGTAGTATGAAAACAAGTCCGACAATACCAACAAAGACATAAAAAAAATGTTTTAAGGAAGTTATAACGAGATTCCCCAAAACCATTGCCCCTAGTAATAAACCCATGATGAAAAATAGATCAAATAGGTAAATTGCTTTATTAATTTTTAATTCAGAAGTAACCTCTTTCGGAATCCGATAATTCGTCATATTATCTCTCCTCATTTCGACTATTTCGATGTTTATCTCGATAATTTGCGATGCTATTACGAAGCGCTGATCCAGTATTTTCACCTATCTTATATGAACGTTGAACACTTTGAACAGGTTTCGCTTGAGTAAATCGACCTCTTATCACTTGTCCAACATGTCTAGTTTCTTGCATAGGTTTACGAATATTGGCACTGCCTGGACTTATTTGTTGACCGTTTTGGTTTGATGAAACAGATGAATTTTTCATTGGCTCGTTTGTACGAACACTCGATGAAAGATGATTACTTGTCGTTTGCGCTGGTTGACTATTATTCATTTCTTTCTGTAATCCACTTTGGATATTGGATTGTTCATCTGACCTTACACTTGCGATTGAATTTTCTTTATCCATTTCTTGATGTAGGCCATTAGTTGAGGCATTTTCAACTGAACCTACTTGGCTTTCCATTTGAGAAGTTAAAGAATTATCACCACTTGCATTCATTTCTTCATGTAAACCAGTTGGTGAAGATTCGCCGCCCAATTGTCCTGGTTCGTTCGCCATTTCTGAAGATAATGAATTTGTATCACTAGCATTCATTTCTTCATGTAAACCAATTGGTGTAGATTCCCCTAAATGCCCTGGTTGGTTTTCCATTTCAGAAGACGGTCTGTTTACACCACTTGCATTCATTTCTTCATGTAGACCGATTGGCTGATTTGGATTATCATGTGCCTGTTGTTGATCCATTTCTTGTTCGAGGGATGATGCAATTTGTCCCATTCCTGCATTCGCTTCTAAGTTAGCCTGTTCGTTATTTGTTTCATTTATTTGTTTGTCATCTTTACTATTTTGAGTTAAATCATTTTGATTGTTCATCGTACCATTAGAATCTTGATTAGTTGATAAATTCATTTGATTCGATGATAGTCCTTTCGCAGCACCAGCCATACTTGCAACTGTATTAGCACCACCTTGTGCCAAAGACTTTGTTAAACTTGTAATACCATTAACTCCTTTACTCATACCTTTCGCAGCACCATATGCACCTGCAAGTGCTCCCCAACCTGATTTGAGACCTGCATCAATTCCAAATAATCGCTCAACGATATTTGGACCATCAACCACAGCTAAAGAGAATGAGAATAATGCAATTACATAGGCAATTCCATCAAGTTTTTGCGTAATAAAACCAGTTCCGATTGTATAAATCTTAAGCGACATAAATATTATGATGGTTGTAATAAAGATATTAAGGATATTTTGAATAACTTGTTTCGTCTTTTGGCCTGAATGGATATCGGCTGGCGCAATGATGGTAGCCAGTACATAATTGAATGTTAATTCAAAAAATAACTTAGCTAACTTAATCGCAATTGTCAGCATGGTAAACGCCATAACCCCTAACGTGATCGCAATCGTCCAAAAGTTCCAATCCCAACGGTAATAATTTTCATCGAACTTGAACAATCCTTTATCTAATTCAACTTCTTTTGGTGTACCACTATCTCCGTAACTAAGTTTATTTTCAAAAACATACTGCCCGTTTTGACTCAATTCTTTATTATTATCAAATTGAAAATCTTTATCAATTGTTTCTGTTATCGAAATGTTTAATATATTATCTTTTGGAATCTTATTTGGTTTATCTAAATTCACTGTTTCCCAATAAGTTAAATCGTATTGCGAAACATCCGTTATGTTGTCCTTTACAATTTGTTTCGCAATGGATTGAGTACCTGAAACTCCAAAACCTTCAATTGCCTGGTCTGTAAATTTATTTGTCTTTTCCATCCCTGTTCCTAAAATTGTAAAAACAACAAGAGCCATAAAGATATTCACTACAATGGCTTCTCGATTCACTTTCTTTTGAAACATTATTAAATAACCTAAATATAAAAGAGAAAAAGCCATTAACGTAATCGATAATGGCTTTAAGAGATCAATTAGATCGTGTATTTGATTGTCTGTGAAAAATAATTTTAACTTTAAAATGGAATCCGTTACATTCGATAGTGAATCAACTAACCAAACTAAACCATTAATAATTAACCATCCAATAATTCTAAACATATAATTAATTGGATTTGAAATTTCTAGATGGTCTGAGAATTTTAATAGAATTTGGACCGTTTCATTCATTACTCAGTCTCCTTCACATCTTGAAGAAATTGATTGATAGCTAAATCTACTTGTTCTTTTTCAAATTTCTCAAGATCTACAGTAGATTTTACGGTACCTTCTTTATAGTAAACAATCGTTCTAGATATTTGATGAATATATTTGCTATAAAGATCTAAACCACCATCAATAACATAAACATTAAAATGTTTTTCCTTCCCCATTTTAGTTAATTGATCTAAATATCGTTTTTCTTGTTCAGGAAACGGACGCTTTACATAAACAAATCCGTCTTTTTTACCATCTACAAACTGTTGATACTCTTTTACATTAATATTAATGATTTTTCCCTCTCCATTAAAAGGGGGCTTCCCGCAAGCTGTTAAAATGATGGTTAGTAAACAGAGCCCTATCATCGCTGTTAGTAGCTTGCTAATCTTTTTTTTCACTTTTCCTTACCTCCAGTAGTTAACTATTTTCATATTCATTAATTAAAGCTTTGTATTTATCAATCACTGCCGTATAGATATTCATCTTGATTTGATTCGTTTCTCGTAAATTGACTAGTAAATCATTAAAATCAAGAATATTCATAGTCCGAATATCACTTTCATGTTTTTCAATGAAAGAAATTAAGCTATCACCTTTGAAAAACGTTTGAATATCCATTTGTCGCCAATCTGTTAGTTTAGGCTCTGCAGGATCTGACGTATCAGGTTGGTGAGGTTCTTCTTGGTTCGATTTAACATATTGGCCAAGTTTCTCATCTAAATCTTGAAATACTTCCTCAACAGGGTTTCTATTACTTCCGTTAAAATTAATGATTAATTTCTTTAAATTCACATCTGCATGCAAGCAACGAATATCAATGTCATTGATTGATTTGTCCGTATCAAAGTCCTCAGATAGGTACTCCCATCTATACTTCATTGCCGTTTCTTTCGAATTAAAGATTGGATAAGGTGTAATACGGTTTCGATTTAAATCTTGCCGTTTGATAATCCGAATAATAACGGTTTCAGCTTCTTGAAGTTGCATTAACTCTACTGATGTCAATAATCTTCTTCCATCTACACTCTCTGTTTTACTTTTATCGAGCGATAACGTATGACCACTACGGCTCTTTGTAGTAATCGTTCTTTCTCCTAATTTTTTCGAGATCCGTTCTGCAGTCGTTTCGTCTGTTGTTAGAATGTAGATGGTATTATTACAGTTACCATCAATTGTTTCCGAGGCATCTCCATATTTCGTTTTTAATTGACTATATGCTTGTATAATTAAGTTAAATCGAATACCACGACCTAAACAAACTGTTAAGTTCGTATCCATATTTGGAATTGTTGGCATATTACCGAATTCGTCTAATATAAAAACTACTTCTCTCAAACATTTTCCACCCTTTGTGACAGAGGCATTAATGGATAACTCTGTATAAAGTTGAGTAACAAATAGAGAAGCAATGACATGAAGTGAAGGATCTGAGTCGGGTGTTATCATAAATACAGCAATCGGTTTTTGATAGGAGTCGATTTTTTGAATTCGAATGACTTCACTCGCACCTTCACAAGTAAATTCTACTATTCCTTCTTTATCAATTGATGTAATCATTACATCTAATGAACGATCCTTTTCCTTTTCTCTAAATACAATTGTCTCTCCATTTTCGATAGTATTCGTGTAGTTCAATTCAAAGTTACCATTTGCATCGGTCCGTATCGATTCTATTTCACCATTTGGAAACTCCATATTAATACGTGTTAATGGTTTTGAAGTTCCAACAACTGTTCGACCAAATCCCACCTTCTTTAAATCAAAGCTACTCTTAGATGTCATCTTTGCAACGTTATCAATTGTAAAGATACTTAATTTTGAGGATGTATTTGAGAAAATCCCTCCCCTTGTATTACCAGAAGCGAAATTTGATGTAGCATACTGCATTTTGGCAGCACTATCATCTGGTAAGTTTCTAAAATATAAATCTAGTGCATTGTCTTCTGAACCATCATTATATTTGATTGTTTTACCACCTAACGTATTTAACATGTTCGCAACGGAATACATTGTAATTTGATCTTCTCTTCCTTCTTTAATACATTTATCACAAATTGCTAGTATTAAGGAATTACAAAGTGAAATAGATGAATTTTGCCAGAATGGATCTTTCGAATTCGGATCATTAAACAACATAAAACTAACTGAGTTTGCACTTTGTTGTGCTTGAGCATAGTTACCTTGTTTATAGTGTTTAATCACTAACTGAAGAATTTGGTAAGACATACTCTGTAGAGGGTCTAATAGATTAAGTGCTTCGACATGATAACCTCGTTTTTCTAAAGTATCTTTTGAAGCTGCAAGCAATTCTCCTTTTGGATCATTTAGTATCATTGACGCCTGTTTTTCGGCACGGCTATATAGATCTATTGTTGAAAAGACAAAGGTTTCCCCTTTACCAGAACGAGTTGTCCCGATTATTAAATTATTTACTGGTGAATCATCTATAAAAATTTTATCCTGGTACCGAGAAACTGGAATCCCTCCTCCACCTGGGAACTTTTCTTCTTTCTCAGGTACTGCTCGATACTGTTTTTGTAATTCATCCAATGTTGTAAACCGTGATGTCCCTTTCTGCCCTTTTTCTAACGAAGCAAAGTTCGAACGAATCTTGTAAACTACGATACTTGCACAAAAAATTGCAAGACACATCAATAATAAATAGAAAAAGATGTTTAACTGAAACGAAAAAAAGTCTTTTACTTCAAGATGAGGTGTATGGGGATGACCGAAGTCAGTTAAAGACTGTAAAAGTGAAACGACAGCATTACCAACCATTGTTGATAAAAATAAGACAATTAAACAAGTCCCTATCCAAATACCAATTAATGTATTTTTTTTTTCAAAATATTTTAACATAGGCTCTCCTTCTGTAAATGTCAAAATGGAAACTATAATATCAAGTTTCTTAAGTTTTTGTTTTATACTGATGATGCAATTCAATATAGAAATTGTTAGTAATAGCCAATAAACAAAAAAAGGAACAGTGTGATAACATTTGGTTACCCAGAATTTAACGACTATATAAATTATAAAATCTTGAATTATGAAAATTTATATTTCTCTCAATAACCTTCGTATATTCCAAACGAGTTTATCTGCACTTTCTTTATTAATCATCAGACCAAGGTTCGAGTTTGTGACATCAATTATTGCTACATGCAAATTTATTGGGTCGATGTAATTTGACGTAATATATCTACTTGCCTAGTCCACTAAATTTGCGTGAAATATGAATACCAAATTTTTACATATAACCATAAACACCTTGTCAGTCATTGCATATTCATCTTTAATAATTGATGTTGAGAAATTAAACGGAGCTTTCATATAACAAGCACAATTTTTATTACTTAAATTGACATTAATTGTTTTTGTAATTCATTTTTCCTATCTGTTAGTTTCTTGACGTCATCATTCTTTTTACTTTCCTTTGATATGGAAATTGCATTATCTATATCTTTTAATTGCTTTGTTAAGTCTTCAAATTTGGTAATTTTTTGTTTTAATTCTTCATTACTATTGTTCAATAACTCGTTTTTTGCTCCTTGAATGTTACCGGTTTTGAGATAAGCATATGTTTTCATCTCACTTCTTTTTACAGTCATTTCAACCTTTGTTAGCTTAAGTAAATTCGCATATTTCTTATCTGCAAACAATAAATCGAATTTCCCTTCATCTGTAGGAAAACTAGCATTATATTCTCTTAGTTGATCGATACTGCCTTTGGTTGAGATCAATGTTTCTACGAAACCCACATCATTTTTATAGAGATCTACTACATCTTTGTATTTTTTTTGATCTAACAGTAATTTGGCATACAACTGAATTTGCTCTTTTGTTAAGTCTTTTTTATGTTTATCAAAATAATTTAGTATACTCGCATTATCACCGAGTAGCGCATGTTCATACTGATTTATTATTTTCGTTTGTTCTTTTACTAGATTGGTTTGTTTCTGTACATCATGTTTACCATTGCTAATTACTAAACTCATAAACGTAGCTGTTCCAACTAAAGTTAGTGATACAATCCCTGCAATTGAATAGATTGCACGTCTTTGCCACTTTTTTAGTTTTGATATTCTACTTTGATCCAGACCAATTAAATGAACATGCTCATTTTTTTCTGCTAATTTAAAGATATCTGGAAGACAATCTTCCATTTTAGACAATAGGATTAACTTATCTTGTTCGTGCTGTTTATTGATTTTCATTTGTTCAAGATTTTGTTTAATATGTTGGTAAAGATTTGGGGCTTTATAGGATCCAAACTGAAACGTTCCTGTGTAGATTGGCGAACCATCACTATCTTTTTCAATTAAATAGAAATGGCCGGCTAATTCCTTTTTTTCTTCTCGACAGACTTTTTCGAGTTCTGCAGATTTCTGTACAGCTTCAATAAAATCGATTTTCTCAGATTTTTGAAACATCTTATGATTCAATTGGGTAAATACTACTTGTAGCATTTAGTTCACTCCTTTTCATTAAAAAGAATAGATACACAAAATTTTGTGTATCTATCAGATTTGATTTTTACTATTGATCTTAGAATCGAATGTTGCTGTTGATACCTTGCGCTAGTGCATAAGCACCCATAACAACAATCAAACCAACCGTAGCACCAATAAACCACCCCTTGGCCTTCGGTCGTCCACTATCTCCACCTAACATAAAGTAATACCCACCGATACATAGTGCAATCGCAGCACCTACGATTCCACCACCTTGCAACCATTTTAAAATTGCTAAACCAGTTGTGTTTAATAAATCCATACAAATTCCCTCCTACAAATCATCTTTTTGTCCCATTTGAATGACAAGTGATTAATGGAATAATAGGATCATCCTTCTTATCTTCTATAGCCTCAATATAATCTGACGAAATAACATATTTTTCTATTACTTGATAGATGAAAGTCTTTTCTTCATTTGAGAAAAAAACAAAATCCCCTATTTTACCCGATCAAGTGGGCTAAATAAGAGATTCAGATTTATCATATGATGTGAAGCTAAAGTATAGTTCCCTTTTCCCTTTGTTTAATTCGGTTTTAGGGTACCAGCTCCTGCCGAAACGCCTTTAATAACTGGCAGTCTCAACTTCACTCTCTGTATGTCAACTGCCCAATAACGGGTAAAGTCTTTCTTGAGGCAGTTATAACATCTTTTGTTGTAATATTTTTAATTCCATCAAAATTATAGGTTACCTTAGCCTGATCATTTTTGGCTTTTACTTTAGTCTGAATGAATATAAGATTCCTATAATAATAATTAAATAGGAACCAAACCTAATTTACTTTTTATCCATTTTCTCTTACTTCATACTGTTTATTTTCTAATACATCTACTTCTTGTTTAGTTGAAGAAAATTTTTCTTTTAACACCAATAATTGTTCAAATGCTTTTTCACTATTTTCCACAATATAGTTTTGATGTTGCTGGTATAACCATTCGTTATATTCTTCCCCTAATACTGACATCAACTTTTCCATTTTTTCTTTTTGTTTCTTTAGTTCCTTTAAATTAATTGTTTCCGACATCAAAATTCTCCTTTCTAACTTAAATAGCAAAATAAATAAGCACCGATGAAACGCTGCTATCATTACATGTATTCAATTCATGAGGTCATAAATTGTATTAAGCGACTTGTTTCTTGATTCGATAATAACAAGATTCGATCATTGTTACCTTGTGTGCCATATGGTTTTACATCAAGATATTGAACTTGATCCGCAGTAAAGGCTGTAGCGTTGTCATCACTCGCATTTGTTACAATGAAAGTCTTATTCGGTTCTCTTTTCATCCACTCAGAAAACCCTATTAATAACTGTGTTGCTGTAAATTGACCATTCAGTTCGAGGACGACATTAAGTGGTTTTATCATTCCTTTCGCGGATGTAGCTTTTCGAATAAAACGTAATCGATATTTCTTATTTGTTACTTCTTTTGGTATTGCCATTTTATTATTTCTCCTTTCATTTATTTTGTATTTGCATGAAACTATCTTTCAATTTCAACAAATGCACACTTTGTATAACTTCTCATTTACCCAGAATCAATAACTCATCCTCTTTTAGATAAAATAAATAGCCCTGCTTTTTCAGTGGACTGAGTTTCATACTCATCTTCATAACGCCTTTCCTGTTTTGAAGTTTTTCTTGATGAATGAAATCTTTGTATTAATCCCCCGTAAAAGTATGGGAAACTTATACAAAATCTAATAAATGGTTGCCTTTTAATCGCTCGAATGTGCAAACAGGCATTGTCATCGCGTTTCTAACCAATCATTATCAAACAAAATCACGTTCAAATCATTGAAAATAAATGAAAAAACCTATAAAATTAAGTTTCCTACGTTTAATCTTATAGAGGTTTTTGTTTAATCAATTAATTACGTAACATAACCATTCGTTATAGAATACTGGTTAATTGTGCGGGCATTTAACCCAACCTCACATCACGCCCTTGACGACTTGCGTCTAAGGTTAATTTTGAGTTGTTGGTTTTCAGGAACCAACTCGTCAAAACAACCCACAGCGTAACCGAGTGCCTTCATTGATAAAGGTGAGAAGACATTACCTTTAACTCTTCTTATTCTTTTATGAATGAACTGATGTGAAAAAAAGATAGCGCATTTTCCTATTTCTAGGTAAATGCGCTATCTTCATTCCTACTGAGTACACAAAAAGTATATGTTTCACAATAAAAAGATTAATCATTTTTATGAAAAAATATACTACTTTCCCCCATAATCTAACTAAATAGACTATGAAAATCTAGGGTTTTCATGTGCAATTTTGGAATGAGACAAAGTTACCTAGCAACCCTTATTTGCTATGGAAACTGTAAGATGAGTGCTTCCAACACGATTCTTACTGTCTCATTTTTTAATAGTTCTATAATTATTAGACATCCGTTTACAATCCAGATAATTCCAAATTTTAATTTAAAATTTCATTTATAAATCCATTTATTTTCATGAAAAAATCTTAAGGTTCATGCGGAAGTGAACATATTATAATTTTTTGTAACTACATATAATCAATCTTATACTTCTCCTTATTTCTATAAATAAGGTTAGCATGTAGAAAAAAATTTGGGGAGGGTTAAAAAATTAACCCTCCCCAATCAGCTACAAATATTGTATAATAAAATGCTTATTTTTCTATTTTCTTTCTAATATTCTTAATTTGAAGTTTTATTGTCTCCACTGATTTATATAAAATTGAAGCAATCTCATTTTTCTTTAAACCTTTTTCATGTAATTCGTACACTTCTCGTTCACTTTTAGTTAATTTCTTGATTCTTCTTTCTTTTAATAATTCAGATAAAACAATGTTTGTAGCGTCAGAATGAAGACTATGATTATTTTGATAAGCTTCTTTTATTGCGTTCGGTATATCTCGAAAAGACTTTTTTGCGACGTAGTTCATTACACCTTTATCAAATGCATTGAGTATGGTATCTTTATCTTCCCACGAAGTTAACATAATGACTTTATAAAAATTCTTGCTTCTTAAATAATCAGCAATTTCAATTCCTTCGAATTTCTTAACATTATCTGTCAACGAAAGATCCAATAGTGCCACATCAAATTTCGTACAATCAACATTTAAGGCAGCTTCTTTAGTTGATACTTTCTCAACAACAACTATATCTTTTTCTCTTTCTACTAATTTGCACAAACAATCCATCCAAACAGGATCATCTTCTACAATTAACAATCCAATTTTATTCATTATTAACACCTCTAGCCTATGCTATGCTCCGAAAATCAACTTTTCTTTTAATCGGAAATTTGAGCATTACAGCAGTTCCATTGTGTAGCTTACTTCTAATCAGTAGCTTTCCATTAAGGCGCTGCATTACATTAAAACAATACGTTAATCCTAGCCCATAACTATCAACTTTTCCTTTTGTAGAGAAAAATGGATTTAACACAAGAGACATGTTTTCTTTGCTAATACCAGTTCCTGTGTCAATAATATCAACATATATATATTTTCTATCACGATAGACATTAATCGTTATTTTTCCAGATCCCTTAATTGCTTCAATTGCATTTTTTAGAATATTTAACAGCATTTCTCTAAAATGAACTGAATCACCTTTCAATTTATAATCGAGTTTGTAATCTTTATGAATGATTATTTCTCTTAGCAACGGTGTTAAGAGAAAGATACTTTCTTCAATAACATCGTTTATCCAGAAGAAATTAATTTTATAATCAACAACATCTAACTGAGATTGAACTCGTGTAGATAAATCCATAATATGATTAATTGATTTTTTCGTTAAATTCATATTATTAAGTGTTTCTTTATCGTTCTCTACTATTTTTCCTTCTAATTGTTCGATCAAGAAATCAATTTTGGCAATTTCATTTTTAATTGTATGATTGAAAACTGCTGTACCAGAAACAGCGCTTTTAACCATTAATTCACTATGATCATTCTCGATTCTAATTTTAACACCTAGAATACCATAGCGAATGCCATAATAGACGAATAATAGGAATTGGACTCCAATGATTAAAGGATTAAAAAAATCCCAAGTTCCTACAACACCTAATGCCTCCAAAATGAAATTTGTGATCATCGACATACAAATCATCGGTATCACATATATACAAGTTAATATTCTTTTCTGCTTGATATTAGGGTTATTTTCTTTCAATGCCGTATAGGCCAATAAACTTATACATATAAACATATATGGAACGGCCCATGTCGATATAACTTTAAAATTCACTTTAAAATCAGGATAGTATTCGATATGGAAATACATATATATTACTGGAAGAAGGCATAAAACTTTGCATATTCTTTTTAGTTTATTTTGTTTAATAATACCCGTATAAAGAAACCCAAATATCAAACTGGTATACGGAACAAAAAAATGTGAAGTAGATGTAAAAAAAGCATCTGCAAATTTAATATATTCTGGACGATTCATCCCTCTGCCCATCAGAGTTCCTATTCCACCAAACATACCCACGAAAGCTAAATAACTAGACCAACGAAGCGCTTCATTTTGATAATTCTTCCAAAATAAAGTGATCCCCATAATTCCTAAAACAATGACGAGCATGACCATAACTCTCACCTCATTGTTCTATTTTGCAAGAAAGTCATAACATCTCTCGCAATCTTATTTCGCTTAAGAACAATACCTGAATGACCGCAATTGTATATAGTTCTTGCTGGTTTATTCCAAGCATTCCACAATACATCTGCATCTTCAATATCTACATATTGATCGTTTTTAGCAGAAAGTAATAAAATACGATCCTGTTTTAATTTCGGAGAAACTAAACTCGCTTCTATAATTTTTAAGTGTTTAGATATTTCTTGATATCGAACTCCATTTTCTAACAGTTCTTTTTTGATAAATTTTCCTGGATCCGTATTCCATATCGTATGTGCAAGAGAGTTCACATAAAATATAGACACCATTGCATCTACCTGCTCTTCAACAGTAACAAGCAAATTTGTAATAAATCCGCCTAGACTAAGACCCACTACAAAGATTGGTCCTTGTTGTCTTTCCTTGATTGAGTGAATAAAAGACCTTAAATCTACAACTGCTTGTCTAACTGCTTGCACTGTGCGTTCAATATCTGCACTCACCATATATTCACCACTAAATGATGATTCAAATGGCTTTCTTTGCAAATGATAAGGTAAAGTATAATAATACATATTCCACTGATGTTTTTTCATGTGTTGTTGAAACATTTTTATTAGACGATCATTCGATTTCATTCTCCATCCATGTACAAAAATAACATTTGGTTGTTCTTTATTCTCCTGTTGTACAAATTCCCCAGTAACAAGGTCGTTACAGGTATCACCTACCGGGATAGTACTCTGAAATTCAAAAAATCCCGTATTATACCCTTCCTCGATTTTATGTGTAGTAAAAGTTACATTTGGAACTGAATAAGTATTATAAAACTCTTTTCTATTCCTTTCTTCAACATGCTCCTGAAAAGGAGTATATTGTGAAACATTACTTATATTTTTATGAAAATTTCGTAGTGCATAACGATCAATCATTTTTGAAAACAAATCCATACCTCCTAGCTCGCATTTATATTCCCATATAGTAAGATTCAATATATAATATATCGCTTTCAGATTTTAAAATAATCTTTATTTTAAAAAATTACTAATCATTTTTTTGAAAACTACTAATATAAAATAAACTTAATAAAATATATTTCAAAAATGTGTGTTCTTAAATATTTCCTGAGCCCACAGATTCATACGAAAGCGCTGCATCTAGTGTAGAAGAACCTTGTTTTGTGTATTAAATGAAATCTAGTAAATAAGCCACTATTTACTATTAAAGTTACCTTAAAATTCAAATTCCTCTTCCTTACGCAAATCCCACTAAAGTGCAGCAGAAAAACCCCTACAATCACTATCTATTTCTAGATTGGTAACACCAATCACTTTTTCACAATTAAATTATTGTTAATTAAACTAACTATTTAACATAATTAATCAATAAACAGAATGAATAAAATTATACAAAGTCATTATCAAGAACAAGGTAATCATAAATTTCTTCCTCTGAAACTCTACAATTTCATTTACCGAACTTCATCTACCAAGTAATAAACCACTAACACTACCTGTACCTTCAAGTATATATCACACAATACAATCTAACTAAGCATAAGTTCCGTAGCTAGAATTGTACAAAAGAAATAACAAGTGACCAACAAAACCCGACCAAAGGAGAATATAGATATGTAATGGCAGACTGGCTTATTAATTCTAACCTGTATTTTGCGCAGGTGGAGATGTACCAGCGCGATAAATGAGATCTAGTTCATCCCAAAGTAACTTAGCTTCCACAAATGGACTGACAAGTTGGTGTTTAAATAGATTTAATTCAGGAAAAAGTTCAGCAAATGTTATTTGGGCATTTCTAACTTGTTCCTTACGTAGTAATAATAGTCTTTTAAAAAGTATAGATCGGCTTGCCAATTTCGTGATCGCTCCACGCCCTTGACCAATTACATATTTTTTTAGTTTACTAGAGCGCTTGAATACTTCTTTTAAAGAGGATACTGCCATTCCAAAGGTTTCGGAAAGCATCTTTAAAGATCCCTCTAAAAATGGCGTTTCAGGGCTTGTCTTAGCTTCTAAATAGGTAATTATATCTGCTTCCCATTCTTCATAATGAGATCTCTTTCGATCCGTCCGATCCTTTTTAAACTTATACCACCCATCTCTTCCTTGAAATGTTGCTCTTCCATCCGTCCAATTCTCTAATAAACCTTCTACATATGAACGCTTCGCGCCTTTATATTTTCCTTTATACGCACTGTTTAGCGTTCTTTCAAATTCATATTTAGTTAATGGCGCTTGTAAATTGGAATTAAACTGATCTAATTCATTGTATGTATCTTCAAAAGATCTCCCAGCAGCGTAATTTTCTAAGGCCATTGTAAATAAAGCATTATTTCTGCTTGCTGCATAATGACCAGGTGAAATTTTTTTTGCTTGGATTAATACTTGATACCACTCCGCCATAGATGACGTAATTTTTGTTTCATTTTGATAAACAATTTGAAAAGCCTTTTTATCATGCTCTTTAGACCAAAATATTAGCTCGTTTGTATCAACTGGAACGTCATGAAAATCTAGTATGTTGTCTGTACTTGGTATACGATAAAAACCAAAAGGATTACAGTTTACATCAATTTTTGCATAGGCTAACAATGCACTACGTATATTTTCAAAGATACGTTCAGCTACACGAAGTGACTTAAAATTTTGCTGATTATGTACGTAAAAAGGGGTAGCTAAAACAAAGAAAAATTGAAAACCTCTTGGTGTTTCCAATAATACATTCGGTCGAGGTAATCCAAGTTCATCACAAGCTAGATAGAGACGATAGATTTGATCAGGATCCTTTACATCCATATCAAAGCCTATAACATTTACTTGTTTCAAATTTTCTCTTGTATGACCTTTAATGATTCGTTTTTGAAAGTTATAGTATGTGCCGCCACGGAAGGTGTTCGGTGTCCAGTGCGAGGCATGTCCTACCTTTTCATGTAACGTTTCATAAGAAGTGACGACATATCCTCTTCCTTTAGATAAGTCTTCTTTTGTAGATGAAAGGAAAACAGACCCTTTATATGCAGCATTAATCGTAGTTTCATATCGTTTAACTTCTTTATCTGCAAATTTCGATCCCTTTTTTTTGTACCTAAGTAAACTATCATGAGTCATAAATTGAATAACGTCCATCACTGAAACTACTTTTCTCTCTTTTGAAACTTGGAACACCTTGTACACCTCCCACTCTCTAGATCTATCGAAAAATTTAACATTACAATATCTGCATTCATTCTCTTTTTTTCGATAAAACATTTAGTTAGTGATAAGTATACTAAATTGGATTTTTCAAAAAGGCGTTCTCTTAGAGAAAAGTGAGCACTTTTGGAGGTGGTCTCAGCCTTAGAGCCACAAGGGTTGAAATTTTTTTTATGTTTTTTTTTTGGACACATCTGGCTGTGGTGTGTTCACTTTTTTGCGGTAAACTTCGCAAATTGCGACATCTCATTATTCTAGTTATATCAAGGGTAGAACCTATTACTTTGGATTGAGATTCCGGACACATGCGGCCGAGATGTGCTCACTTTTTTTCTAAAGTGAGCACTTTTTTCGGACACATGTGGCTGGGGTAGAGTGAGCATTTCACAAAAAGTGCTCATTTTCTGGACACATGTGTCTTAAAAAATGAGCTCAGGTAATGAATACTTATCTGTTAACCTATAAATTATCCCTATATAAAACCTCAATATATCAATGATTATACGGGTATAATCATATATGTAAAAATCTTGATCACATATGATTACCTTTCAAACATATTCGGACACATCTGGCTGAGGTGTGCTCACTTTTTTTGTGAAATGAACACTTTTTTCGGACACATGTGGCTGGGGTAGAGTGAGCAATTGATAAAAAGTACTCAATTTCTAGACACATGTGTCTTAAAAAATGGGCTCAGGTAATGAACACTTATCTATTTAACCAATAAACTATTAGTACTCTATAAAACTTTTATATACCATTGTTTATACTAGAGGATTTATATAAGTGTAAATTTTAATCACATAATGGTCACTCTCAAACACACTCGGACACATGTGACCGAGTATGTGAGCACATTTTAAGACAGATCTGTCTTAAAAATGGTCTTCCCATAAAAAAGTGAGCACTTTTTTGAACACTTTCGTCCCAGAGTGTGCTCACTTTGTTATAATAAACTATGAATCTAATAATGAGGTTGTGAAAAAATGACGTCTACACGAATACCGGATACATACATATTAACTGGCTCTAGTCTATCGAATGTTCTCTATGAACAGTGTAAACCATTATTTGTCGAGCAAATGCAATCTCATGGAGAATGGACAAAGAGCCCTGAAAAAAATAATATCTTTCAACGTGTTTACTCGTTTATTACGGAAGAAATCTATTCAGATAAACCCTTAACATTAAGGATGATTCGTGAAGCAATTCATAATTATAAAGACACCCTAATCGCAGTTGGAAATGGTTCTTATCATGACATGATTAGAGAATCGTATAAAACCGAAGATTCTATTCAAGAATTAATGCCAAATAAAAACTATATATTAACAAACACAGGTGTTGACTACTATATGTTTAGAGACATCGTGACGAACAAGAATGATTTTATTGAAACAAATGACGGAACGTATCGAAGTTCTATAACAGATAAACAAGGTATTGTACGTGGATTAGCTGAGTTAAAACCATCAGAACTCGTAAAACAAGAAGGCTATTTAGAAAAGCAAGACGTTTGGTATAACTTAATTGAATCAGCAATTAATTCTCTAGATGAATTAACGGCAGACTTGTTTGATTTGATCACATACATGTGGATTGTAACTCCGAAAACTGAAAATGGATATATTCGTTTTCATAGTGATCAAGCCCTAGCTTTAAAGAAAAAACCTACTAATGAACCCTTTAAGAATAGAGATCGTTTTGCAATCATGCAAAGAATCGGTGCCTTAACGAGCCTATGGGTGATGATGAGTAAAGAATCCATTCAAATCCTAGACGAAAGTGATCTAAGGAAAGAAAAATTAGATATTGAAAGCTTTCATAAGATGTTTGATGTAGGGGAAGTAAGTATTGCCAGAGACAGCAACACACAAAAAGTGGTTGGTATTTATGAACTAGAAATTAAACCATCCAAGATTCTGCAACCATTCCTAGATGGACGTAAAGGGACACTTGGTATCTTGGATAAAAAGGTCTTCCAGTATAACCACTACTCCCAAAGGGAACATAAACGTTTAATCCGTTATTTAAGTTACCAGTGGAAAATCCAATCCATTAACAGGAATTATCAACCTTTTAAAGT
>NZ_NUYF01000055.1:0-67306 GCF_002566505.1 Bacillus sp. AFS077874
TAGTTTTCAAAGTTCACTTCATCGCCCGTAAGCGACTTTTTAATATTACCATTTCGTAATATAGCCTGTCAACATTTTTTAAAAATTATTTTTTAATTTGTTGAATCAGTTTTTGTTGTCGTTGAAGACAAGAAATAATATACCACGTATTCAAATATAACGTCAACACAAAATATGATTTTTTTAAAAATCTTTTTCATGGACTAAATGAACAAGCCTCTTACTAATTGCGAAAATGGAAAGCAATTATACTTTTTACACTCTACATCATTATTTAAGTGAATCCTCTCACAGCGGTAATCTATTATACACTTCATATAAGATTTTCTTCTTTAGAATCATTTCATTTTTAACTCTTTCATTTAAGTTATGCGATGATAACTCTTTATCTAATTCATATAGCGAGCGTATTATGAGCGACTCGATCTCTAATACATGCTCCTTATTTAGAAGTATACCAAACATCATTCCCACTCCATGGTACTTTCGTCTTTAAGAAAATCCCAGTTTTATTGTTCTAATACTTAAAACATTTAATCATTTCGTTTTATAGCATACAAGCTTGCTAAATCTCATATCCTTTATATAAGAACTTGGACAAGAAAGAAGGCGATTTTATGCTTTTTTACTTTTACATCACTTCAAAAAGGAAACTAAAGCATTTTTCTTTAATTACTATTATTGCATTTTTCACAGCTTGCTTAGTTTATATACAAGCACCTAAAACATTTTCAACTTTTTCAACCAACAAAGGGCCAATGGCAATTTACAAAGGTGATGCCTCGCAAAAAAATGTAGCTCTTACTTTTGATATAAGCTGGGGCGATGAAAATGTACTCAAAGTTTTGGATGTATTACGAAATCAAAAAATTACGAATGCCACTTTTTTCTTATCTGCATCATGGGCAGAGCGACATCCAGAGATCGTTGAAACAATCGTTAAGCAAGGTCACGAGATTGGAACTCTTGGGTATCGATATAAAAGCTACACCCAGCTAACTCCAGTTGAAATGCAAAGAGATTTAAATAATTCAGCAGAAGTATTTAATCGTCTAGGCGTAAAAGACGTTAAGTTATTTAGACCACCAAATGGTCAATATAATAAAGAAGTTATAAAACTTGCTGCACGGAACAATCTTTCTGTAATTCATTGGAGTGTTAATACTGAAGACTGGAGAAATCCTGGAACAAATAAAATTGTTAAAAGCGTAGAAAATAATACTGATCCGGGCGACATCATTTTGCTTCATGCAAGTGATTCGGCACTTCAAACGCCAAAAGCATTGCCATTAATTTGGTCCTACTTAAAAGAAGAAGGATATAAAAACATAACAGTTTCTCAAATGATATCTAATACTAAAACAAATATTAAAATTGTAAAATAAAAAAGCTAAGAGATATTTCTCTTAGCTTTTTAGTATTTTGTGTAGCGTTAATAACTGATACGCATTACAAATAAATAACGGTACTAACATTAGAATTAACCACGAAAGATCATTCTGTCTTAATGCAGGAACCCATTCAACGATTGTAACGACAATCATAAAAAATAGTGCTGGAATAAACGCCCCTTTGTTTGTTTCTTTCATTTTTATATAAGAAACAATCAAACTACCTACTAAAAGCACTATTGGGAATATTAAATAGACAGTAAAAGCTTCTCCATGCGCATACTCTTTAAATCGAAAATAAGCTAAATCAAATAGAGCTAATATGATTAATACAATTTGAACTGTATTCCATAATGACTTAAATAAGCCTAATCCGAATCTATGTATTGTCAAATATGCAAAGAATCCCATCTGACTTACTGCACTGAATACTAATCCTAATATAAATAAAAATGATACTTCTACTAGAAGTTTAATAAATCTACCATCTTGAACATAACCAAAATACTCTTTATACCCATAAAGAATACCCGTTAAGATTGTTGCGATTCCACCAACTAGTAATGTTGTTAAAAATAATCGAACCAATTTCCGACTCGTCATTCGTTTCTTAATCCCCCGTTTTCACAAAGCTTCTGATTTTCTTCTTAAATTAACGATTCATATAAAACTTTATTAACTATTTAATCAATATAAATACCCTAATAATTTAATTCATGTCTAAATATTAGCAATGGTTATCGTATAACTAATGCTAACAAAAAACAAGCATACAAATTAAAAGGGTATTGTTTATTATTTATTTAATACGATTTTTTCGACTACTTGCTCAGCAATCGACGTATAGATTTTACCAGTTGGGTGATCTTTATCATATATTGAAGGAGCAAAGTCCTCTTCATCCCAATCAGGCTGCTGTAAAGGTAATTGTCCTAATAGAGTTGTTTGAAGCTCTTTTGCAAGCCTTTCTCCTCCACCTTTACCAAAAACATACTCTTTTTCGCCAGTTTTTTTACTTTCAAAATAACTCATGTTTTCTACAACACCAATAATTTCATGATTTGTTTTTAATGCCATTACTCCCGCTCTAGCCGCAACAATTGAAGCTGTTGGATGTGGTGTTGTAACAATTATTTCCTTACAAGATGGTAACATGCTATGAACGTCTAACGCTACATCTCCAGTACCTGGTGGTAAATCTAGTAATAAATAGTCTAAATCTCCCCATTCAACTTCTGTGAAAAACTGTTGTAGCATTTTACCAAGCATTGGACCTCTCCAAATAATTGGTGAATTATCTTCTACAAAGAATCCCATTGAAATAACCTTTACGCCAAAACGATCGACTGGAATGATACGCTCACCCCTGATCACAGGTCTTGTCGTAATCCCCATCATATCCGGTACACTAAAGCCATAAATATCAGCATCAATTATACCTACTTTTTTACCTAATCTTGCTAGAGAAACAGCTAAGTTTACAGAAACAGTTGATTTTCCTACTCCACCTTTTCCACTTGCGATCGCTAAAAATTGTACTTTTTTATTATCTAATAGTGAAAGTGTTGAGTTTTCTTCATTGTCTTCAATAAACTGACCTTTTTCTTCTTCTGGAAATTCAGTAAATCGAATTCCAACTGTATCAGCACCATTTTGCTTTAATAACTGAACAATTTGTGTTTGAATTTGCATTTGTTCAGCTGTGCCCGTTTTCAACAATGCAATTTTAACGCTTACATGTTTCTTCTCTTCTTTTATCGATATTTCTTTAACAGCATCTAATTCTGCTAATGATTTATTTAAAAATGGCTCATTAATTGTACCTAAAAGTGATAATACTTGTTCATTGGTAAGCATATTTACACCTCGTTATCTTAATATACTAAATAGTATAACACATGTATCATAGTTAGTCTTAAGTAACATTAATTAGTTAGTAAAAATGAAAACCACCGAATAATTCGGCGGTTCCTTATCATAGACGAAGTCCAAAAAATATGATATTCAAATTAATTGAAACCTAAACGGTAATGAGCACCGTAAACAAGACGAAGTAACGAAGAAAGCGAGCGTTTGCCAATAGTTTGAAACACCGATTAATTCGGCGGTTTCTTTACGTAGACGAAGTCCAAAAAATATGATTTTCAAACTAATTGAAAACGTTTGTCTTTCAAGGCACGAAGTCTGTGCGGAGCGGAGTTACCCTAGACGGTAATGAGCACCGTAAACAGACGAAGTAACGAAGAAAGCGAGCGTTTGTCAATAGTTTGAAACACCGATTAATTCGGGGGTTCATTTTTATCTGTATAATATCTAATAACCCCTCTATATATAGCTGCAGCTAGCTTATCTTGATATTCTTCATCTCTTAACTGCTGACTTTCTTCATAATTTGATAAAAAGCCAACTTCTACAAGTGCACCTGGTACTTTGGCATATTTCATCAAATAAACATGATTAATAATTTTCGCTAATCGATGAGTATTATTTAAACTTTCCCTTAACTCAGCTTGGACGTATTTTGCAAATCGCTCATTTTCAATTAATGAACCATAAAAGAATGTTTGTGCACCTTTTGAAGATGTTCTTGGTAAGGAGTTTAAATGAATTGATATGTATAGGTCTGCGTTCGATCCATTAATAATTTCTACCCTTTTCCTTAAATCAACGCTTTTTCTTCTACTATATCCTTTCATTCCATCCTCTGCTAGATCGTAATCTCCATCTCTTGTCATAATAACCGTTGCACCTTGACCTTGTAAATAATCCCTCAGTTTGTTTGTTATTGATAGAGCAACAACTTTTTCAATAACATCTCCACCTGAAGCACCTCCATCTGGTCCGCCATGTCCAGCATCCAAAACAATCACTTTTCCATCTAGAGGTAGTCCTCTAAAATTCCAGGTCTTTGAAGTTTTTTGTAATAAAGGTATACTCAAAATCAAAAAAACAAAGGTTACAATGATAACGATTAAATGCCATCTTTTCATTTTTTCTCCCCCTGATTGTCCTATAAAAAATATATGGGACAACTAGGAAGAATATGACTTACTTTGATAAACGAAGTCTATGTCTTCTTTCTCCTTTTACATATCCATCTAACCACCAATTATTTAAAAAAGATTTACATCGGTCAAACGGTTCTGTTTGAATATCATCCTTACGGCCAAATACAGAAGAATAAAATAAATAAGCTAACCATTCAGATTCTTTAGCTGATCTTCTTTTTACATTCTCAATTGGTTCACCATAAAAACCAAATCGGCTATATCTTGCACCCAATAGGTATGTTTCTACCGCTAACTCTAAACAGTAATCTTCTCTTGCTTTTCTTTGGTTAATGTCTGCGTCTATACAGTAGGAAAACGAATCCTTTAATTGGGCTTTTAATTGCATTATTTTTAGTTCTTTTAATAAGCTTTTTTCAAATGTAATTTGCTTTGCTCTTCTTTTTTCTCGGAAATTTGTTATAAGATTCATGATGAAACCTCCCCGTAGCCATAGTCTAAGACGAAAAGGGGTGCTTCATTCAAAAACTACATACTTAATTTCTTCCATAAAAAAATAATAATTTTCATAAAAAACACCGATTTTATATAATAGAAAAATTGTATTAATTTTGAATTGAAAACGCATTTTTTTAAGACTTACAAAGGTCTACCCGTACTTAAATAAAATAAAAAAGAGGGGAATCAAAACTTTCTCCCCCTCTTTCGTATTTTAATTATCGAATGATTTCATTCTTTGTAAAAGTAATCCATCACTTTTTTCATTTTCTCCATATACAAACTGAGTCATATGATATTTTAAATACTCTCCATATTTACTATTTGTATTTAATACTAACTCATCAACAAAGTAGGCACCTTTTACTACTGTATCCAATAATAAACTTGCAACTCCTGCATAAACTCCGCACGCAACTTGAAGATAGGTTGCATTTGTACCGTAATTAGCGAATGAATCTTTATTGTTCATAACATTATAGATATAGCGCTCTTTATCTTCGTACACAAGTAAAACTCCAACTACGTCCTCTCCTACTAATGGAGCTGTTGAAGGATCTAGAAGCTTTTTATCAAAACCCAATATTTCGTCAGTGTTTTTTAAATTATTTTTAATTAGATTTGTTGTATGCTCATTAACACGATACACAAAACCACTCTCTAAGTTGAACAATTTGCCAATAATAAATACTTCTTCATGTGGCATAAGACAACCATAAAAGACTTTTTCCCCCAACGTTACTTTAAATTCAACAGAATAGACATCATCATACAAGAAAATTGGAATATTTTGTTTAACAAACATAGGAAAGCTTGTGACTGCCTCTTCTAGGAAGCAATCTGGGGACCATGTAGTGTAAATTGTTTCTTTTTGAGCTATTGAAGGGTTTTCATAAAAAGAATTATCATGTTCAACAATGTAACATGCAAGAGGTTTTTCGGAAGGGAATTGGTTCATTAAATCGATTGCCATCCATTGCACAATTCCAGGATTCATTCCTGAACCAATAATTGCTGTAGTATTTTTAAACTTTCGTTTATTTTCCTCGAAGATACGTAAGCGTTCTTTAAGTGGAAACCCAGAACTAATACTTTCATCATCATCAACTATTTCACTTTCTAAAGCTGTGTTGACATACTTCACACCAAACTCATTACAACAGCGCAACATTTCAACAGAATCCGCTCTAGACACATCAACTACAATAACTGTATTACTCTCTATGAGATGTTTTTTCATTAAATCAATATTATTAACATTCATTTCATGAAATGTAACGTTTTCTATTAGGTTAGGGATAATCCTTTCAAAATAAGTTAATTCTCTCTGTTTCAAATCAATTAAATGAAACCTGGCATTTTTCATTATCTGATGGATCGGATCTTTTGGATCCTTTGCCGCTTTATTAAATATAGAAAGTACTGCCTTTGCCACTCCGCCAGAACTACCTAATAGGGTAATAATCGCATCTTTTTCAAACATATAAACAACTCCATAAATTGGTTTAATATTAGCTTTTACTTTACTATATGAACCAATGGAAAAAGTGTTCGGACAAGTATCCTGTCTATCTAACCAATGCTAACTATCTAATTGAAAAAAAAAAAAGCCTAACTAATAATTAGTTAAAAGCTTTATTTTTGGTTATTAATTACTTTTGTCGTCAGATTCTAGTTTTTCTAAAAGTTTCTTCTGTTGTTCCTTACAAAATTCTTTAAATTCTTTGCATTCTTCTTTGCATTCTTCTAAACACTCTTGTCTGCGTCTTTCAATTTCTTCTTCGCGTTTCTTTTCTCTTTCAACACGTAATTCAAATTCTCTATCTCTTTCTTTTTGGTCGATTGGTGCTGTATCAGTTTTCAGAAGTGGCATATCTCCTCTTTGGATTGGTCCGATTCCCATTAAGGAACGCCATTCATTAGGAGTTAAGGAAGCTCGTTCTACCATAACTGAAAATGCTAATTTTGTTGCGATTGATGCAAATTCTAAGTTAGATGCTTCAAAAACGATCCGATTACCATTTTTCCGTTCCGCTGGAGTGAAGAATTTACGTGTAAATTCATTATTTAGCTGAATGACTAAAGGATTAATAACAGCTTCATTATACGAATTCCACTGATCCTCATTAAATGTACTTTGAACGATGTTTTCGTTCGTATTAAAAAAACTATAGATTCTTTTGATTGCATCACTTGTTCTTTGTGCTTCTGGAGCATAATTACTTGTAGGTACTTGTTGTAAAGTGTAAGTTGGCTCTGAAAAACCTGCTTTTACACCGTCTCCTGTATATTTCATATAATTGTTTACAAATTCATTCGTATTCTTAATCATGTCTTCTTGATCTAGTACTTCCTTAAAGTTCAATAACCAATTCATAAAACGATTGTTACTTACGTTATTGACGATACTGTCATCTACAGAATCAATCACTTCTAATAAAGGAAGTAAGGGATCATATGGTGGCGTACCAAATAGATCATTACTATTAAAATCTTGTCTTAAATGAATGATATCGCTATAAGGTAAAATTAGTACATTTTTGGTTTTGAATGTGAATTTTAAAAAGATCAAACCTTGATTATTTTCGAGGACTTCAACTTTCGTACAAGGAATAGGAAAAATAGCAGTAGGATAACCAAAATCATTTCGCTTTATAAATGCAAACGCATTACTGTTTAGATCAAGCTGAGTTACCATTTTCTCTAAAAGTAATTGCCTAGACATAAATGGATTTGGTTCTTGCAGTACATTATAAACCCATGGATCAGGGTTAATCTTGCATTCTCTATTATTTTCTCTGACATGCGTTACTTTTAGTTTTCCAATTGCATTGGCTTTAGGTCTAATACATGCCCTGATCACATCATTCTTAAATAATGTATCGCCTAATGTTAATTGGCCATCCCCTTCATCATTTAATAATTCAAAAGAACTAGTACTTGATTGAAAATTCATCTTGCCCATTATCCAGTCGATTAAGCCCAATGTACATCACCCCTAACGTAGATGGCCATAGGTATAATTTATTAAGGTATATTATTTTATTCTTTTAAAAATCATCTATGCTTCAATTTGAGAATGAATTATTAGAGTTTTTTAATTTTTCGTCATTCTAAAATATGAGCATACTATTTAGTTTATTCCAGAAAGTATTCTCATACGAAAAGGCCCTCAGCAAAAGCGCCCTGAGGGCCTATAAAATTTATTGTTAATATCTTTCAACTAAAAGCTGTTTCGATTCAAAGTATAAAACTTGTATAAATTTCTTTGCATTAATGCGAGTATGTGTTGATGAAGTCAAGGATGCTTGCTTCAATTCACTCATTCTTTGACGAACTGTTTCAAAATCAAAAAACTTTGAAGCATAATTTTCAAATTTAGGGTTCGCAAAATCTGTTAGTCCTATTGATGCCATATGGTTTAATGATTGATAAATTGCTCTACGAACTCGTTGTTCTGATGATTTCCTTTCCCGCTCAACGTCTTCTTGAGAATTAACTATCCCTAGCTTTTTCAAACTAATGTGAGTGTATATATCCTTTAATGTAGGAAATCCTGCCTCTAAACCAAAATTCGATTCATATTCATATAGATAATTGAGCATATCAAGCAAGTCTTTGCTCCCATTTTCTCCAGCTATGCCAAGTTCAGATAATAGAACCTGTCCCCAATCCGTAATTTTCTTTTTATCAGACACTGGATTATGTTGATTGATTGAATTTACATCAAAAACATTACTTAATGACTTTTGAATATCAAAAATCGAACGCTCTAGTCGAATCCGCTCCAAGACCTTTCTAACAACCGATATCACTTCAATTTTGTTCAATGGCTTAGTAATGTAATATTCAATACCGAGAGAATAAGCTTCTCCAATTAATTCTTTAGACTCGACTTGAGAAATCATAATCATTTTCCCTTTGAATGAAGATCCCATTCTCCGTATTGTTTCTATACCGTCCTGAAGAGGCATTAATAAATCGATAAATAATATATCAACGTGATTTATTTCAAGCATATTTGCATCTAAATAAAAGCCGTCTTCCGCCTCACCAACAACTTCACCTAATTCTTCATCCTCTATGATTTGTGATAACATCGATCGGAAGACTTCATCATCATCTGTGATATAAAAGTTCATAAATTCATCCTTTCTAAGACGAGAGCTCCAATTGGTAGTCGAATCGTAAAAATACATTCACTCTCTTTTTGATTGAGAATAACTTCTCCTCCTAGTTCTTCTGCCATTTCTTTGATATAGGATAAACCGATTCCTGTAGATGGGGTTCCATCATCGCTATATTTAGAAGTAAACCCAGGTTTAAAAATAAGCTTCATATTTTTTGAAGGAACTCCAGGTCCATTATCAATAACCTTACATTCAATCCAATCTTCAACTCTTTCTATTGATAAGAGAATCGTCCCTTTATGTTCTATAGCTTCAACTGCGTTCGCAACTAAATTATTAATAAACGATAGCATTAGATAGATATGATAATGCGGATGTTGTCCCTTTATTTCAGAAATAAACTCAATTTTCTTTCCTAGCATGCCTGCATATTTTTGATTAATTCGGATCACCATTGTCACTAAATCATTTACACTCATATATTCAGGCAAACTTTCACTTGTAATAAGTTTAGAAAGTCCAGCAAAAATTCTTTGGTTATCCTTTTTTATTTCATGTACCTCTCCTGCAATTCTTAAAGATTTGCTCCCCCATTTTTCAATGGGAACTCCTAAATCCTGCTTGTACTTACTCATGTCTCGATATAAATTGTAGGATTCTTTTGTTATTGTTTCAGCATTTTGTAATGTCTTTTTCAAATAAACAGACTCTACATACAAATTGGATAAATGCATCAGCATATTTTCATTTTCTTTACGAGTTTGTGATTCCTTCAGTTTTAGCTCGTAAAGTTTCATCATATTGATAAACGCTAATACAAAGAAGCTTCTAAACACCGCAATAATAATAATTTTGTTTAACTCTTCGACTGTAAGTGAAGAACCCATTCCATATAGTTGAAGTATTAATTCGATTAAACTAGAAGTGATTTCAATCGTAATACCGAAGATTCCTATTAGTAAAGGATGCTGATTTCGATTCACCTTCAGTAAATAAAAGAAGACGGAATATGAAAAATAATATAAGAACGTAGGAAATCTAACCGTAAAAGATGAATCAAGATTAAAATCGGTCAAAACTAACCAATCTAGTCCAACACGGAATACAAAGACAGACATGCCTATTAACAGCCCTATTAAAACAGAATGATAATTCCTAAAATACAATAAAGAAAAGAAAAAAATTGGGGTTCCAAAACTAACGCGAAATATATTATCAAATGGATGAAAGTTTAGTTCACCCGCTATTGGAACTATAACCATAAGTGCAATAACAATCCAGAAATCTTTACCTTGCAGTCCTTTTGATTTCAAATCCGCCACTTCCTGATTTTTGCTACTAGTATATCGCCTTGTTGTTATGAACACAATGATCCTCCATACTACTAAATTTCATAAGAAAATACAGCTTGATAATACAAGCTGTATTTTTTATTTTTATATAGTGACCAATTCTTTTGTAGCTTTCATCGGACGATATGCAGGCTCCCACATTGCGTTTCGTACAGCTTGCTCAATATCGTCGTGCACTACTCGAGCTACCCCATCAGCAACTGCTGCTTTTGCTACTTCAATCGCAACTACTTCAGAAATAGTTCGTAGATTCTCGATTTGAGGAAGTAAAGGTGCACCTAATTTACTTACATCGATCATTTCCGCTACAGCTTCTGCAGCCGCTGCAAACATACCATCAGTAATAATACTAGCGCGTGATACATTTGTTCCAAGTCCTAAGCCAGGGAAAATTAGCGCGTTATTTGATTGACCAATTACATAAACCGTTTTGTTATATGTTACTGGAGCAAATGGACTTCCTGTTGCTACCAATGCTCTTCCTTCAGTCCACTTAATTAAATCAGAAGGTTTTGCTTCTGCAAGTGGTGTAGGATTGGACATCGGTAAAATTACAGGTCTTTCAACATGTGCTGCCATATCTTTTACAATCTCTTCTGTGAAAGCACCAGCAACAGTTGAAGTACCAATTAAAATCGTAGGATGAACTTGGCTTACAACTTCTGCTAGGCTTGCACCTGAATTATTTTCCTCGATTGGGCGTGCATACGGTTGTTGGAAGTCGAACAACCCTTCCATATCCTCTGCAAGCAATCCATTTCGGTCAATACACCAGAATCTGCGGTTTGCTAATTCAAATGAAAGGCCTTCACGTACCATTGCATCACGTACTTGATCTGCGATTCCAATACCAGCCGCTCCTGAACCGAATACAACTACACGATGTTCACTTAATGGAATACCAGAAGCATTCACTGCTGCTAATACAGCTGCAAGTGATACAGCTCCTGTGCCTTGAATATCATCATTGAAAGTACAAACTTGGTGACGATACTTATCTAATATGTTTCGTGCATTTTTAGAGCTAAAATCCTCCCAATGAAGTAATGCATTTGGGAATTTTTCTACCGCAGTCGTTACAAACTTATCAATGAACGCATCATATCTGCTATCGCGAACGCGAGGATGACGGTTTCCAACATAAAATGGATTATCTAGTAGCTCTTCGCGATCAGTACCAACATCTAAAACAACTGGCAATACTCGTGCTGGATCAATACCTGCCGCAGCAGTATATACCGCTAATTTGCCGATTGCGATATTAATACCTCCAACTCCCCAGTCACCAATTCCTAATATTCCTTCACCGTCAGTAATAACGATTAAATCAATCTCATCAGCATTCGCGCCATGATTATCAAAAGCTTGTTCAATACCATCTTCTTCATTAATAGAAAGATACAAACCACGAGGTCTTCTATATTCATTACTATAACGTTGAATTGCTAAACCAACTGTTGGTGTATAAACAACCGGAAGCATTTCAGGTAAGTGATCAGTTAGTACTCGATAAAATAAAGTTTCATTACGATCATGTAAAGCTGATAATGCAACATTTTTATGCAAATCAGTAGGTTGTGACGAGAATTGCGCGTAAGCACGTTTAGCTTGCTCCTCCAACGTCAGTACAGCAGGCGGTAATAATCCTGTTAAACCTAATTCTTTTCGTTCCTCTTGAGTAAATGCAACTCCTTTATTAAGCATTGGCACACCTAATAATTCGGCACCACGCAAGGTAGTCTCCACTTCTCCATTCGAACCTACCTTGAATTTATGCATATAATCCCATCCCTTTTCTATCTAATTTATTTTTATCTTTTTTAGTTAAGCAAAAAAGGGCTTTTCGCCCTTACTTTGTAATAATTAATTGTCAGACTGATTGAAAACAAATTATCTTTCAATGCGCAAGGCCAGAAGCGGTGCTAAAATTACATACATGGCGGTATAGGCACCGCAAACAGGCTAAGCAACATAGAAAGTGAGCGTTTATCAGCAGGCTAACCGATTTATTGACGTTCTAAAAGAACTGCACCAGCAATACCTGGGTGAGTCATTTCAAATGGATCTAAAATTAAATCAAGCTCATCTTCTGATAATACATCATATTTTAAGCAAAGTTCGCGAATTGGCTTTCCTGTTAAAATAGCTTCTCTCGCTATTCTCGCAGCAACTTCATAACCGATATGTGGATTAACCGCTGTAATTAGACCAACGCTTTTTTCTACATATTCTTTCATTCTGTCTTCATTTGCTTCAATTCCTTTTAAACAATTATCAGTAAATGCACGGAATCCATTATTCATAATGTTAATTGATTGAAGTAAATTAAATACAAGAACTGGCTCCATAACGTTTAATTCTAATTGTCCTGCTTCAGATGCTAAACAAATTGTATGATCATTACCGATTACTTGGAATGCAACTTGATTAATAACTTCTGCCATTACAGGATTTACTTTACCTGGCATAATAGATGAACCAGGTTGACGTGCTGGCAATGAAATTTCACCAAGACCTGCACGTGGGCCAGAAGCCATTAAACGTAAATCATTCGCAATTTTAGACATATTCATCATACATACTTTTAGAGCAGCCGATACTTCTGTGTAAGCATCAGTGTTTTGAGTAGCATCAACAAGATGCTCAGCTCCAACAAGTGATAAGCCGCTTATTTCAGCAAGTTGCTTAACAACTAGTTCAATATAGCGTGGATCTGCATTTAAACCTGTTCCAACCGCTGTAGCCCCCATATTTACTTCATATAAGTGCTGACGAGATTGTTCGATACGTTTTATATCACGACCAAGTACTCGAGAATATGCTTCGAATTCTTGTCCTAAACGAATAGGTACTGCATCTTGCAAGTGAGTACGGCCCATTTTAATGACATGGTCAAATTCTTTTGCCTTTAAGTCAAATACATCACGCATATAATTCATTGTGTTTAACAATTTCTCTAACATATTTAAAGTCGCGATATGAATTGCAGTTGGGAATGCATCATTTGTAGACTGCGACATATTTACATGGGTATTTGGACTAATGCAGAAATAGTCACCTTTTTCTTTACCTAGTATTTCAAGCGCACGATTTGCAATAACTTCATTTGCATTCATATTCATTGATGTCCCTGCTCCACCTTGAATCGGATCAACAATGAACTGATCATGCCATTTGCCCTCAATAATTTCTTGAGCTGCCTCTGCAATCGCTTTACCATTTCCCTCATAAAGGCGTTTTGTTTCTACGTTAGCAAGTGCTGCTGCTTTCTTTACAATTGCTAAAGCTTTAATAAGCTCTTCGTGAATTTTATAACCAGTAATAGGAAAATTCTCAACTGCGCGTAATGTTTGGACACCATAGTAGGCATCTGCTGGAATTTCTTTTTCCCCTAAAAAATCTTTTTCAATGCGTATGTTTGGTTTAATTTCAGTAGCCGCCATTTGTTTTTTCTCCCATCTTTACGCAACTTTTGACTCCTTAATCGAATCAATATATTGTTGCGCTTTATCTTTATCGTATTCGCCTTCCCATTTCGCCATCGTAATGGCTGCTAACGAGTTTCCTAATACATTTACTGCAGAACGAACCATATCTAAAATACGATCAATACCTGCAATTAATGCGATTCCTTCTAAAGGTAATCCCATTGAACCTAGTGTAGCCAGTACTACTACGAACGATGCACCAGGGACACCAGCCATACCTTTTGATGTAAGCATTAGTACAAATAATAATGTTACCTGCTCCATAAATGACATGTGAATATTGTACATCTGAGCAACAAATAATGCAGCAAGTGCTTGGTAAATCGCTGAACCCGTTAAATTAAACGAGTACCCTGTCGGTATAACAAAAGATACTATTGCTTTTGGACAACCCATGTCTTCCATTTTTTTCATAATGTTTGGAAGTACTGCTTCCGAACTTGCTGTTGTAAAAGAAAGAATCAGCTCTTCCTTTAAAATCTTCATAAGTGTAAAAATATTCGTCCCTGTCATTTTAGCATTAATACCTAAAATAACAATAGCAAAAAATGCAACAGTTACATAAACAGCTAAAACAAGTTTACCAAGTGGTAATAAAGTACTTACACCAAACTTTGCAACTGTTACAGCAATTAACGCGAAAACCCCAAACGGAGCGGTTTTCATAACTTGATTTGTAACCCAAAACATCGCTTCTAATACGCCTTCAAAAAATCCAAGAACAGGCTTTCCTTTATCCCCTATCGCTGCTACTCCTAAACCAAATAGAACAGAGAAGAAAATAATCGGCAATAAATCACCTTGTGCCATTGATTCAAACACATTTTTCGGGAAAATATGAACAATTGTCTCTGCAAAACCACTTTGTTGAGTTGCAGTTGCTGTTTGTTCATATGCTGAAATATCACCTTTTTGCAGATGAGTCATATCTACACCTTTACCTGGGTGGAATAAATTCGCTGCAAGCATTCCAATACCAAGCGCAATCGTCGTAATGATTTCAAAATAAAGAAGTGTTTTTCCTCCAAGTTTCCCTAGCTTCTTTATATCCCCTACACCTGCTACAGCTACTACAAGAGCTGAAATTACAATTGGCATAACGATCATTTTAATTAAATGAATAAAGATATCACCAATCGGTTGAATATAAGATATTGCCTTTTCATTTCCGTATACTAAAGCTCCTACAACAATACCTAATATAAGAGCAACAAAGATTTGCGTAGCTAATCCAAATTTCTTCATATAAATCCCCCTTGTTAACGCTTTCAAACATATAAATGAAATACATAACTAATTCTATATGCAAACCTACAAAACAATACAAAAACCTACAAAGACTTTTAAAATAATTATAAAAAGTTTCAAAAACGTTAAATGGTCGAACGGATTGAACAGATCAAAAGAAAGAAGAAGCCCGTGTAATAGAGCCCTTCATTCTGAAATAATTTCAGACAGACAAAAATTAAAAAGTCTGTCCATAATTAAAGGAAAGATAGGGAAAAGGAAGTATAGTAAGGGAGAAGAATTGAAAATAGCAGAATTTATGCATGATGAAATAAACCCTCAAAATAAAAAACTCCTGTCCACAAAGTGGAGAGGAGTTTTGAACGTATAAATAAAAATTAACGTTTTGAGAACTGAGGAGCTCTACGTGCACCTTTAAGACCGTATTTTTTACGCTCTTTCATACGTGCATCACGAGTTAATAATCCAGCGCGTTTTAAAGTTCCGCGGTATTCAGGATCAACTTGTAATAATGCTCTTGAGATACCGTGACGAATTGCACCAGCTTGACCAGTGTATCCACCACCGTTAACGTTTACTAAAATATCATAGCTACCTAATGTTTCAGTTGCAACAAGTGGTTGTTTAACAACTTCTCTTAATGCAGCGAATGGGATGTAATCTTCAAAATCACGACCGTTAATGATAACGCGTCCTTCGCCAGGAACTAAACGTACACGAGCTACTGAGCTTTTACGACGTCCTGTGCCATAGTATTGTACTTGTGCCATGTGAATGCCCTCCTTTTATAATTATCCGCGAAGTTCGTAAACTTCTGGTTTTTGTGCTTGGTGTGGATGCTCGTTACCAGCATACACGTGTAACTTTTTAATTTGAGCACGTCCAAGACGTCCTTTTGGAAGCATACCTTTAACAGCTAACTCAAGCATTTTAACTGGGTAGTTAGTACGCATTTCTAAAGCTGTACGCTCTTTTAAACCACCAGCATACATTGTATGACGGTAGTAAATTTTATTGTTTAATTTGTTTCCTGTTAATTCAACTTTCTCAGCATTGATGATGATTACGTTATCACCTGTATCAACGTGTGGTGTGAAAGTTGGTTTGTGCTTACCGCGAAGTAAAGTAGCTACTTCAGTTGCAAGACGACCTAAAGTTTTTCCTTCAGCGTCTACAACGAACCACTTACGTTCAACTTCGCTAGCTTTTGCCATATAAGTTGTGCGCATTCTATTTTCCTCCTAATACAATATACATAAAGTAAAATTGTTTTTATTGTTTATCTTTAACACGACTGGTTCCGGGGCTAATCGTGGTTCTTAAAACAATACCGTATTTAATATTAAACTTTATACCTTCTAATGTCAAGCAAATGTTACACCAGGATTAGTTGTTATAATCAACTTTCCATAAAAACAGCCCATTAGGCGGTGAAGTCTTGCCAGCCTTGGCTCGATCACGTGCTAATAATGCGTTTTTAACACTTTTTACATCACGCTTTCCTTGCCCTACTTCAATTAATGTTCCAACAATTATTCTTACCATATTATAAAGAAAACCATTTCCTTCAAGAGCGATGACAATCCCTTGATCTGTTTTATTAATACTTCCTTTATAAATCGTACGTACTTTGTCCTTAATATCCGTATTTGATGCACAAAAGGAACTAAAATCATGTGTACCTAGTAAGCAATCTAATGCTTCTTGCATTTTAACAATATTTAGATCAAAAGGAAAAAAATAATGATGGTTTCTAGAAAAAACATTTTCGTCTTTTTCATTCCAAATAAAATAACGGTATTCTTTCCGAACGACGTCAAATCTAGAATGAAAATTATCATCGACAATCTCTACATATCTCACATTAATATCTTTAGGCAATTGTGCATTTAATGCTCTTTTCCATTGCTCTGGTTGAAGGGCATATTCACTATCAAAATGAATTACTTGTCCAACTGCGTGTACCCCTGTATCTGTCCTACCAGATGCATGGATTCTTACTGGATTACCTTTGTGCATTTTTGTTAGAACCTTCTCAAAATCTGTTTGGACTGTTCTCTGATTAGGTTGTACTTGGTATCCATTAAATAGTGTGCCATCATATGAAATTATACATTTAATTCGATTCATAACTTATCTCCATTACTTACGTAAAAACAATAATAGTAAAAATAATAACAGTAATACAACAAAACATGCTGTATCCCGTAAATGCCACTTCATAATACGAAACTTTGATCTTCCATCTCCGCCTTGGTAACCTCTAGCTTCCATCGCAACTGCTAAGTCTTCAGCTCGTTTAAATGAATGAATAAATAATGGAACAAGTAAAGAAACTAATGCTTTTAACCGGTCTTTTATAGGTCCTGAAGAGAAATCTACTCCTCGAGACGATTGTGCCTTCATAATCTTTTCAGTCTCTTCCATAAGCGTTGGAATAAATCGGAGTGAAATTGACATCATTAAAGCCATTTCATGCACTGGTAGACCAAACCTTTTAAATGGGTTAAATAATGACTCAAGTCCATCGGTAATTTCAATTGGATTTGTTGTTAATGTCAGTAAAGTAGTAATTGAAACTAAAAGAAAAAATCTCAAAGATATATAAATACCTTGAATAATTCCTTCTTTATGAATTTCGACCCATCCAAAATGATAAATTAGTGGTCCCTCTTTATTTGTAAAAACATGCAATAGAAACGTAAACACTGCTAACAACCAGATTGCTCTTAATCCTTTTAAATAATAATTAAGAGGTACTCTCGATAGCAATACTGTTACAATTGAAAATAAAAATAAAATACCGTATGTTATAAAATTGTTCGCTAAGAAAACGATACAGATAAAAATGAACATTGTAAGAAGTTTTGCTCTAGCATCTAGACGATGAATAAGAGAATCGATTGGAATATATTTTCCGATAATTAGACTATTCATTTTGTTTCCCCATTATAAAGATTCGCTATATAATTAGCGAGCTGTTCGATTGTTAAACTTGTAGCTTTTTCTTTAATGCCTAATTTTTGATTCAGATCTTGGTGGAATTTTAAAGAAAGTGGAATTTGTAATCCAATTTCCTCTAGTTCCTTTTCATATGAGAACACTTCTAAAGGGCTTCCCTTTAAATACGTAGTCCCTTTTTGAAGCACATGGATCGTATCAGCATATCTCGCAGCATCTTCCATGCTATGCGTCACCAAAATGATCGTCAGGCCCTTTTCTTTATGCAAATCGTAAAACATATCCATTAACGCCTTTTGACCACTAGGGTCAAGACCAGCAGTTGGTTCATCCAAAACTAAAACTTCTGGCTCCATTGCTAAAACACCTGCAATAGCAACCCTTCTCATTTGACCACCACTTAATTCAAATGGTGACTTCATTAAATATTCTTCACTTAAGCCTACTTTTTCAATTAAATCTTTAGCTCTTTTCTTTGCTTCATCTTCAGAGACACCAAAATTCATTGGACCAAAGCAAATATCTTTCTCTACAGTTTCTTCAAATAATTGCTGCTCAGGAAACTGAAAAACTAAACCTACTTTTTTTCTTAATGACTTTAAATTCTTGTTTTTCTTATTTGATAAAAGAGTAATATCGTCTATTTTAGCGATGCCCTCTGTTGGTTGTAAGAGGCCATTTAAATGTTGCAGAAAAGTAGATTTACCTGAGCCTGTGTGACCAATTACAGCATAATATGACCCATTTGGTATCGTAACATCAATATCATAAAGAGCACGATGCTCGAAAGGTGTCTTCGGCTGATAAGTATAGCCTACTTTTTCAAAAGTAATTTGCATAATTCGCTCACCAAGCTTTCTTGCTCTAGATGGTCTTGTCTCAAAGGTAAACCTTTTTCAATTAATAAACTAGAAAGGTTATTTGTAAAAGGAGATGCTAATCCAAGCGACTCTAAAGAAAACTCTGTTTTTAAAAGTTCTTCTGGCGTTACGCTTTGAACTAAATGACCATCATGCATAATTAAAATACGGTCTGCATGTATTGCTTCTTCTATATCATGCGTAATTGAAATAACAGTCATATTAATGTCTTTATGTAAATCACGAATTGTCTCGATTACTTCTTTTCTACCGAAAGGATCTAACATCGATGTAGCTTCATCTAATATTAATATACTTGGTTGAATTGCTAATGCTCCTGCTATTGCTACTCTTTGTTTTTGGCCTCCAGAAAGAGAGTGTGGCTCATGGAGTACAAATTCATTCATATTGACGATGTTTAAAACTTCTTCAATTCGACGATCCATTTCTTTTTTCTCAATTCCATGGTTTTCTAATCCAAATGCAATATCGTCTATTACTGTCGTACCTACAAACTGATTATCAGGATTTTGAAATACCATCGCTACTTTCTTTCGCACGTCCCAAATTGTTTTTTCTGATAAGCTAATTTCCTCATCAATCACAATTTGGCCTTCTTCGGGTAATATAAGTCCATTTAAAAGTTTAGCTAATGTTGACTTTCCTGATCCGTTTCGACCTACAATAGCGATCCATTCATTTTCTTTTATATTAAATGATACAGAATGAACTGCATTTGATTGTGCCTGTGGATATTTAAAAGAGATGTTATCTACTTTAATACTATCTTTTCTCATTTGTTCACCTATAATTTCTCATTGTTTATAGATATATAATAGTCTAAAAGTAAACAGAAAAAAAGGGCAACGACATGTTTACAAGAAACGTCGAGCCCTTTTGTATTCGAATATTAAACTAATTCGATAACAACCATTGGTGCAGCGTCTCCACGACGAGGACCAATTTTTGCGATACGAGTGTATCCACCTTGGCGCTCAGTGTAACGAGGAGCGATGTCAGCAAATAATTTTTGTAAAGCGTCTTGACCGTTTTCAGCGTTAGCAACTTCATTACGGATGTATGCAGCAGCTAGACGACGAGCGTGTAAGTCTCCACGTTTACCTAATGTAATCATTTTTTCAACAACTGAACGTAACTCCTTCGCACGAGTTTCAGTTGTTTGAATACGTTCGTTGATAATTAAATCAGTAGCTAAGTCACGTAACATAGCTTTACGTTGTGAGCTAGTACGTCCTAATTTTCTGTATCCCATTTCTAGTTCCCTCCTTTGTAAGTAGTATCAAAATTGGGTCATATAGACATGAAGAGAACGCCTCTCCCTTTATCGAAGCTACAATCAGTCTTCTTTACGTAGGCCAAGACCTAACTCTTCTAACTTATGTTTTACTTCTTCTAAAGACTTACGACCTAAGTTACGTACTTTCATCATGTCTTCTTCTGTCTTATTCGCAAGCTCTTGTACAGTATTAATACCAGCTCGCTTTAAGCAGTTATATGAACGAACAGAAAGATCAAGTTCTTCAATCGTCATTTCAAGGACTTTATCTTTTTGATCTTCTTCTTTTTCGACCATGATTTCTGCATTTTTAGCTTCGTCAGTTAAACCTACAAAAATGTTTAAGTGTTCAGTAAGAATTTTTGAACCAAGTGCGATAGCATCCTTAGGTCCAATACTTCCGTCAGTCCAAACATCAAGTGTTAACTTATCGAAATTTGAAACCTGTCCCACACGTGTATTTTCAACTTGGTATGTGACACGAGACACTGGAGTGTAAATCGAGTCGATAGGAATAACACCTATTGCTTGATCCTCTCTTTTGTTACCATCTGCAGGGATGTATCCACGTCCACGTCTAGCAGTTAGACGCATACGTAAATGAGCATCTTTAGCAAGAGTTGCAATATGAAGATCTGGATTTAGAACTTCAACATCGCTATCATGCGTAATATCGGCCGCAGTAATTGGCCCTTCACCGCGTACATCAATTTCTAATGTTTTTTCTTCATCTGAATAAATTTTCAGAGCAAGTTTTTTAACATTAAGAATAATTGTTGTAACGTCTTCTACAACACCTTCAACTGTAGAGAACTCATGTAACACACCATCAATTTGAATAGCAGTTACAGCGGCACCAGGAAGTGAGGATAAAAGGATACGACGTAAGGAGTTACCCAGCGTTGTACCATATCCACGCTCAAGTGGTTCAATAACGAATTTACCATATTTGGAATCGTCACTGATCTCAACCGTTTCGATTTTCGGCTTTTCGATTTCAATCATTTTTTAAACCCTCCTTCAAAACGTCGAAACCCTCGGTTAGACCATGCTAACCGAAAGTCCCTATTAGGCAGTTCCTAATTGTGCACAACAAGAGATGTCTGTTAATATTTGCCAAACATATATCATAATCCATTATAGACAATTTTTGAAAATTTATACAGACAAATTATACACGACGACGTTTTGGTGGACGGCATCCGTTATGTGGAACTGGAGTAACGTCTCTGATAGCAGTTACTTCAAGACCAGCAGCTTGAAGAGCACGGATAGCAGCCTCACGACCAGCACCCGGACCTTTAACAGTTACGTCAAGAGTTTTTAAACCGTGTTCCATAGAAGCTTTAGCAGCAGTTTCAGCAGCCATTTGTGCAGCGAATGGAGTAGATTTACGAGATCCTTTGAAACCTAATGAACCAGCGCTTGACCAAGAAATTGCGTTACCATGAACATCAGTGATTGTTACGATTGTGTTATTGAAAGTTGAACGAATATGAGCTGTACCAGCTTCAATATTCTTTTTCACACGACGTTTACGTACATTTGTTTTACGTGCCATGTTGAATACCCTCCTTTACTTAAAAAATATTATTTCTTCTTGTTCGCTACTGTGCGGCGTGGGCCTTTACGAGTACGAGCATTGTTTTTAGTGTTTTGACCACGAACAGGTAAGCTACGACGGTGGCGAATACCACGATATGAACCGATTTCGATTAGACGTTTAATGTTTAAAGAAACTTCACGACGAAGATCCCCTTCAACTTTCAACTTGTCGATTAATTCACGAATTTTACCTAATTCTTCTTCTGTTAAATCACGTACACGAGTGTCTTCTGAAATACCAGCTTCAGCTAAGATTTTTTCAGAAGTTGCACGACCGATTCCGTATACATAAGTTAAAGAAACAACCACGCGTTTGTCGCGAGGAATATCTACACCAGCAATACGAGCCATTCTAGTGCACCTCCTTCTTTATTAACCTTGTTTTTGTTTATGTTTTGGATTTTCACAAATTACCATTACTTTACCACGTCTGCGGATAACTTTACATTTTTCACAGATTGGTTTTACTGATGGTCTCACTTTCATGATTTCAACCTCCTTGTAGATTACGGAGTGCATATTTATTATTTAAAACGGTACGTAATACGGCCACGAGTTAAATCATATGGAGATAGTTCTACAGTAACCTTGTCACCTGGAAGAATACGAATGAAGTTCATACGAATTTTACCAGAAACGTGTGCAAGAACGACATGACCATTTTCCAATTCAACCTTGAACATCGCATTCGGAAGTGTTTCCGTAACGGTACCTTCAATTTCAATTACATCATCTTTCGCCATTAGGGCATTCTCCTTTCTTCAAATCAGTAGCTTGCTTGTAGGCAAACATACGCTTAGGAACATTAAGCCAAAGTGCTCTGATATGTTGGAGATTTTTTGGCCTACTAAAGACCTATATTATATCGATCGTTCCAAGCAAAGCTATGTTTAAGCTTTTATAACAGTATCAGTTTTGACGAAACAACAATACGTCATACACAAGGAACGACGATCTTATCGTTCAATTATTAAACTAACTCTTTTAAAAGATTATCAATGTCGATGAAAACTTTATTAATCTCTTGTTGACCTTCAATTGTTTTTACATAACCAAGATTATTGTAGAAATCAAGTAAAGGCTGAGTTTGTTTGATATTTACTTCAAGGCGATTTGCAACTGTTTCTTCATTATCATCCGCACGTTGATAAAGTTCTCCGCCACATTTAGGGCAAACACCCTCTTCAACAGGTGGATTGAAAATTAAATGATAAGTTGCTCCACACTCTTTGCAAATACGACGACCTGTTAAACGTTCAATTAAAAGTTGTTGGTCTACATGAATGTTTAACACGAAGTCAATTTTACGATTCATTACTTTCAAAGTCTCTTCTAGTGCTTCAGCCTGCGCAACTGTTCTAGGAAAACCATCCAATAAGAAACCGTTTTGGCAATCATCTTTTGCTAATCGTTCACGTACAATACCAATTGTTACCTCATCAGGAACAAGATGACCTTGATCCATAAACGATTTTGCTTGAAGACCTAGTTCAGTGCCGTCTTTAATCGCTGCACGGAACATATCGCCAGTAGATATATGAGGAATGCCGTATTTTTCGACAATTTTCTCAGCTTGTGTGCCTTTGCCTGCACCAGGAAGCCCCATAAGAATTAAATTCATGGTTAATCCTCCTCAAAATTAGGTGAGCAATAGGGAATTATGCATTTCCCTATGCTCGTTCTTTAATAAAGCCTTTGTAGTTTCTCTTAACAAGCTGACTTTCTAATTGTTTCATTGTTTCAAGTGCAACACCGACTACGATTAGTAAACTTGTTCCTCCAATTTGAGCTGAAGGTGGTAAGTTCGCAATTTTACCAAATACAATTGGTAATAAAGCGATGACAGCTAAGAAAATTGCTCCTACGAAAGTTAAACGATATAAGACTTTAATGATATATTCTTGAGTGCTCTTACCTGGGCGAATACCCGGGATGTAGCCACCTTGCTTCTGAAGATTTTCAGCCATTTGCTCTGGGTTTGCCTGAACAAAAGTATAAAAATATGTGAAAGCAACGATCAAGATTAAATAAAATGCCATTCCCCATGGATTGTTATACGTAAAGTGCGTTTTAATCCATTCAGTCACATTGTTACTTGGTAAGAACGATGCAATAGTTGATGGAGTAATTAAAAATGAAACAGCGAAGATTACCGGAATAACCCCAGCGCCATTTACTTTTAATGGCAAGTGAGTAGATTGTCCTCCGACATAGCTATTATTACCATTGTTACGTTTAGCATATTGAATTGGAATTTTACGATTAGCTTGTTGAATATAAATTACAGCTACGATTACTAATAGTAAAACTAGAACTACTAGGCCAACTTTCACGATGTTTAAGAATAGCGCGTCACCAGCACCTTTAAATTGTTGCTGATAGACTTGACTCATTGTATTAGGTATAGCAGCAACTATACCGCCAAAGATGATAACTGATATACCGTTCCCTACACCTTTAGCAGTAATCTGCTCACCTAACCACAATAAGAAAGATGTTCCAGCTGTTAGTACAATTGCTATATAAAGATAGGTTGACCAACCTGGATTTTCAATTAACATTCCGCCAGTAATATTGTTCATACTGATTGATAATCCAATTGCTTCTACAAATCCAAGAATAATTGTGATGTATCTAGTCAGTTGAGTCAATTTACGTCGACCAATCTCACCTTGCTTCGACCATTCAGTTAACTTCGGAACAACGTCCATTTGAAGTAACTGAATAATGATTGAAGCAGTAATGTACGGCATTATACCCATTGCAAAAATCGAGAACTGTTTAAGAGCTCCTCCACCGAATGTGTTTAAAACACCAAATATGCTTGAGCTATCTTGTGATGCTAATACATCGGCGTTGACGTTTGGAACAGGTATAAACGTTCCAATACGAAATACAATTAACATTAATAACGTAAAGAATATTTTTTTTCTAATATCTGCAATGCGCATAAAGTTGGAGATTGTCCGGAACATTTTAGATCACCTCAGCATTTCCACCAGCTGCTTCGATTGCCTCTACCGCAGAAGATGAGAACTTGTGAGCTTTAACAGTAAGTTTAACTTCTAACTTACCTTTACCTAAAATCTTAATACCAGCTAATTCTTTACGAACAATACCAGTTTCGATCAGTAACTCAGGAGTTACTTCAGTTCCGTTTTCGAAGCGATTTAACGTTTCAACATTAACGATTGCGTAATCTTTACGGTTGATGTTAGTGAAACCACGTTTTGGTAAACGACGGAATAAAGGAGTTTGACCACCTTCAAATCCAAGACGAACACCGCCACCTGAACGAGCGTTTTGTCCTTTATGACCTTTACCTGCAGTTTTACCAGTACCTGAACCAATACCACGACCGATACGTTTAGATACTTTACGAGAACCTTCTGTAGGTTTTAATTCATGAAGTTTCATTAGGGCACCTCCTTACTTATTCATGTTCAATTAAATTTCTTTTACAGATACAAGGTGAGAAACTTTGTTAATCATCCCACGCATTGCAGCGTTATCTTGTTTAACAACAGTTTGGTTTGTTTTAGTAATACCTAAAGCACGAACTGTTGCGATTTGATCTTGTTTACGACCAATTACACTGCGAGTAAGGGTAATTTCTAACTGTTTAGCCATCGTTATCCCTCCTTATTAACCTAGTAATTCTTCTACAGATTTACCACGTAGTTTTGCAACTTCATCCGCACGTTTTAAGTTACTTAAACCTTCGATAGTAGCACGTACAATGTTTACTGGTGTGTTAGAACCAAGAGATTTAGATAAAATATCATGTACCCCAGCAAGTTCTAATACCGCACGAACAGGACCTCCAGCGATAACTCCAGTACCTTCAGAAGCAGGTTTTAAGAATACTTCACCAGCTCCAAAACGACCAGTAATTACGTGAGGAATTGTAGTTCCAACGATTGGTACGTTAATTAGGTTTTTCTTAGCATCTTCAACAGCTTTACGAATAGCATCAGGTACTTCTTGAGCTTTACCAGTACCAAAACCTACATGACCGTTTTTGTCACCAACAACTACTAATGCTGCAAAGCGGAAACGACGACCACCTTTTACAACTTTAGCAACACGGTTGATCGTAACTAAGCGTTCTTCAAGCTCTAATTTATTAGGATCAATGCGACGCATGTATGTCCCTCCTTCTTTTATTAAAATTGTAAACCAGCTTCACGAGCAGCTTCAGCTAAAGCTTTTACGCGACCATGATATAAGTAACCACCGCGGTCGAATACAACTACAGAAACACCTTTTTCAGTAGCGCGTTTTGCAACTAAACTACCAACTAATGTTGCTGCTTCGATATTGCCAGTACCATTTAAAGTTAATTCTTTATCTAAAGTTGATGCACTTGCTAATGTTACACCATTAACATCATCAATGATTTGAGCATAGATATGGTTGTTTGAACGGTAAACGTTTAAACGTGGACGTTCTTGAGTACCAGATAATTTAGTACGAACACGAGCATGTCTTTTTTTACGTACTGCATTTTTATCAGCCTTAAAGATCATCTTGGTCACTCCTTTCTCTTATCTAGTTATAGATTACTTCGCAGTTTTACCTTCTTTACGACGAACCATTTCGCCTTCGTAACGGATACCTTTACCTTTGTAAGGCTCTGGTGGACGTACTTGACGGATGTAAGCAGCAAGAGCGCCTACACGTTCTTTGTCGATACCTTTAATACTGATTTTAGTATTAGAAGGTACTTCGATTTCAACACCATTTTCAGGAGTGATCTCAACTGGGTGAGAATAACCAACAGCTAGAACAAGTTTGTCACCTGTTTTAGTTGCACGGTAACCTACCCCAACTAACTCAAGGTTACGAGTATAACCATTAGTTACACCTTCAACCATGTTACCTAAGATAGCACGAGTTGTACCATGAAGAGCACGGTGCTCTTTGTTATCAGTTGGACGTGCAACTGTTAATACGTTCTCGTTAACTTCGATTGTCATATCAGGGCTAAAAGTACGAGTTAACTCACCTTTAGGTCCTTTTACTGTAATAGTATTGTTGTTATTAGTAAGAGTAACTCCAGCAGGAATTACAAGTTCTTTTTTACCAACACGAGACATTCACTACACCTCCATTCTCTCTGTGTTATATTACCAAACGTATGCTAAGATTTCGCCACCAGTTTTTGCTTGACGAGCTTCTTTATCTGTCATTACACCTTTAGATGTTGATACAATAGCAACACCTAAACCGTTAAGTACGCGAGGTACTTCGTCAGCTTTCGCGTATACACGTAAGCCAGGCTTAGAAATTCTTTTTAATCCAGTGATAACACGTTCGTTGTTCACACCATATTTTAAGAAAATACGGATGATTCCTTGTTTATCATCTTCAATGTACTCAACGTCACGGATGAAACCTTCACGTTTTAGAATTTCAGCAACCTCTTTCTTTAGGTTAGAACCTGGGAATTCTAATTTCTCGTGACGTACCATGTTCGCATTACGAATGCGAGTAAGCATATCTGCAATAGGATCTGTCATGACCATGTTCAGATAACCTCCTTCCTAATATCTATAGAATTACCAACTAGCTTTTTTAACGCCAGGGATTTGTCCTTTATAAGCAAGTTCACGGAAACAAATACGGCAAAGTTTAAATTTACGTAATACTGAGTGTGGACGTCCGCAACGTTCGCAACGTGTATACTCTTGTACTTTAAATTTCTGAGCACGTTTTTGTTTCGCAATCATTGATTTTTTAGCCACGTTTTCGCCTCCTCTTCTTTAGCGCTGGCTTTCATTATTTTTGAAAAGGCATTCCGAATAATGTTAGCATTTCACGAGCTTCTTCATCAGTATTTGCAGTAGTTACAATAACGATGTCCATACCACGTACTTTGTTTACTTTATCATAATCGATCTCTGGGAAGATTAATTGCTCTTTAACACCTAAAGTGTAGTTTCCACGGCCATCGAATGCTTTTTTAGAGATTCCACGGAAGTCACGTACACGAGGTAATGTTACAGAAACTAATTTCTCAAAGAATTCGTACATACGCTCACCGCGTAATGTAACTTTAGCACCGATAGGCATTCCTTCACGAAGACGGAATTGTGCGATTGATTTTTTAGCTCTAGTTACAACAGGTTTTTGACCTGCGATTAAAGTTAATTCCTCAACAGCAGTATCTAATGCTTTTGAATTTGAAACAGCCTCACCAACACCCATGTTGATGACGATCTTTTCAATTTTTGGCACTTGCATAACTGATTTATAGTTAAACTTGCTCACTAGAGCAGGAGTGATTTCATTTTGATATTTCTCGACTAGGCGGTTCATTCAGTTGACCTCCTTTCATAAATTTCTATTATTTATCAAGTAATTCGCCTGATTTTTTTGCAATACGTACTTTTTTACCATCCACTAATTGGTAACCTACGCGTGTAGGTACTCCTGTTTTTGGATCTAATGCCATAACATTAGAAACATGGATTGGTGCTTCTTTCTCGATGATGCCACCTTGTGGGTTAGCTTGAGTAGGTTTTGAGTGTTTTTTAATGATGTTAACACCTTCAACTAGTACGCGGTTATTCTTTGGAAAAGCAGCAAGGATAACACCTTGTTTTCCTTTGTCTTTACCAGAGATAACTTGAACTTTATCACCTTTTTTTACATGCATCTTCTTCGTGCACCTCCTTAATAAGGCTTTCTGAAGTATTTATTAAAGTACATTAATTAAAGTACTTCTGGAGCTAATGATACGATTTTCATGAAGTTGCTATCACGTAATTCACGTGCAACTGGTCCGAAAATACGAGTACCACGTGGGCTCTTATCATCTTTAATGATAACAGCTGCGTTTTCATCAAATTTGATGTAAGTACCGTCTGGACGACGAACACCGCGTTTCGTACGAACGATAACAGCTTTAACTACATCACCTTTTTTAACAACGCCACCTGGTGTTGCTTGTTTTACTGTACATACGATGATATCACCGATGTTAGCAGTTTTACGGCCTGAACCACCTAATACTTTAATAGTAAGTAATTCACGTGCACCTGAATTGTCAGCAACTTTTAAACGAGTTTCTTGTTGGATCATGTCAAATTGACCTCCTTTCGGATTAAGAATGATATCCGATCATCTATTAGATAATAACAGCTTCTTCTACGATTTCAACTAAACGGAAACGTTTTGTAGCTGATAATGGACGAGTCTCCATGATTTTTACGATATCGCCAACTTTTGCAGTGTTTAGCTCATCGTGCGCTTTATATTTCTTAGAATATTTAACGCGTTTTCCGTATAGTTTATGTGTTTTATAAGTTTCAACTACAACAGTAATTGTCTTATCCATTTTATCAGAAACTACACGTCCTGTGTAAACTTTACGTTGGTTACGTTCGCTCACTGGGCAAACCTCCCCTCATTATTAATTATTAGAGTTAACTTCTCTTTCACGAACTACAGTTTTCATACGAGCAATTGCTTTACGAACCTCGCGGATACGAGCAGTGTTCTCTAATTGTCCTGTAGCTAATTGGAAACGAAGATTGAATAACTCTTCTTTAAGAGATTTCACTTTTAATTCAATTTCAGCAGTGGTAAGATCGCGAATCTCATTAGTTTTCATTAGAATCACCACCATTGTCTTCACGTTTTACAAACTTACATTTAACTGGTAATTTGTGAGCTGCTAAGCGTAGTGCTTCACGAGCTACTTCTTCAGATACACCAGCGATTTCGAACATAATTTTTCCTGGTTTAACGACTGCTACCCAACCTTCTGGAGCACCTTTACCGCTACCCATACGAACCTCAAGAGGTTTAGCTGTGTAAGGCTTAGAAGGGAAGATTTTAATCCATACTTTACCGCCACGTTTCATGTAACGAGTCATAGCACGACGCGCTGCTTCAATTTGACGGTTAGTAATCCAAGAAGCTTCAGTAGATTGTAAACCGAATTCACCGAATGCAATTTCAGTACCACCTTTGGCACGTCCACGCATTTTTCCACGATGCTCTCTTCTATATTTAACACGTTTAGGCATTAACATAATTAATTTCCTCCTTCCTCAGAAGCTTTCTTTTTTGTAGGAAGAACTTCACCTTTGTAGATCCATACTTTTACGCCTAGTTTACCGTATGTTGTATCTGCTTCTGCAGTTGCATAATCGATATCCGCACGCAATGTATGAAGTGGCACTGTACCTTCACTATATGATTCTGAACGAGCAATATCTGCTCCGCCAAGACGACCAGAAACTTGTGTTTTAATACCTAATGCACCAGCACGCATAGCACGTTGAAGTACTTGCTTTTGAGCACGACGGAAAGAAACACGGTTTTCTAATTGACGAGCGATGTTTTCAGCTACTAATTTAGCATCAAGATCTGCTCTTTTAATTTCGATGATGTTGATATGAACACGTTTGCCAGTAAGGTTGTTTAAAGCTTTACGAAGAGCTTCAACTTCCGAACCACCTTTACCGATTACCATACCTGGTTTTGCAGTGTGAACAGTAATGTTTACACGGTTAGCAGCTCTTTCGATTTCTACTTTAGATACAGCAGAATCTTTTAAACGAGTGCTGATGTACTCACGAATTTTGATGTCTTCATGTAAAAGATCAGCGTAATCTTTTTCAGCGTACCATTTAGATTCCCAATCTTTAATAATACCAACACGAAGTCCGACTGGATTTACCTTTTGTCCCATCGATTATCCCTCCTTCTTCTCTGATACCACGATTGTAATGTGGCTTGTGCGTTTGTTGATTGCGCTAGCACGTCCTTGTGCACGAGGGCGGAAACGTTTTAAAGTAGCACCTTCATCAACGAATACTTTTTCGATGTATAAGTTATTAACATCCATATCATAGTTATGCTCTGCGTTAGCAATAGCAGATTTTAATAATTTTTCTACAACAGGAGAAGCAGTTTTTGGTGTGTGTCGAAGGATTGCGATCGCTTCGCCAACTTGTTTACCTCGGATTAAATCGACTACTAGACGAACTTTACGAGGAGCGATACGAACTGTTCTCAGTACAGCTTTAGCTTGCATTGGAGTGCCTCCTCTCATTATCTTCTAGTTTTCTTGTCATCCGCATCGTGACCTTTATAAGTACGAGTTGGAGCAAATTCACCAAGTTTGTGACCTACCATATCTTCCGATACATATACAGGTACATGTTTACGACCATCGTATACTGCAATAGTATGTCCGATAAATTGTGGGAAAATAGTCGAACGACGTGACCAAGTTTTAACAACTTGCTTAGAGTCAGTCTCGTTTAATTTCTCAACTTTAGCTAATAAGTGATCATCAATAAATGGACCTTTTTTTAGGCTGCGTCCCATTGTGGTACCTCCCTTCGTGATTGACCTACGGTTCTAGTGAACCGTAGCACAATCGCGTTATTTTTTACGACGACGAACGATAAACTTGTCTGACGCTTTGTTTTTCTTACGAGTTTTGTAACCAAGAGTTGGTTTACCCCATGGAGACATTGGTGATTTACGTCCGATTGGAGAGCGTCCTTCACCACCACCGTGTGGGTGATCAACTGGGTTCATTACAGATCCACGTACAGTTGGGCGTTTACCCATCCAACGAGAACGACCTGCTTTACCGATGTTAATAAGTTCGTGATGTTCGTTACCAACTTGACCTACTGTCGCGCGGCAAGTTGCTAAAATCATACGTACTTCACCAGAGTTTAAACGAACTAGTACATAACGGTCTTCTTTACCTAATACTTGAGCAGAAGTACCAGCTGAACGTACTAATTGTCCTCCACGACCTGGTTTTAACTCGATGTTGTGGATTGTAGTACCTACTGGAATGTTTACAAGTGGTAAAGCGTTACCTACTTTAATATCTGCTTCAGGACCTGAAACGATTTCCATTCCTACTACTAAGTTTTTAGGAGCTAGGATGTAACGTTTTTCTCCATCAGCGTAGTTAATTAACGCAATGTTTGCAGAACGGTTTGGATCGTACTCGATTGTAGCAACGCGTCCTGGTATACCATCTTTATCTCGTTTGAAATCGATGATACGGTATTGACGTTTGTGTCCACCACCTTGGTGACGAACAGTAATTTTACCTTGGTTATTACGGCCAGCTTTTTTGCTAAGTGGAGCTAATAATGATTTTTCTGGTTTGTCAGTAGTGATCTCAGCAAAATCATTAGTAGTCATACCACGGCGACCGTTAGTGGTTGGTTTATACTTTTTGATTCCCATCGTAATTTCCCTCCTTTTCTAGTAGTTAGTATTAAACGCCTTCGAATAATGTAATTTCTTGGCTATCAGCAGTTAATTTAACGATTGCTTTTCTACGACGGTTTGTGTAACCAGCATGTTTACCCATACGCTTAAACTTACCTTTGTAGTTCATTACGTTAACTTTTTCTACTTTAACACCGAAGATTGCTTCAACAGCATCTTTAACTTCAGTTTTATTAGCTCTTACATCTACTTCAAAAGTGTATTTTTTTTCAGCGATTGCTTCCATAGAAGCTTCAGTGATAACTGGGCGTTTGATAATATCACGAGGATCCTTCATTACGCAAGCACCTCCTCTACTTTTTCCACCGCAGCTTTAGTCATGATTAATGTATCATGATGTAAAACGTCGATTACGTTTACTTCATTTGCTGCAAGTACTGTGATTCCAGGGATATTGCGAGCAGATAAAGCTACGTTTTCATTTAGGTCAGCTGTTACGATTAAAACTTTCTTAGCAACTGATAAGCCAGATAATACAGTAACCATATCTTTTGTTTTTGGTGCGTTTAACGCTAAATCTTCAAGAACTAGCATGCTTTGTTCTAATACTTTAGTAGATAAAGCAGATTTAATCGCTAAGCGACGTACCTTTTTAGGTAATTTATAAGAATATGATCTTGGAGCTGGACCGAATACGATACCACCACCACGCCATTGTGGAGAACGGATTGAACCTTGACGAGCACGGCCAGTTCCTTTTTGTCTCCATGGTTTACGACCACCACCACGTACTTCAGAACGTGTTTTAACTTTGTGAGTACCTTGACGTAAAGATGCACGTTGCATCATTACAGCATCAAATAAAGCATGTTCGTTTGGAGCGATTCCGAATACAGCTTCAGCTAATTCGATTTCTCCTACTTGAGCACCTGTTTGATTAAACATAGTAACTTTAGGCATTTTATTTCCTCCTTTCTTCTAAATTAATTATTTAGATTTAACCGCAGTACGGATTGTTACGTAAGATTTTTTAGAACCCGGTACATTACCTTTTACTAAAAGTAAGTTACGTTCAACGTCAACTTTAACGATTTGTAGGTTTTGTACAGTTACTTTTTCTCCACCCATTTGACCAGGTAAAGCTTTGTTTTTGAATACACGGTTCGGAGCAACAGGACCCATTGAACCTGGACGACGGTGGTAACGAGAACCGTGAGACATTGGTCCGCGAGATTGTCCGTGGCGCTTAATGCTACCTTGGAAACCTTTACCTTTTGAAGTTCCAGTTACATCAACGATGTCACCATTTGCAAAAATATCTACTTTGACTTCTTGACCAACTTCATAAGCTGATACGTCAGCGTTGCGAAGTTCACGAACGAAGCGCTTAGGTGCAGTGTTTGCTTTAGCAGAGTGCCCTTTTTCTGGTTTGTTAGCTAATTTTTCACGTTTGTCAGCGAAACCGATTTGGATAGCTTCGTAGCCATCAGTTTCATTAGTTTTCTTTTGTAAAACCACGTTTGGAGTAGCTTCGATTACAGTTACTGGAATTAACTCGCCGTTTTCAGCAAATACTTGTGTCATACCGATCTTTTTCCCTAAGATTCCTTTAGTCATAAGTCACACCTCCTGAATTTATATATAATTTTATTAAAGTTTGATTTCAATATCAACGCCAGACGGTAAATCTAGTCTCATTAATGAATCAACTGTTTGTGGAGTTGGATTCACGATATCGATTAAACGTTTGTGAGTGCGCATTTCGAATTGCTCACGAGAATCTTTGTATTTATGAACCGCACGAAGGATCGTGTAAACTGATTTCTCAGTTGGTAACGGAATCGGACCAGATACAGAAGCACCAGAACGTTTCGCTGTTTCAACGATTTTCTCTGCAGATTGATCTAAAATACGGTGATCATAAGCTTTTAAACGAATACGAATTTTTTCTTTTGCCATAATTTTCCCTCCTTTTTCGCCTATTTAAATAATAGACATACTCCGTGGAAATTTCCTTACACTCGCCATGGCAAAGCGGCCGGGTGTATCAGCAACCTTCCACTTCTACGCAGTCAAAGACCAACATCATCTATTATACATAAAAAATAATGCTATTGCAAGCATTTGTTATAAGTTTAAATAAATAATGTTCTCGTCGTCTTCAGTACTTAGTTATTATATTATCTTCAATTATTAAAATCAAGCAAGAATCGGTTTTAATGCATATTTTAAATATTTCCAATTTACTTATAAAAAAAAGCTTAGAAGAAAAGATCTTCTAAGCTTTTAAGTTTAATTATTCAACGATTGTAGCAACTACGCCAGCGCCTACAGTACGTCCACCCTCACGGATAGAGAACTTAGTTCCTTCTTCAACAGCGATTGCGTTGATTAACTCAACAGTCATTTCGATGTTGTCGCCAGGCATAACCATTTCAACGCCTTCTGGTAATTGGATGATTCCAGTTACGTCAGTTGTACGGAAATAGAATTGTGGACGGTAGTTAGCGAAGAATGGAGTGTGACGTCCACCTTCTTCTTTAGATAAAACGTAAACTTCAGCTTTGAACTTAGTGTGTTGTTTAACTGAACCTGGTTTAGCTAAAACTTGACCACGTTGGATATCGTCACGAGCAACCCCACGAAGAAGTGCACCGATGTTATCTCCAGCTTCTGCTTGATCAAGAAGTTTACGGAACATTTCAACACCTGTTACAGTAGTTGATTTTGGCTCTTCAACAAGACCAACGATTTCTACTACGTCACCAACTTTAACGATACCACGCTCAACACGACCAGTAGCAACTGTTCCACGACCAGTGATTGAGAATACGTCCTCAACTGGCATTAAGAAAGGCTTGTCAGTTTCACGAGCTGGCGTTGGGATGTAAGTATCAACTTCAGCCATTAATTCATGAATTTTAGCTTCCCACTCAGCATCTCCTTCAAGAGCTTTAAGTGCAGAACCTTTGATTACTGGAATGTCATCGCCTGGGAAATCGTATTCTGATAATAGATCACGGATTTCCATTTCAACTAATTCAAGTAATTCTTCGTCGTCAACCATGTCACATTTGTTCATGAATACTACGATGTAAGGTACACCTACTTGACGAGATAAAAGAATGTGCTCACGAGTTTGAGGCATTGGACCATCAGCAGCAGATACTACTAAGATACCGCCGTCCATTTGAGCAGCACCAGTGATCATGTTTTTAACATAGTCAGCGTGACCTGGGCAGTCAACGTGTGCATAGTGACGAGTTTCTGTTTCGTACTCAACGTGTGCAGTAGAGATTGTGATTCCACGTTCTCTTTCTTCTGGAGCTCCGTCGATTTGATCGTAAGCGCGAGCTTCAGCTCCACCTACTTTAGCTAATACAGTTGTAATAGCAGCAGTTAATGTAGTTTTACCATGGTCAACGTGTCCGATTGTACCAATGTTAACGTGTGGTTTTACACGTTCGAATTTAGCTTTACCCATTGTAAAAATCCTCCTTATAGTGAAAAAAAATTATTTTTTAGTTTATATGATTATGCTATAAAGGGCAACTTGTACCCCTTATAGCTAACATCTAACATAAATAGTTATACATGATGAGAACTAAATAATCAATTACTCACCTTTATATTTTTTGATAATTTCTTCAGAAATTGATTTTGGTACATCTTCGTAATGGTCAAATACCATTGAGAACGTTCCACGACCTTGAGTGTTAGAACGTAATGAAGTTGCATAACCAAACATTTCTGAAAGTGGTACCATAGCACGAACAACTTGAGCGTTACCGCGTGCTTCCATACCTTCAACGCGTCCACGACGAGATGTGATATCACCCATGATATCTCCTAAGTATTCCTCAGGGATAACAACTTCTACTTTCATTAATGGTTCAAGTAGAACTGGGTTACATTTCTTAACAGCGTTTTTAAGAGCTAATGAAGCAGCTACTTTAAACGCCATCTCATTCGAGTCAACATCATGGTAAGATCCATCGAATAATTTCGCTTTAATGTCGATTAGTGGGAAACCAGCTAATACACCATTTTTAAGAGAATCTTCAAGACCTGCAGCTACAGCTGGGATGTATTCACGAGGAACAACACCACCAACGATTGCGTTTTCAAATTCGAAGCCTTTTCCTTCTTCGTTTGGTGAGAATTCAATCCAAACGTGTCCAAATTGTCCACGTCCACCTGATTGACGAACGAATTTACCTTCTACTTGTGCAGAAGAACGGAAAGTTTCACGGTATGCTACTTGAGGAGCACCAACGTTAGCTTCTACTTTAAATTCACGACGCATACGGTCAACGATGATATCAAGGTGAAGCTCACCCATACCAGCGATGATTACTTGACCAGTTTCTTGGTCAGTATGTGCACGGAAAGTTGGATCTTCTTCAGTTAATTTCACTAATGCTTGACCCATTTTATCTTGGTCAGCTTTAGATTTTGGCTCAATCGCAATTGAGATAACTGGATCAGGGAATTCCATAGACTCAAGAATTACTAAATTCTTTTCATCACATAAAGTATCACCAGTTGTAGTGTCTTTAAGACCTACAGCAGCAGCGATATCTCCAGCGTATACTTTCGAAATCTCTTGACGAGAGTTAGCATGCATTTGTAGGATACGACCTACACGCTCACGCTTACCTTTTGTAGAGTTTTGAACGTATGAACCAGATTCTAACGTACCTGAGTATACTCGGAAGAACGTTAATTTACCAACATAAGGATCAGTCATAATTTTGAATGCTAATGCAGCGAAAGGCTCTTCATCACTTGATGGAACGATTTTCTCTTCATCAGTATCAGGTAATGTTCCTTTGATAGCTGGTACATCTAATGGAGATGGTAGGTAATCAATTACTGCATCAAGCATTAATTGAACACCTTTGTTTTTGAAAGCAGAACCACATACTACTGGGTAGAATTGTACTGAACATGTAGCTGTACGAATAGCAGCTTTTAATTCAGGAATTGTGATTTCTTCACCTTCAAGGTATTTCATCATTAATTCTTCATCTAACTCAGCTACCGCTTCGATTAAACGACCACGGTATTCTTCAGCTAGTTCTTGATATTCTTCTGGAATTTCGATCGTTTCAATGTCAGTTCCTAAGTCATTATTGTACTTAATAGCTTTCATTTCAACTAGGTCAACAATACCCCAGAAGTTATCTTCAGCACCCATCGCTAATTGGATTGGGTGTGCGTTTGCTTGTAAACGGTCATGTAACGTACCTACAGAGTATAAGAAATCCGCGCCGATTTTATCCATTTTGTTAACGAATACTACACGTGGAACTCCGTAAGTAGTTGCTTGGCGCCAAACTGTTTCAGTTTGAGGCTCAACACCTGATTGAGCATCAAGTACTGCTACTGCGCCATCAAGTACACGTAGAGAACGTTCAACTTCTACAGTGAAGTCTACGTGACCTGGAGTATCAATGATATTTACACGGTGGTTATTCCACTGAGCTGTTGTAGCAGCAGATGTGATAGTGATACCACGCTCTTGCTCTTGCTCCATCCAGTCCATTTGTGAAGCTCCTTCATGAGTTTCACCAATTTTGTGAATACGACCTGTGTAATAAAGGATACGCTCTGTTGTTGTTGTTTTACCAGCATCAATGTGAGCCATGATCCCGATATTACGAGTGTTATTTAAGGAGAACTCTCTAGTCATCAGGGTTCTTTCTCCCTTCCAGTATTAGTTAGGATTTTTTAGTACAAGAAAAAGTTATTCCTATACATACTTCATGTTATTAAGTTAAGCAAGCACTACAAGCAAGGAACTATTATGTCATCCTAAATTATGTAATCCGACGTTCACCTATTTAATCTAGCAAGCTAAATTAGAAATAGGTGAACGACTTAACCAACATTCATTATGTGCAGAAATAACTAAATTGCTTTTAATCTTACCAACGGTAGTGAGCAAACGCTTTGTTCGCTTCTGCCATTTTGTGTGTATCTTCACGTTTCTTAACTGCAGAACCTGAGTTGTTAGCTGCATCAAGAATTTCATTAGCTAAACGCTCTTCCATCGTTTTTTCTCCACGAAGACGAGCATAGTTAACTAACCAGCGAAGACCTAAAGTTGTACGGCGCTCAGGGCGAACCTCAACTGGTACTTGGTAGTTTGAACCACCAACACGACGAGCTCTAACTTCTAGAACTGGCATGATATTTTTAAGAGCTGCTTCGAATACTTCCATTGGTTCTTTACCAGAACGTTCTTGGATTAATTCAAATGCTCCGTATAAGATAGCTTGAGACTTTCCTCTTTTTCCGTCAATCATCATTTTGTTGATTAAACGAGAAACTAATTTTGAATTATAAAGTGGATCTGGCAATACATCTCTTTTTGCAACAGGACCTTTACGTGGCATGTTATTTCCTCCTTTCGGCTAGTTGTTATTTATTACTTCTTAGCTGCTTTTGGTCTCTTAGTTCCATATTTAGAACGACCTTGCATACGCTTGTCAACACCTGCAGTATCTAATGCACCACGAACGATATGGTAACGTACCCCCGGTAAATCTTTTACACGTCCACCACGGATAAGAACAACACTGTGCTCTTGTAAGTTGTGTCCGATACCTGGGATATAAGCAGTTACCTCGATTTGGTTAGTTAAACGTACACGAGCATATTTACGTAATGCTGAGTTCGGTTTCTTTGGAGTCATTGTACCAACACGAGTACAAACACCACGTTTTTGTGGAGCTGATAAATCAGTTGATTTTTTCTTTAATGAGTTGAAACCTTTATTTAATGCTGGTGATTTTGATTTCCATACTTTAGAAGTACGTCCATTACGCACTAACTGGTTAATAGTAGGCATGAGTTTTCCTCCCTTCAAATATTTATAAGACCACACATCCAGGTGGTTCATTATTAGTTGAAAACAAAGTTTTTGCAAGAAGGAAGAAGCCCTCCTTCTCACAAAAACAGTTTTAAACTTGTATATTCCTAAATTAGCCCCGGATCTAACCTGCTTAGATTAGCAGTGCTATTGTCTAGGAGCAACCTTGAATATCTTATCATTTTTCATCAAATGATGTCAACTCAAGTTTTAAAATATTTTAAGATTATTTTTCAACTAATACTTCTTCATTCATTTCAACTGATTCAGTTAAATCCTTTACAAGATCTACTTTACGGTATCTGTTCATACCAGTACCAGCTGGAACCAACTTACCTATAATAACATTCTCTTTTAATCCTAGCAACTCATCACGTTTTCCTTTAATCGCAGCGTCTGTCAATACACGCGTTGTTTCTTGGAATGATGCAGCAGAAAGGAATGAGTCTGTTTCTAATGATGCTTTTGTAATACCTAGTAATAATGGGCGCGCAGTAGCTGGTTGTTTACCTGCAAATAAAGCTTCTTTATTCGCTTCAGTAAACTGGTGTAGTTCTAATAATGTACCAGGTAGTAAAGTAGTCTCACCTGCATCCATTACACGAACTTTCTTCAGCATTTGACGTACCATTACCTCTACGTGCTTGTCACCAATTTCTACCCCTTGCATACGGTATACTTTTTGAACTTCACGTAATAAGTATTCTTGAACAGCATTTGTACCTTTTACTTTTAGAAGTTCTTTAGGATCAATTGAACCTTCAGTCATTACTTGACCGCGTTCAATCGCTTCACCTTCTTGAACTTTTAGTCTAGCGCCATAAGGAACTGGGTAGTTTCTAGATTCTACTGAGCCTTGAACAATAATTTCTTGTTTATCTTTAGCGTCAGTAGAAATTGAAATAATACCATCAATTTCAGAAATAACCGCTTGACCTTTAGGATTACGTGCTTCAAATAGCTCTTGAATACGAGGTAAACCTTGAGTAATATCGTCTCCTGCTACCCCACCTGTATGGAATGTACGCATCGTTAACTGTGTACCTGGTTCACCGATTGATTGTGCAGCAATAATACCTACTGCCTCACCAACTTCAACCTCAGCACCTGTAGCTAAGTTACGGCCATAACATTTTTTACATACTCCATGGTTAGTATTACATGTGAACGCAGAACGGATATTAACTTCTTCAATACCAGCATCGATAATTTCACGAGCTAAGTCTTCTGTAATTAAATCGTTCTCTTGAGCAAGTAATACACCTGTTTCTGGGTGACGTATAGTTGAACGTAAATGACGACCAACTAAACGATCGTATAATCCCTCAATAATTTCGTTACCTTCTTTAATTGCTTTAACGTGTAATCCACGGTCAGTACCACAATCATCTTGACGAACGATTACATCTTGTGCAACGTCAACTAGACGACGAGTTAAGTAACCTGAATCGGCTGTTTTTAGTGCTGTATCGGCAAGACCTTTACGTGCACCGTGTGTAGAGATAAAGTATTCAAGTACCGTTAGACCTTCACGGAATGAAGATTTGATTGGTAACTCAATAATACGACCAGCCGGGTTGGCCATCAGACCACGCATACCAGCAAGCTGAGTAAAGTTTGATGCGTTACCACGGGCACCAGAGTCACTCATCATAAAGATTGGGTTGCGTTTATTTAGGGAAGCCATCAGTTTGCCTTGAATAACATCTTTCGCATCACTCCAAATTGCGATTACACGATCGTAACGCTCATCTTCTGTGATTAAACCACGGCGGAATTGTTTTAGAACTTTATCTACTTTTTCTTGAGCTTCAGCAATAATTAACTGCTTCTCAGGTAATACGATGATATCGGATACACCAACTGTAATACCAGCTTTAGTAGAGTGTCTAAACCCAAGATCCTTCATGCGGTCTAGCATTTTTGACGTTTCAGTAATTTTGAAACGTTTAAATACTTCAGCAATGATATTTCCAAGTATTTTCTTTTTGAAAGGAGCAATTTCTTCTCTACTTTCAATAATTTCTTTAATATTCGAACCTTTAGCTACAAAATACATCTGAGGAGTTTCCTTCTCAAGGTTACTCTGAGTAGGTTCATTAATATATGGGAACGAAGTAGGTAAGATTTCATTGAAGATTAACTTACCAACCGTTGTGATTAATAATGAATTTTTTTGTTCCTCAGTAAATGTTTCGTTATTTAATGAATTTGCTGCAACAGCAACACGAGAATGTAAATGTACATAACCATTTTGGTATGCAATTAACGCCTCATTGATATCTTTAAATACCATACCTTCACCGACAGCGCCTGCACGCTCAAGAGTTAAGTAATAGTTACCTAATACCATATCTTGAGATGGTGTAACTACTGGTTTACCATCTTTCGGGTTCAGGATGTTTTGTGCTGCAAGCATTAAAATACGAGCTTCCGCTTGTGCTTCACTTGATAACGGTACGTGAACAGCCATTTGGTCACCATCAAAATCGGCATTGTATGCAGTACATACAAGTGGATGTAGACGGATTGCACGGCCTTCTACTAATGTAGGTTCGAACGCTTGGATACCAAGTCTGTGTAGAGTTGGGGCACGGTTTAGTAACACCGGATGCTCACGAATAACTGATTCTAATACATCCCAAATCTCAGGGTGTAAACGCTCAATTTTACGTTTTGCAGACTTAATGTTATGTGCTAAGCCACGCTCTACTAATTCTTTCATCACGAATGGCTTGAATAATTCAATTGCCATTTCTTTTGGTAATCCACATTGATACATTTGTAAGTTAGGTCCTACAACGATAACCGAACGACCAGAGTAGTCAACACGTTTACCAAGTAAGTTTTGACGGAAACGTCCTTGCTTACCTTTAAGCATGTGAGAAAGAGATTTTAATGGGCGGTTACCTGGTCCAGTAACTGGACGGCCACGACGACCATTGTCAATTAACGCATCAACTGCTTCTTGAAGCATACGTTTTTCGTTTTGTACGATGATGCTTGGTGCACCAAGGTCTAATAAACGTTTTAAACGGTTGTTACGGTTAATTACACGACGATATAAATCGTTTAAATCTGAAGTTGCAAAACGTCCACCATCTAATTGAAACATTGGTCGTAATTCAGGTGGGATTACTGGTAGCACATCTAAGATCATCCAAGAAGGCTCATTACCAGAGTTACGGAATGCTTCTAAAACTTCTAAACGTTTAATTGCTCTTGTACGACGTTGACCTTGAGCAGTTTTTAACTCTTCTTTTAATGAATCAACATCTTTTTCAAGATTAATATCGCTTAATAATTTTTTAATTGCTTCAGCACCCATAGATGCTTGGAAAGTTTGACCGTAACGCTCACGATAAGCACGGAACTCTTTCTCAGAAAGCAATTGTTTCTTTTCTAAAGGAGTATCTCCAGCTTCTGTTACTACGTAAGAAGCAAAGTAGATTACTTCTTCCAGAGCACGAGGGGACATGTCTAAAACAAGTCCCATTCGGCTTGGAATACCTTTGAAATACCAAATATGTGATACTGGTGCAGCTAATTCGATGTGACCCATACGCTCACGACGTACTTTTGCACGAGTTACTTCAACTCCACAACGATCACAAACTACACCTTTATAACGTACACGTTTATACTTTCCGCAATGACATTCCCAATCTTTCGTAGGACCGAAAATGCGTTCACAGAAAAGACCATCTTTTTCAGGTTTTAATGTACGGTAGTTAATTGTTTCAGGTTTTTTAATTTCCCCGTATGACCACGAGCGAATTTTGTCAGGCGATGCAAGTCCGATCTTCATATACTCGAAATTATTTACATCTATCAAGGGGCCTACCTCCCTTTCTGTCCTAAGGTTTTACCCTATATAATACTTATTCTTTTACGTATTCCATATCCATCGCTAAATGTTCTGAAGCTTGATCATCATCATCTTCAGTATCACGCATTTCGATTTCTTGATCTGTAGCAGACATCATTTTAACATCCATACCTAGAGATTGTAATTCTTTAATCAATACTTTGAATGATTCTGGAACACCTGGTTCTGGTACATTTTCACCTTTAACGATTGCTTCATATGTTTTCACACGGCCAACAACGTCATCAGATTTAACTGTTAAGATCTCTTGTAATGTATAAGCAGCACCGTATGCTTCAAGTGCCCAAACCTCCATCTCACCAAAACGCTGTCCACCAAATTGTGCTTTACCACCAAGTGGTTGTTGCGTAACAAGTGAGTATGGTCCTGTTGAACGAGCATGTAACTTATCGTCAACCATGTGTGCAAGTTTGATCATATACATGACACCTACAGAAACACGGTTATCGAAAGGCTCACCACTACGTCCATCATATAGTACAGTTTTTGCATCACGTGCCATACCAGCTTCTTCAATAGTTCCCCAAACATCTTCCTCACGCGCTCCGTCAAATACTGGAGAAGCAACATGAATACCAAGATATCTTGCAGCCATACCTAAGTGTAGCTCTAATACCTGACCGATGTTCATACGAGAAGGTACCCCTAATGGATTTAACATGATATCAACTGGCGTTCCATCAGGTAAGAATGGCATATCTTCTTCTGGTAAAATACGAGAGATAACCCCTTTATTACCATGTCGTCCAGCCATTTTATCCCCTTCAGAGATTTTACGTTTCTGAACGATATAAACACGAACAAGTTGGTTTACTCCTGGTGGTAATTCATCACCGTTTTCACGAGTGAATACTTTCACATCAAGGATAATCCCGCCTCCACCGTGTGGAACACGTAATGATGTATCACGAACTTCACGAGCTTTTTCACCGAAGATTGCGTGTAGAAGACGTTCTTCAGCAGTTAATTCAGTTACACCTTTAGGCGTTACTTTACCAACTAATAAATCTCCATCTTTTACTTCTGCACCAATTCGGATAATTCCACGCTCATCAAGATTTTTAAGTGCATCTTCACCAACGTTTGGAATATCACGAGTGATTTCTTCAGGTCCTAATTTTGTATCACGAGCTTCTGATTCATATTCTTCAATATGAACTGAAGTGTAAACATCTTCTTTAACAAGACGGCGACTCATAATGATGGCATCCTCGTAGTTGTAACCATCCCATGTCATGAATGCTACTAATACGTTACGTCCTAGTGCTAATTCACCTTTTTCCATTGAAGGTCCATCTGCAAGAATTTCGCCTCTTACTACTTCGTCACCAACACTTACGATTGGGCGTTGGTTATAACAAGTACCTTGGTTAGAACGTACGAATTTTAACATACGATATTTATCAAGGTCACCTTTAACTTTTTGTCCATCTACTTCTAAGTAGCGACGTACCCAAACTTCTTTCGCTTCAACACGTTCAACGATACCTGGGTGTTTACAAATTACTGCAGCACCTGAGTCTTTTGCTGAAACGTATTCCATACCTGTACCTACGATTGGAGATTCAGGGTTTAATAATGGTACTGCTTGACGTTGCATGTTCGCTCCCATTAGGGCACGGTTCGAGTCATCGTTCTCTAAGAAAGGAATACATGCTGTCGCAGCTGATACTACTTGTTTAGGAGATACATCCATGTAGTCAATACGTTCACGTTTAACAACTGTGTTATCTCCACGGAAACGAGCTACTACATCTTCATCTAAAAAGCTTCCGTCTTCACCTAAACGAGCATTCGCTTGGGCTACAACGTATAGATCCTCTTCATCAGCAGTTAAATAGTCAATTTTATCAGTTAGACGACCTGTTTCAGGGTCTACACGACGATAAGGAGTTTCAATGAAACCAAATTGATTTACTTTTGCATAAGAAGAAAGTGAGTTAATTAATCCGATGTTCGGTCCCTCAGGCGTTTCAATCGGACACATACGGCCATAGTGAGAGTAATGAACGTCACGCACTTCAAATCCTGCACGTTCACGTGTTAAACCACCTGGTCCAAGTGCTGATAGTCTTCGCTTATGAGTTAATTCAGCAAGAGGATTTGTTTGGTCCATGAATTGAGATAGCTGTGAACTACCAAAGAATTCTTTAATTGAAGCAATTACAGGGCGAATATTAATTAATGCCTGCGGAGTAACTGCGTTTGTATCTTGAATTGACATACGTTCACGTACTACACGTTCCATACGAGATAGACCGATACGGAATTGGTTTTGAAGTAATTCACCAACTGAACGTAAACGACGATTTCCTAAATGGTCAATATCGTCAGTGTCACCTACGTTATGTAGCAGGTTAAAGAAGTAAGAAATTGAAGAGATAATGTCCGCAGGTGAAATGTTTTTCACACTTTTGCTTACATTCGCATTTCCAATAACTTGAATAACTTGTTCACCATCTTCTACAGGAGCGTAAATTTTAATAGATTGTAAAGTAATCTCATCTTCTAATACGCCAGCAGCAGGGTGAACAACTTTTTCACCGATATTCTTTTCTAAGAATGGAATAATACGGTCTAACGTACGGCGATCAAGAGTTGTCCCTTTTTCTACAATAATTTCACCAGTTTCTGGATCCACTAATGTTTCTGCAATACGTTGGTTAAATAGTCTATTTTTAATGTGTAATTTTTTATTTATTTTGTAGCGTCCAACGCTAGCTAAGTCATAACGCTTCGGATCAAAGAAGCGAGTAATTAATAGATTTTTAGCGTTTTCTACTGTAGGTGGTTCACCTGGACGTAATCTTTCATAGATTTCAAGAAGCGCTTTTTCAGTGCTATCTGTGTTATCTTTTTCAAGAGTATTACGTAGGTATTCGTTTTCGCCTAATAAGTCTAGAATCTCTTGGTCTGTACCAAACCCAAGCGAACGTAGTAGTACCGTTACAGGTAATTTTCTTGTACGGTCAATACGTACATAAACTACATCCTTCGCGTCCGTTTCGTACTCTAACCAAGCACCGCGGTTCGGAATAACTGTAGCCGTATAACCTTTTTTACCATTTTTGTCGATTTTTCCACTATAGTACACACTTGGAGAACGTACTAATTGTGAAACGATTACACGTTCAGCACCATTAATAATGAATGTGCCCGTGTCCGTCATCAGAGGGAAATCCCCCATGAAAACGTCTTGCTCCTTAACTTCGCCAGTTTCCTTATTTAATAGGCGAACTTTCACTCGAAGTGGAGCAGCGTAGTTTACGTCACGCTCTTTCGATTCTTCTACAACATACTTCGGCTCACCTAAACTGTAATCAATGAATTCTAATGATAGATTACCTGTGAAATCCTCAATTGGTGAAATGTCTTGGAACATTTCTCTCAAACCTTCATCTAAGAACCATTGGTAAGATGCTGTTTGAATTTCAATTAAGTTAGGTAACTCTAAAACTTCACTGATACGAGCATAACTTCTGCGTTGGCGGTGTCGTCCATATTGAACTAGTTGACCTGTCAACATATTCACCCCTTAAATAAGAGTATTTAAAACAAAAAAATAGTAACAAATAAGCAGAAAACATCCCTTACTTGTTAAACAAAAAATAAAATGGTTTCAAAATGAAAACCATTTATTAAACTCAACGACAGTCATTTTACTATCATTTCCAAAGAATATAGAAATATACCCACTTTCAAAAAATCATTTTTGAAAATAAATATATATTGGCATTTAATAATACTATCACAAGCAAAAAATACAGTCAATCTTTTTTACTTTTTATGATATAATATCCTTTATCTTTTTTTACTACCTCAACCTCGTCGAAAGTTTCTTTTAATAAATCAAGAGCAGATGGCGCTCCTTGCTTCTTTTTTATAACTACCCAAAGCTCTCCACCAGGGAGTAATTTATCATAAGCACTTTTTAAAATTTCATGAACAACACTTTTCCCGGCACGAATTGGCGGATTTGTTAAAATAGCAGCATATTCACCAGTAACATTTTCATAGATGCTACTTTCATAGATTTTCACATTATCTATTTTATTTACATCCGCATTTTCTTTTGCTAATTCGATCGCTCTTAAATTCACATCAACCATTTCCACCGTTCGACTAGAATCATCTTTTGCGATTGATAATCCTATTGGACCGTATCCACATCCAACGTCTAAAATATTACCTTCAACTTTTGGAAATATGAACGTGTTAATTAAAACACGGGATCCAAAATCAACTTCATTCCTAGAAAAAACACCTGAATCAGATTGGAACTTCAAATCATTCCCTCTTAGAGTAAATGTAAATACCTTTTTATCAGTTTTACTATTCGGTTGATTTGTAAAATAATGATCTGCCATTAAAAATCCTTCTTCCATATATATACTTATCAACAGTCTTCCCAAAAGTAACCCCATATGTACAAAAAAAGCTCGCATAAATGCGAGCTTTTCTAAAAACTTTTAGAAATTACTTAACTTCTACGTTAGCGCCAACTTCTTCAAGTTTAGCTTTCATTTCTTCAGCTTCTTCTTTGCTGATTCCTTCTTTAATTGCTTTAGGAGTGTTGTCAACTAATTCTTTAGCTTCTTTTAATCCTAAACCAGTTAATTCACGAACAACTTTGATTACTTTGATTTTTTGGTCGCCAGGGCTAGCTAATACTAAATCAAATTCAGTTTGCTCAGCAGCAGCTTCAACAGCTCCACCAGCCATTACCATAGGAGCAGCAGCAGTTACGCCGAACTCTTCTTCGATTGCTTTTACTAAGTCATTTAATTCTAATACAGTCATGTTTTTAACTGCTTCAATGATTTGTTCTTTAGTCATTGTTAATTTCCTCCTTGTTTATACCTTTAAATTATATATTTTAAGCGATCTTGGCATTAAGCGCCTTGTTCTTCTTTTTGTTCTGCAACTGCTTTAGTTGCAAGAGCGAAGTTGCGGATTGGTGCTTGTAGCACGCTAAGCAACATAGAAAGTAAACCTTCGCGAGATGGAAGTTCAGCAAGAGCTTTAACTTCTTCAACAGTAGCAACGTTTCCTTCGATTACACCAGCTTTAATTTCTAAAGCTTCGTGTTTTTTAGCGAAATCGTTGATTACTTTAGCAGGAGCAATTACATCCTCCGTACTAAACGCGATTGCGTTTGGACCAGTTAATGATTCGTTTAAACCAGCTAAGCCAGCCTCTTCAGCAGCACGACGAGTTAAAGTGTTTTTGTAAACTTTGAACTCAACGCCAGCTTCACGTAATTGCTTACGTAATTCAGTTACTTCAGCAACATTTAAACCACGGTAGTCAACAACAATTGTTGATTTACTATCACGTAATTTAGCAGCTACTTCAGATACAACTTGTTTTTTAGCTTCTAATACTGCGCTCATTTATTACACCTCCTGTGGATTTTTGTGTGTATACCGCAAAAGTGTAACCATAGCAAAACCTCCACGAACTTTTCAAAAAAAGACATGGAGGTTGTATATGCACGAATTTATCAGTTATACACCTCGGTAGGATATTAAGCATAAGCACCTACTGTCTACGGTAGTCTATTTAATTAGCAAGACAATCTCCATTATAGAGAGTTCTTGTCGAATTGTCAACTTTGTTTTTTATCTTAGAAACTAGCTGGATCTACTTTGATACCAGGGCCCATAGTTGAAGTGATTGCTACGTTCTTCATGTATGTTCCTTTAGCAGCAGCAGGTTTAACTTTAACCATAGTTTCAAAGATTGTTGTAAAGTTTTCTACTAACTTTTCGTTTTCGAAAGATACTTTACCGATTGGTACGTGAATGTTACCAGCTTTATCAACACGGTATTCAACTTTACCAGCTTTGATTTCGTTAACAGCTTTAGTTACGTCAAATGTAACTGTACCTGTTTTCGGGTTTGGCATTAAACCTTTAGGTCCTAATACACGTCCTAATTTACCAACTTCAGCCATCATGTCTGGAGTTGCTACTACTACATCAAAATCGAACCAACCTTGTTGGATTTTGTTAATCATGTCAGCATCGCCTACGAAATCAGCACCAGCAGCTTCAGCTTCTTTAGCTTTTTCACCTTTAGCGAATACTAATACACGTTGTACTTTACCAGTACCGTGTGGAAGAACTACTGCACCACGAATTTGTTGGTCAGCTTTCTTTGGATCTACTCCTAAACGGAATGCTACTTCAACTGTTGCATCAAAGTTAACAGTTGTAGTCTTTTTAACAAGTTCAACAGCTTCGTTTACTGCGTAAACAGCTGTACGATCTACTAATTTAATAGCTTCTTGGTATTTTTTACCTTTGTTAGCCATGTTTTATTCCTCCTAATGTGGTTTTAACGGATTTTCCTCCCACGAATAAAGGTTGCGATAAAACACATCAAATGATGTTCGCAACCTCCTCAATCACACCTTATTGAAGATGGGATTAGTCTTCAATAACGATACCCATACTACGTGCAGTACCTTCTACCATACGCATAGCAGCTTCAACAGAAGCAGCATTTAAGTCAGGCATTTTTTGTTCAGCAATCTCACGCACTTTATCGCGTTTAACTGTTGCTACTTTTTTACGATTTGGTTCACCAGAACCAGACTCAATACCAGCCGCTACTTTAAGAAGTACTGCAGCAGGAGGAGTTTTCGTAATAAATGTAAACGAACGATCTTCGAATACAGTGATTTCAACAGGAATAATTAGACCAGCTTGGTCAGCTGTACGAGCGTTGAACTCTTTACAGAATCCCATGATGTTAACACCTGCTTGTCCTAGTGCAGGACCAACTGGTGGTGCTGGGTTTGCTTTCCCTGCAGGAATTTGCAATTTTACCATTTTAATTACTTTTTTAGCCACGAGACACACCTCCTTAAGTCCGTGATGTGGTAACGGGTTTTTACACCCTCCCACTCATATCGTTTTGCATTTACATGCATATTCTTATACAGAAGTTAATACCATCTTTTCGATGCATATTGACCTTTAAAAGTCTAACATTTTCAAAATAAAAATGCAAGGTCTTGTATTATAATTTTTCAATAAGATGTAAATCCAGTTCTACTGGTGTTTCTTTATTAAAGAATTCTACTAACACAGTCACTTTTTTCTTTTCGAAGTCAATTTCTTTAATTGATCCAGTATAATTCGCAAATGGACCTTCTTTTAATCGAACAACTTCATTTACATCTAAATCAAAATCAATTGTTTGTTCATCTAGACCCATATGTTTTAGAATATGAGTAATTTCTTCTTCTAAAAGTGGGGTTGGTTTTGAACCAGATCCTGCCGAGCCAACGAAACCAGTTACTCCCGGTGTATTTCGAACTACATACCAAGAATCGTCAGTCATCACTAGTTCAACTAACACATAACCAGGAAACACTTTACGTTTCGTTACTTTTTCTTTACCGTTCTTCATTTCTACTTCTGATTCTTCTGGAACTATTACACGGAAAATTTTATCCTGCATTCCCATTGTTTCTACACGTTTTTCTAAATTCGCTTTTACTTTATTCTCATATCCTGAGTAAGTATGAACTACATACCATCTTTTTTCCATGTTAGAGGACTACTTGTCCTTCCCTCCCCGGTCAACTTTCTTTGCAAATTAAAAAACCCGTCACCGGGCTTTTTTTTAAACATTATCACTCATTATAGCACAATTAGTTTTAACTTATTCAAGAATAAGTCGAATTAGTTTAGAAAGTCCTGTGTCAATTACAGCGAAGAATACTACAAAGAATAAAACTGTAGCTAATACTGTAACTGTTGAATTAACTAATTCTTTACGTTTAGGCCATGAAACTTTTTTCATTTCACTTTTTACTTCGCGAAAAAACTTACCGATACGACCCACAGATGCAACCCCCATATATACTAGTTTAGAGATTTACGAAACGTCCGCCTTGTCCAAAAAATAGTGCATGATCTTTAGTTTATAAATAGAATAAGGACATTCGCAATTATCATTTATCTTACTTCATTTATTTTGTTTCTTTATGTGTAGTATGCTCATTGCATGTTTTACAAAACTTTTTCATCTCCAAACGTTCTACAGAAGAGGAATTCTTCATTGTGGAGTAATTTCTATTATTGCAATTAGCGCACGACAGGACAACTTTTTTTCTCATGGTGACACCAACCTAATTCATCTATAATTATCCATCTAGAATGTACCATGTGAAATATAAACTGTCAAATTCATTTCTAAACCCTTGTATTTCTATATATTATTATGAATTACAAAGGAATTTATTTGATCTAATTAAACTGATAGTTCTCTGATTTCCATATATCTTTCAAGCTTTCTTTTCACTCTCTGTAGAGCATTATCAATCGATTTTACATGTCTGTTTAACTCTTCTGATATTTCTTGGTAAGATCGACCATCTAAATAGAGTGATAATACTTTTCTTTCTAAATCGCTTAATAATTCAGACATTTTAAGCTCTATGTCCACATTTTCTTCTTGATTGATAACAAGTTCCTCTGGATCCATGTTTTTTGTTTCTGTTAAAACATCCAGTAATGTACGATCAGATTCCTCATCATAAATAGGCTTGTCCAATGAAACATAAGAATTTAATGGGATGTGCTTTTGCCTAGTTGCTGTTTTAATTGCTGTAATAATTTGTCTTGTAATGCATAATTCTGCAAACGCCTTGAATGACGAAAGTTTGTCTTCTTTGTAATCACGAATTGCTTTGTATAATCCAATCATACCTTCTTGAATGATGTCTTCACGGTCAGCTCCTATTAGGAAATAAGACCTAGATTTTGCTTTAACGAAATTTCGGTACTTTTGAATTAAAAATGTTAGTGCCTCTTGATCACCTTCTCGAACATACTCGAGAATTACCTCATCTTCTAAAGGGCCATACTCTATCATTAGCTTCAATTCCTGTTCAACGTTCAAAATTAGCACCTCCGACCAAACAATTTAATTAAATTATACAGCACAAAGAAGAAGGAAACAATAAGTCATCGTTCCCCTCTTCGCCATTTTTCTAAAATTTCTGTTTGTTTCGAATTTAAAGTCTTACTAATCGTCAGTCTTTGATCAGGTATTTCACTAATTCGACTACTTATCATTTTTTTATTTTGAGTAACCGATCGATATAGTTCCATTGCAGGTATACGAAGTGCACCTTGTCCAAATATTTGCCATTGCTCAGTAAAGTCAGATGTCGCAACATAAATATGATGGTTAACATGACGAAGCTCAATTGCAAGTTTTTCAATTTTTTCATCAGCCGTTTGGTTTTTTCGAGTAAAAATCACTTCGACCTTTGAATTCTTGTCGACTTTTTCGATTCCATTTACAAAATGGGCATCAAATACAACAATTATATACATCCCTGTGTATGCCTTATACTCAGCAAGTTGAGTAATTAGATAATCACGTGATTTATCAAAGTCAATTTCTCGAAGTTTTCTAAGATTCGGCCAAGCTCCAATCATGTTATAACCATCTACAATAAGAATCTCTTTCTTTTTATGATCCAAGCGGGTGTCTCTTACGATGTATTTCATACATTAATAGACTAGCCGCAACAGACGCATTTAAAGATGTAACTTTACCGACCATTGGTAACTTAATTAGGAAATCACATTTTTCCTTTAAGATCCTGCTCATGCCTTTACCTTCGCTACCAATAATTAACCCTAGAGAAATTTGGCCATCCATGTTTCGATAGTCATCAGCACCTTTTGCATCTGTACCAAAAATCCAAACTCCTCTTTCTTTTAATTCATCTATAGTTCTTGCTAAGTTCGTTACTCTTGCTACTGGAATGTATTCAATTGCTCCAGTAGAGGCCTTAGCAACCGCTGAAGTTAAACCTACCGCTCTTCTCTTTGGAATAATGATTCCATGAGCACCAACTGCATCTGCAGTTCTCATAATTGAGCCTAAATTATGAGGGTCTTCAATTTCATCAAGAATTAAGAAGAACGGTTGTTCATTTCGACTACTAGCCACTTCAAACAAATCATCAATTTCCACATATTCATATGCAGCTACTTGCGCTACTACCCCTTGGTGGTTACCTTTAACCATTCCATCTAATTTCTTGTTTGGTGCTGTTTGAACGATCACTTTGTTTTGGTTAGCTAATTCTAAAAGTTTATGGATTTGACCTTTATTTGCTCCTTCGCTAACCCAAATTTTATTTATATCACGACCTGAACGTATTGCTTCCATAACTGGATTACGTCCAATAATAAATTCTTCAGACATATTATGCTCCTTTATCATTCTCAATAAATTGAATCGCAAATTGTACAATTGTATTGAGTCTATCTTCATTTTTTAATAAATAATGGTACCCAATTAACGCTTCCATTGCGGTTGCGTATCGATATGTTTGTACATCCGTATTTTTTGGTACAGTTCCTGACTTTGCATTACGGCCCCTTTTAACAACTGCAACTTCTTCATCTGACAATATCTCAGTAAAAAGCATTTCTCTAATTACTTTAGCTTGTCCTTTCGCAGAAACAAATCTTGTTGCTGCACGGTGAAGTTGATTAGGTCTTACTGTTCCTTTTTCAAGGAGGTGATGACGTACATAAATTTCATATACAGCATCACCTATATAAGCAAGTGCTAAACTGTTCAGTTGTTTAGCATCAATATTTTGGTTACTTTCAATCATGAAGTTATCCTCTTTTCCAGCGAATACCTTGCGGAGTATCTTCAATGATTATATTCATTTCTTTTAATTGGTCACGAATTTGGTCCGCTAATGCAAAATCACGATTTTTACGTGCGTCTGTACGTTTTTGAATTAATGCTTCGATTTCATCATCTAACATTGCTTCTTCTTTGACTAGTGTAATGCCTAGTACATTTGATAATTCATCAAATGTTGCTACTAATTGATTTAATACATTCGTAGAAGTATGTGTCTCTAGTAAATATTGATTTGCCAATTTAGCTAATTGATATAAAACAGAAATCGCATTAGCTGTATTAAAGTCATCATCCATTACTTTTGTGAAGACGGCTTTTTCATCTGCTATTTCTTTTAACCACTTATTGTCATCTTCAGTTAAATTAGTACTGCTTTCTAAACGATGCTTACAATTTTGATAAGCCGTTTTAATACGTTCAAAACCATTTCTTGCTTCTTGTAAAAGTTCTTCGCTATAGTTAATTGGGTGACGATAATGCACAGATAAAATGAAGAAACGTAATAGCATAGGATCAACGATTTTAATAATGTCATGTACTAATACAAAGTTACCTAATGATTTAGACATTTTTTCATTGTCTATATTGATGTATCCATTGTGCATCCAATAGTTCGAAAAAGTTTTCCCACTTAATGCTTCTGACTGAGCGATCTCATTCTCATGGTGTGGGAATGATAAGTCTTGACCGCCTGCATGAATATCAATTGTTTCTCCAAGATATTTCTTTGCCATTGCTGAGCACTCAATATGCCATCCTGGTCTACCTTTCCCCCATGGACTTTCCCAGAATATTTCACCTGGTTTAGCTGCTTTCCATAGTGCAAAATCTAATGGATCTTCTTTCTTTTCGCCTACTTCAATTCTTTCACCAATTCGAAGGTCTTCAATTGATTGGTGTGAAAGTTTACCGTAACCATCAAATTCCTTTGTTTTGAAGTAAACATCACCTTTGGATTCATATGCATAACCTTTTTTTACTAGCTCATCGATAAACTCAATAATAATATCCATATTATCCATTACACGAGGATGATTCGTTGCTGTTTTGCAACCTAGTTCTTGAACATCTTCAAAATATGCATTAATAAAACGATCTGCTATAGTTGGGACATCTGAACCTAATTCATTTGCTGCTTTAATTAACTTATCATCAACATCAGTGAAATTTGATACATAGTTTACTTCGTATCCACGATATTCAAAATAGCGTCTTACTGTATCAAAAACAATAGCAGGTCTTGCATTACCAATGTGAATATAGTTATATACAGTAGGTCCACATACATACATTTTGACCTTACCTTCTTCTATCGGCTTAAAATCTTCTTTATTTCTTGTTAATGTATTATAAATTTGAATTGCCATCGTTTTACTTCCTTTCAGATATTCTCATTAAACTTCTTAGCTCTTCTAATTCCGCTTCTAGTTGTAGTAATCGATCTGCTACTGGGTCAGGTAGATCACAGTGATCAAATTGATTATTTACTCTAATTCCATCTTGAACAACTATCTTACCAGGTATACCAACAACCGTAGTATTATTTGGAACATCCTTTAGTACAACTGAATTTGCACCGATTTTTGCATTTTCTCCGATTGTGATTGATCCTAGAACTTTTGCTCCCGTAGCTACTAGTACCCCACTCAATAAAGTTGGATGTCGCTTACCTTTTTCCTTACCGGTTCCACCTAATGTTACTCCTTGATAAATCGTAACATCATCACCTATTTCACATGTTTCTCCAATTACAACTCCTGCTCCATGATCGATAAAAAATCGTCTACCAATTTTCGCCCCTGGGTGAATCTCGATTCCTGTTAAAAAACGAGCAAACTGTGAAATACTTCTTGCAATAAAGTGCCATTTTTTCCGATAGAAATAATGAGCAAATCGATAAAGCCATAATGCATGTAAACCAGCATACGTAAGAATAACTTCTAAATAGCTAGTAGCGGCTGGATCGCGTTCAAATATCGTCGCTACATCTTCCTTCATGTACTTTAGCATCTTCATTTCCCCTTAAAGAATTTATTAAGAATTTTATTTTTTCTCTATAAAAAATAAAAAGCGTCCCAGTGTACATAAAATACACAGAGACGCTTTATGCGCGGTTCCACTCTGTTTAGATAAAATAAATTTATCTCAACTCATGTAATGTAACGGTTTCCACCGCCCTAGCCTACTCAAACGTATTTTTCGGCTAAGGACTCAAGGGGGCACTTCCATGACTACCGTTAAAATCACTTTCACCAATGTGATTCTCTCTGGGTAACGAGTAGCCATTTACTTTTCCCTATCAACATTTTACCTATATGAATATTACTTATATATATTACAAATTAATCAAAATGTTAACCAATTATTTTTTGTAAACGAGCAATAACTTTTTCTTTTCCTAATAAAGTCATCGCTGCTGGTAATTCAGGACCATGACATTGACCAGTTGTTGCAACACGAATTGGCATAAATAACTTTTTGCCTTTTTGGCCAGTTGACTTTTGAACTGATTTCATTGCAGTTTTAATTGAATCAACTGTAAATTCTTCAGAAGCTTTAAGTTCTTCAACTAATGCTGAAAGTACTTCCTTCACTTGCTCTTCAGAAATAACAGCTTGCTCTTCTTCACCGAATGCTAATACTTCTTTGAAGAATAAGCTTGATAATTCTACAATTTCAGCACCAAAGCTCATTTGATCTTGATATAAAGCTACTAGATTTGTAACCCATAGATTTTCATCTGCAGTGCGTTCTTCATTTACAAAACCAGCTTTAATTAGATGTGGTAATGAAATTTCTACCACTTTTTCTAATGGTTGCTCTTTAATATATCGGTTGTTAATCCAAGTTAATTTTTGCTTATCAAACATAGCAGGAGCTGAACTTAAACGGCTAGGATCGAAAATCTTAATAAATTCATCTTTGCTGAAAATTTCTTCTTCACCAACTGGTGACCAACCAAGAAGAGCAATAAAGTTAAATAACGCTTCTGGTAAGTAACCAAGATTTTGATATTGTTCAATAAATTGTAATACAGATTCGTCACGTTTTGAAAGCTTTTTACGGTTTTCGTTCACAATTACTGCCATATGACCAAAATCTGGAGCATCCCAATTTAATGCACGATACACCATTATTTGTTTAGGAGTATTAGAAATATGCTCTTCACCGCGTAGCACGTGACTAATCTTCATTAATGCATCGTCAACTACTACCGCGTAGTTGTAAGTAGCGATTCCGTTCTTTTTAACAAGAACCCAGTCACCGATATCTTTTGATTCAAATTTAATATTTCCACGAACGATATCTTCCCACTCATAAATATCGTTTGCTGGTACTGCAAAACGAATAGTGTGCTCTGCACCCGCTACTTCTTTTACAGCTCTTTCTTCAGCTGTTAAATGACGGCATTTTCCGCTATAACGTGTAGTTGGATGACCAGCTGCTAATTGTGCTTCACGTTCCGCTGCAAGCTCTTCCTCTGTACAATAGCACTTGTATGCATGCCCATTCTCAATTAATTCATTAGCATGTTGTTTGTATAAGTCTAGTCTTTCTAGCTGACGATAAGGACCGTACTCGCCACCTTTATCAGGACCCTCATCCCAATCAATACCTAACCAGTGTAAATATTTCGCTTGGCTTTCTTCGCCACCTTCAACATTACGTTCGATATCAGTATCTTCAATACGTAATACCATATCACCGTTAAAATGCTTAGCAAATAAATATACGTATAATGCTGTACGTGCATTTCCAATATGTAAATGACCTGTCGGACTAGGTGCATAACGAACTCTAACTCTATTTGACATTTATAGACACTCTCCACTGAATAATTAATATACTTTATTAGTTTAAGCCTTCTTTTGTAACAATACAACCGCTTGGGATGCAATTCCTTCTTTTCTTCCTGTAAAACCTAATTTTTCAGTTGTTGTTGCTTTAACATTAATACAATCAGATGTCGTTTCAAGCAGTTCTGCAATTCGCTCTCTCATTAATTGGATATATGGTGCCATTTTAGGCGCTTGAGCAATAATCGTACAATCCGCGTTAACTAACTCATAGCCTTTATCCTTAACAATATGAAATACGTGTTGAAGTAGTTTTGCTGAATCAGCATCTTTAAAAGCTGGATCCGTATCCGGAAAATGTCTACCTATATCTCCTTCACCAATAGCCCCTAGTAATGCATCCGATATTGTATGAAGTAGAACATCGGCATCAGAATGACCTAATAAACCTAATTCGTATGGGATTTCAATTCCACCAATAATTAATGGGCGATCTTCTGCAAAAGCGTGAACATCAAACCCTTGTCCAATTCTAAACATGTAAACACCTTCTAACCTCTATATTGTTCATAGATTGTTTCAGCAAAAAACAAATCTTCTTTAGTTGTTACTTTAATATTGTTATAATCTCCATTTACTACAAAAACTTTACTTCCGTTCCATTCAACTAAGCTAGCATCATCAGTTCCTAAATAACCATTTTCGTTTGCTTTTTGATGCGCTTCTATTAAGCATTTGTATGTAAAAGCTTGGGGAGTCTGTACTCCCCAAAGTGTAGAACGATCGATTGTTTCAACGACTTCTTGATCAATAACCTTCTTTATTGTATCTTTCATTGGAACAGCACAGATGACTGCCTCATGTTCATTCATCTTTTCAAGAATCCGCTCAATCACTGTATTTGTTACAAAAGGTCTCGCCCCATCGTGTACTAAAATAAAACTTTCAGTATCCTTAATTGAAACTAAACCATTATAAACACTTTCTTGCCTTTCTGCTCCACCTTTTACATAGGTTATTTTATTTTGAATAAAGCTTGGCAAATTTAAAGTTTCAAAGAACTGTTTTTCAGATTCTTTAATCGGTAAGATAATCTCATTGCAACGATGATCTTCGCCAAATACTTTTAAAGTTAATTCAATAATTGGCGAGCTAATTATTTTTAGAAATAATTTATTATAGCCTGCACCCATTCGAGAGCCAGAACCCGCTGCTGGAATGATGACCTTATATTGCATTTTACGTATACCCCTCTAACTTACTTTACTTTTGCAAAAATCATGCGACCAGCAGAAGTTTGTAGTACGCTCGTAACGACAGTCTCTACTCGTTTACCAATTGATTCTTTACCGTCTTCTACAACGATCATTGTACCATCATCTAAATATGCAACACCTTGTAATTTTTCTTTACCTTCTTTTACTACAAAAGCAGTTAATACTTCCCCAGGTAATACTACTGGTTTAATTGCATTTGCTAGATCGTTAATATTCCAAACTTTAATTTGCTGAAGTTCACTTACTTTGTTTAAATTAAAGTCATTTGTCACTAAAATACCATTTTTTAATTTAGTAAGCTTTACTAATTTTGCATCTACTTCAGGAACATCTTCAAAATCACCTTCGTAGATTTCAACTTTCATAGCTAGCTCTTTTTGAATTCTGTTTAGAATATCTAATCCTCTTCGTCCTCTATTTCGTTTTAACGTATCTGAGGAATCAGCTATATATTGTAATTCTGCTAATACAAATTGTGGAATCACAATTGTTCCTTCTATGAATCCAGTTTGGCATATATCAGCAATACGACCATCAATGATTACACTAGTATCTAAAATTTTAACTGGAATATCGAATGCTGTATCTTGATCTTCAGCAGCCTTTTTCTTAGCCTTTGAAGATAATGTAAATAAACTCAATAATTCTTCTCTCTTTTTAATCCCAACTTGAAAACCTAAATATCCTAATAAAATCGTAACAACTATTTGAATAATTGATGAAACATACTGTAATCTAATTGAGTCAATTGGCAATGAAATAAGAAATGCCAGAATAAGTCCAAAAACAAGTCCTAAACTACCAAACAAAATCATTGAAATAGGAGCTTTTAATAATTTCTCCTCAATATACTTGATAAACGTTACTGTTGGATCAACTAACCAAAGCGATAAAATAAAAAAGATCACTGCTCCACTTAAAGCTTGCACATAAGAATTATGCAATATATTAGGTAACTCTGTTTTCAACAGTTTATCTAATAGTGGAAAAAGTACTAAACCTAAAGTACTTCCGACAAAAATATAAATAACTTGAACGATCCTCTTTATCAATTCGCCACCTCCTTTAAATAAATAATAACTCTATCTTAGACGAAATAACTTAGTTATGTCTATTGATATACAGTTGCTCCTGAATTCGTTTTAATCCTTCTTTGATTTTTTTTGCACGAATTTCACCAATTCCATCAACATCATCTAACTCAGCAAGAGTAGCTTTGTAGATCCCTTTAAGGTGCTTAAACCGCTGTGTTAAATTTTCGATCACTAGCGGCGGTAGTCTAGAAATTTTCATCAACATACGATATCCTCTAGGTTCTACCATTTCTTCAAGATTTGTGTTATTCGGATAACCTAGCAATTTAATAATGGCATGATCCTCTAACAATTCTTCGTTTGCCAATTCTTGGAGTTTTTGCAAAATACTTTTAGGATCTTGTTCCTTACTATAATGATAATCCTTTATTAAAAGTAATGCCTCCTCCTCAAGGTCCGAAATGATCTCAATTAACTGTAATTCAATCAGTCGTCCTTCATCACCAAGTTCAATTACATAGTTATTAATTTCATTTTTAATTCGAAGAACCATTTCAACACTATGTAAAACATTTACAACTTCAAATAATGTAACTAGCTCTTCAAATTCTAAAATACTAAGTGAAGTAATCCCTTGATTCCACACAATTTTATATTTTTCCAGAGTCTGAATCGCCTGATTAGCTTTTGTTAAAATTACGCCAATATCTCGCAGTGTATAACGCAAGTTACCTTTATAAAGAGTAATAACATTACGTCTTTGCGAAATAGCAATTACTAAGTTTCCTGTTTGTCTTGATACTCGTTCTGCAGTTCGATGACGCATACCAGTTTCTTTTGTAAAGATTGATTGATCTGGTATCAATTGTGCATTTGCTAACAGGATTTTTGACCCTGTTTCATTTAAAATGAGTGCTCCATCCATTTTTGCTAATTCATATAAGCTAGCTGGAGAGAAAGGGTCATTAATATGAAAACCACCATCGACCATTTCTTTTGTTTCATCATTAAAGCCAAGTACAATTAATCCACCAGTCTGTGCTCTAAGTACATTATCAATGCCATCACGCAATGGTGTACCTGGAGCAATCATTTCTAAAACTGGCAACATTGATTTAGCTTTTTGTTTTTGATCCTCCATCTCTACCCTCCTAACACGTATTTTAATGCTTCATGTACTGTATTAATACCTATTATTTCCATTCCTTCAGGAAAACTCCATCCTCCAATATTTTTTGATGGAATTATTGCTCTTTTAAATCCAAGTTTAGCCGCTTCTTGTACTCTTTGCTCTATTCTAGATACCCTACGAACTTCTCCTGTTAAACCGATCTCACCAATTACTACATCTGTTGGATTAGTAGGTTTATCTTGAAAGCTTGATGCTATACTCACTGCAACAGCTAAGTCTACAGCTGGCTCATCTAACTTCAGTCCTCCGGCAACCTTTAAATAAGCATCTTGATTTTGTAATAAAAGGCCCATTCTCTTTTCTAATACAGCCATAATTAACGATACTCTATTATGATCTATACCAGTTGCCATTCGTCTTGCATTTCCAAAGCTCGTTGGAGAGACAAGTGCTTGTAGTTCAACTAGTACAGGTCTAGTACCTTCCATAGAAGCAACAACAGTTGAACCTGCTACTCCAAAAGGTCTCTCTTCTAAGAATATTTCCGATGGATTTAGCACTTCCACTAATCCTAACTCTTTCATCTCAAAAATACCAGTTTCATTAGTAGATCCAAAACGATTTTTAACTGCCCTTAATATTCGATATGTATGATGTCTTTCACCCTCAAAATATAACACTGCATCTACCATATGTTCCAGTAAACGTGGGCCTGCAATTGATCCTTCTTTTGTTACATGTCCTACTATAAAGATCGGGATCCCTTTTGTTTTCGCGAATTTCATTAATTCTGAAGTACACTCTCGTACTTGTGATACACTACCAGGAGCAGATGTTACTTCTTGTAAATAGATTGTTTGAATCGAATCAATTACAACAAGATCAGGAGCCATCTCATCCATATATCGAGCAATATGAGACAAATCTGTCTCGGATAAAACATATAAGTTTTGTGTAGCAACACCTAGTCGTTCTGCTCTTAATTTTATTTGCTTCTGAGATTCTTCTCCTGAAACATATAAAACTTTATGATCCTTTTTAGCCAATTGTGAGGAAACCTGTAAGAGCATCGTCGACTTACCAATTCCCGGGTCACCACCAATTAATACTAATGAACCTAAAACGATCCCGCCACCTAAAACCCGGTTAAATTCATCGAATGAGGTTTCGATACGAGTTTCAGTGCCAATTTCCACTTCCATGATTGAAATTGGTTTCGTTCCTTCTACTGTTGCGTTTGTATTAAATGTTAGCCTTCTTGAACTAGCAGGCTGTTCTATAAACTCAACCATTGTGTTCCACTCGTTACATGCAGGACACTTTCCAATCCACTTAACTGATTCATATCCACAAGACTGACAAACGAATTTAGTTTTATTTTTTTTAGCCATATGTATAGTACCTCTTTTGTTACTATGATTTTCTATATTAATAGAGTATGTATTCTAAGTCTATCCTAACGCTTTTTTGATATAAGAAAAAGGGCTTCACGCCCTTTTTCACAAATTAGATAACTTTACAATTAATTTGTTCAATTATCCTTCATAAAAGGTATGAACTTTGTAATTGCTTATTGATTTACAGTTTCAGCCGCTGATCTAATCAAATATTCATTATCCTTTACATCAAGAATAACTTTTCGGCCTTTTTCAACATTACCTTTTAATAATTCTTCGGATAAACGATCCTCTACTTGTTTTTGAATTGCTCTTCTCAATGGACGAGCTCCGTATTCAGCATCGAATCCTTCATCTGAAATTTTATCAATTGCTGCATCTGATAATTCTAGTTCAATTTCTTGTTCTTTTAAACGCTTCGTTAAGCTATTAACCATTAAGTGAACAATTTCTTTAATATGTTTCTTCTCTAATGAATGGAAGACGATTGTTTCATCGATACGGTTTAGGAATTCAGGACGGAATGCTTTTTTCAGTTCCTCTAATACTTTTCCTTTCATATCTTTGTAATCTTTTTCTCCATCGTTAATATTGAATCCAACATATTTATTTGTTTTTAAAGCACTTGCTCCAACGTTTGATGTCATGATAACAAGTGTATTTCTAAAGTCAACTGTGCGGCCTTTTGAATCAGTTAATCGACCGTCTTCTAATACTTGAAGTAGAATATTAAATACGTCTGGATGAGCTTTTTCAATTTCATCTAATAGAATTACTGAGTAAGGTTTACGTCTAACTTTCTCAGTCAATTGACCACCTTCATCATATCCTACATATCCTGGAGGTGCTCCTACTAAACGAGATGTTGCGTGTTTTTCCATATACTCCGACATATCAATACGAATCATCGCATCTTCATCGCCGAAAATTGTTTCAGCTAACGCTCGAGCCAACTCTGTTTTACCTACCCCTGTAGGACCTAAGAAAATAAATGAACCAATTGGACGTTTTGGATCTTTTAATCCAGCTCTTGCACGTCTTACAGCCTTAGAAACTGCTACTACTGCTTCTTCTTGACCAATTACTCGTTTATGAAGAACACTTTCCATATTTAACAGTTTATCTGCCTCTGTTTGAGCAAGTTTTGTAACTGGAATATTCGTCCAAGATGATACAACATTTGCTATATCCTCTACAGTTACTTCAGAGTTTTCTTTACCTTGTTTCTCTTTCCATTGACGTTTCGTATCTTCTAATTGTTCACGTAATCTTTGCTCTGAGTCTCTTAATGATGCTGCTTTTTCAAATTCTTGACTTTGAACAGCTGCATCTTTCTCTTTACGAACTTCCTCTAATTTTAATTCTAATTCTTTTAAATTTGGCGGTGTAGTAAAGCTACGTAGTCGTACTTTAGAACCTGCCTCATCAATAACATCAATTGCTTTATCTGGTAAGAAACGGTCTGTAATATATCGATCAGATAGTTTTACTGCTTCAATAATTGACTGATCAGAAATTGATACTCTATGATGTGCCTCATAACGGTCACGTAAGCCTTGAAGAATTTGAATTGACTCCTCTACACTCGGCTGATCAACTTGAATTGGTTGGAAACGACGCTCTAACGCAGCATCTTTTTCGATATATTTACGGTATTCATCAATTGTTGTTGCACCGATGCACTGTAGTTCACCACGTGCTAATGATGGTTTTAAGATGTTTGATGCATCAATTGCACCTTCAGCTCCACCTGCACCAATTAATGTATGAAGTTCATCAATGAAAAGAATAATATTACCAGCTTGACGAATTTCGTCCATTACTTTTTTCAGACGATCTTCAAATTCACCACGGTACTTAGTTCCAGCTACAACAGTACCCATATCAAGTGTCATTACTCGTTTATCTCTTAAAATTTCTGGTACTTCATTATTTACAATTTGTTGCGCTAATCCTTCTGCAATCGCTGTTTTACCTACACCAGGCTCGCCAATTAATACTGGATTATTCTTAGTGCGTCGGCTTAACACTTCAATTACTCGCTGAATTTCTTTACCACGTCCGATTACTGGATCTAAGCGACCCTCTCTAGCTGATACAGTTAAATCACGAGCTAAGCTGTCTAATGTCGGTGTGTTTGCTTGATTAGCAGATCCATTTTGATGATTAGACGAGCTTTCATTGCTACCTAATAATTGAAGAACTTGTTGACGAGCTTTATTTAAGCTAACACCAAGATTATTTAATACTCTTGCTGCTACGCCTTCTCCTTCTCGAATTAATCCTAAAAGGATGTGTTCTGTTCCTACATATGAATGCCCTAATTTACGAGCCTCATCCATTGATAATTCAATCACTTTTTTAGCTCTAGGAGTGTAGTGTACTGTTTGAGCAACTCCTTGGCCACGTCCTATTAATGTTTCTACTTCTTGTTGTACTTTCTCTGGGCTTAATCCAAGTGCAAGTAATGCCTTAGCAGCAATCCCTTCTCCCTCTCGAACAAGTCCTAGTAAAATATGTTCTGTACCTATATTTGAGTGTCCAATTCGGATTGCCTCTTCTTGAGAAAGAGCTAATACTTTTTGAGCACGTTCTGTAAATCGACCAAACATCATAATTGGTTCCTCCCATATAATTAGTTATTTTTGTTAGATAGTCTTTCGCGTATTAGTGATGCTCTTTTAATATCCCTTTCTTCGGGAGTAAGCTGATCACCTACATACTGTTGTAAAATACCTGGTTGAGTTAATATCATTAATTCATGTAAAAAGTTTTTAGATACCCCATCAATTAAACCTAAATCAATCCCTAATTGTACATCCGATAAACACTTAGCACTTTCCTTTGTTTCGATTATTCTTCCGTATTTCAAAGTACCTAAAGAACGAAAGACTCGATCTTCTAAAAGAATTAAAGAAGTTCTGGCAAGTGCATCTCTTGCTGATTTCTCGTGTTTGATCAGTTGTTGAACAATTGTCGTTAAATCTTCTATTATTTCTTCTTCCGATTTCCCTAATGTTATTTGATTCGAAATCTGAAAGATATTACCTAATGCTTCGCTACCTTCACCATAAATTCCTCTTACTACTAAACCAAGTTGATTAATAGTTGGGATTAAACGGTTAAATTGTTTCGTGATGACTAGTGCTGGAAGATGCATCATCACTGAGGCCCTTAATCCGGTACCAACATTAGTAGGACAGCTGGTTAAATAACCAATTGTTTCATCAAAAGCATATTCAAGCTGACTCTCTATATAATTATCAATATGATTCGCTTGAGTAAGTGCCTCTCTAAGTTGTAAACCTGGAAATAGAGCTTGAATTCTTAAATGGTCTTCTTCATTGATCATAATGCTAATTTGTTCATCCTGAGATAATATACATGCTCCATGTACCGACTCTTGAACTAAATTAGGACTTATTAAGTGTTTTTCAATTAAAACTCTTTTTTCTACTGGTTCTAACTTATTAATTTCAATATATTCAAAAGGTCCGTTTGGTAAAGCTGTACTACCTTCAAAATAATGTTTAACTAAATGACAAATTTCTTTAGCCTTGTCTTGACTAAGTAAAGTTGGATATAAATATGAACTGAAATTTCTAGCTAACCTAATACGACTGCTTAAAACGATATCATCATCTGGACCTACTTGTTTCATCCATGGACTGATGGCCTCGTTAATAATTCGATTAATAGACATGTAACTTACTCCACCTCCTTTTGAAGGGCTTGTAAATCTTTCTCAATTTCACGAATTTCATCCCGAATCTTAATTGCTTGCTCAAAATCTTCTTTATCAATAAAATTTTTCATTTGAGATTTTAAGTCTTGTAACTTCCTTTTCAAGGAGATCGCCCCATTAATCTTTTGAGGTATTTTCCCTGTATGCGATACATTACCGCTATGAATTCTTTTAACAATTGGTTTCATCTGATCCATAAATGTTTCATAACAAGTAGAACAACCTAAACGTCCAATTTTAGTAAACTTTTGAAAAGTCATCTTACATCTAGGACATTCTATTTGTGAATCTTGATGAAATTTATTTTTCTTCATTTCATAAATACCAGTATTACCTTTAAACAATCCAGCTAACAAATCATTTACAGAATAACCACCTATTTCAGAAAAAATATGTTTATTGTTCGATTCATTTGCGCATTTCTCACATAAGTGAATATCTGTTTTCTCACCATTAATAATTTTAGAATAGTGTAATGTTGCCGGACGTTCTTGACATTCTTGACAAATCATTTATGGGCAACCTCCATATTCTATTTATACTTTAAGCTTCTTAGCATTGCCTTGAACATTCTTGCTCTTAACTCGTCTCGATAAGGTAAATTAACCATTATCACTGAACGATCTAATACACTTAACATCATTTTTGCTTCTCGCCCAGTAATTACATTTTTTTCAAGTAGTAGACGAATATAGTCCTCTGAGCTAGACTGTGCAATATTATTAGTAAAGCTACTTAATATTTGATCAATCACGCTCGCTTTATCATGAAATTGCACTTTAATAATTCGAATATACCCGCCACCACCACGTTTACTTTCTACTACATATCCTCTTTCTAATGTGAATCTAGTATTAATTACATAATTTATTTGAGAAGGTACACAATCAAATTTATTCGCTATTTCACTTCTTTTTATCTCGACATAATCTTTATCGGATATGTCAAAGTAGTGCATTAGATATTGTTCAATAATATCTGATATATTCTTCATCTATTTACCACCTTTACTGACTTTGACTATCTTTGACTATTATTATATTCCTTTCATGAAAAATTTCAACTATTATCTCTTTACCATTTTTTCCAAACGATACAGCTCTTAATCTTTTTACCTTTAAGAATTGTATAAATTGAATTGGTAGCCTAGAAGAAAAATTGACGTATTTTTCAATTTTGGGTATTAAATATAAGTGCTATATCCTCTCTGTCTTTACCTAAAGGCCCGCCAATTGGCGATTTTTCTTTATCAGTATATATATATATATGTTATACAATTCTTTTAAGAAGCTTTTTTTCCTTTTTACTTTTATTAAAAAAATTATTAACTTGCTCTATTTCGCTTGATCATTTGAGCATTTTTAGATAACAAAAAAAACATCAGCCTAATAGCTGATGTTTTTGGTT
>NZ_NUYF01000056.1:0-27618 GCF_002566505.1 Bacillus sp. AFS077874
AAATTATCACAAAATAAGAAAAAATAATTTCCAAATCATATATGATGCTGTAATATCGATAAGGGCACCTTAAAAAAAGAAAGGGTGCATAAATGTGTATGGTATTTTTCATTACGAAGTATTTTTAATAACAGGAATTTTGTTAAATTTAATTCCTGGTACAGATACGATGTATATCGTAGGTCGAAGTATTTCTCAAGGGAGAAAAGCTGGAGTATTTTCGGTTTTAGGAATCATTTCAGGCTCATTAATTCATACGCTTTTCGTTGCGTTTGGATTATCCCTTATACTATTAAAATCTGTTTTCTTATTTAATACGATTAAGATTTTAGGTGTTATCTATTTGTTATACTTAGGGATACGTATGCTACTAGATAAATCAAATGCTGCGTTTCAAGCTACTGAAGTCGATAAATTAAATATTCGCAAAGTATATGTGCAAGGTATTTTAACGAGCCTAACAAATCCCAAAGTATCTTTATTTTTTCTTTCGTTCCTTCCACAATTTATCGATACAAAGGCTTCTGGACCGATTCCTTTTCTGATCTTAGGACTGACTTTTACAGCAACAGGGTTGTTATGGTGTTTATTTGTTGCGTATTTTTCTTCTTATGTAACTAAGAAACTAAGAGGAAATCAGAAAGTTGGAATGGTTTTAAACAAAGTAACTGGAATCATCTTTATTGGTATGGGGATTAAGCTACTACAAATAAAATCTCCTAACTAAACTTATCAAAAATCTGATGCCCCCTAAAATAAATGAATTTATGTTGAATAAAATTATTAAGAATCCCTTCAGAAACGATATCTGAAGGGATTTATATATATTTGTTATACAACTAACGCATGCTTTAGTTCAATAAGAATTTGATGAAAATTTGACTTTATTTTCTTCATAAACTGCACAAAAATAAGGCTTTTTAAAAAGTTGAGGTGCATTTTCAGGTAACTTTAAATAATACTCCAACCACTTAATAAACTCAGGGTAAACAGTCTTTATCATTACTTCCCTTGCTTCATGTACATCTTTATTGTCTAAAGCTCCTGCTCTAATATATAAACGACTATATGGAACATTTGAATTAGGTAACCAATAATGGACTTCTAAAATATTTCCAATCTTTTGTGGTAGCCAATATTCCAAATCAACATGAATTGTGCACTTATTTTCTTTCAATACTTCTTCTAATTGACTCGTCTTCAAAATGTATTTATAGTTTTTGGGAATTTTTGGTTTAGAGATTGAATTTATCATCTAATTATCTCCTTCCAACAAAAAAGTCGTGTTTGTGAATCATGATCTTATTCAACTAAAGCATGCGTTAGTTCTATAAGAAATCTTTTTATCTTGATTCCATTCTTCCTTTGAATGTTTAATAGTATGGAAATTCACCCTAATATAAGTCAGTAGTTTCTTTTCTCAAATTATAGGGAGCTACTGTACCTTTAAAAGAAGGTTGTATGAGTATTGGTTCTTCTCGGTTCTTTATAAAAAATTGTAAATAACCTATATACCAAGGTTGCTTATAAAAAAAGAAACCTCTTAATCGAACGGTTTCTTTTACAATGCTTAGTTTGAATTCAAAGTTTGTTATAAATCACTCCCTGTTTTTACTAATACTTCGGTTCTTTAATACTTTCTTTTCTTTGTATTCAAAAAAATAAACAGTAACTACTACAATTACAATTATAATGATTGGGGAGGAAAATAATAAGATCCCTAGAAAACAAATTGCAAGAATTCCTGAGCCTATTTTTAAATAAATTGAGTTGAATAAACTGATACATGCTAATACGCCTAATAGTGCATTACATAAGAAGAAGGCATTAGCAACTGATACTAATTGCTGAATACTAACGATATCCAAAAAGAAAAGAATGAATACAACTGCGTGTATACAAAACAAACTTAGCAATGCACGTGACGCAACATTATTTTTATTTTTAAATGATAACCATGTTGGTAATAATCCATTTTTTGCTTGATCTGAAACTAGCCTAGAAACTGCTCCAATTACTAACAGAACTGTACTAATACATAAGACAATTGTAATGGTCGATATAATTGGAGTTGCCCATCGACCAAATAAACTTTGAAGTAATGGAGCTAATGATTGATCAGATGAAATCGAATCTTTTGAATGTACCCACTGGAATGCCAGAGCTACCGTCAGACTTACAAGAGCAATCACTGAAAAACTTAATGCTACAGCTTTTGGAATTGTCTTTTTAGGTGACTTTACTTCTAATGAGTAACTGCCAATTACTTCCCACCCAGTTAATGCCCAAAACAACAATAATAAACTTTGGCCAAAATCATTCACAGTAATTGAATTGGATAAAGATATATTGCCATCAACTGTAAATAATGTATGAAAGCTACCTACAAGTAGAGTTACTACTATAATACTGGACATAACAAATGCAAGTTTTCCTACAACTGCAATATTCCTAGTTAAGATCAAATACACAAAACATAGTAAGCCGATTGCTAGCCATTTTTCATTAAAAAGAGTTTGTGTTGTTAAAAGTTGTAAATAATGTCCCGCTGTCCCTAACACTGCAATAGGACCAAAACAAACTGCTAGTAAAAAGAATATTGCCGAAAGATTTTTAATATGAGTTCCAAAAGCACGCTCTACTGCTAAAGGTACACCTGAATCACCCGGAATCATCAAACTTAATTTCCCTAACATATTTGCAAATAACATACTTAACCCAAGCATAAGTATCCAAGCAAAAATTGCATAATTTCCAGCTGTTTCAAATACAGCAGGAGGTAATATGATAATTCCTGAACCTAATATTGGACCGATCATTAGCCCACTTAGCAATAAATATCCTATTTTCCGATTCTCCATAAAATCACCTCAAAATTTTTATTGAAAGAAATTGTAATCTCGTATAATTTAATTATATGTAATGACATATAATCGGTAAAATGAATATATACGATATTATCAATCGGAATTTTCGATAGTAGGAGGTAATTATGGAAATACGCCATTTGATTACATTTAAATCAATCGTAGACTTGGGTGGTTTTTCAAAAGCTGCAGTCCATTTGGGGTATGCTCAGTCTACCGTTACAGCACATATCCAAGCACTTGAACAAGAATTAGGTGTCCCATTGTTTGATCGAATCGGTAAAAAGGTTCAATTAACCGAAGTTGGTGGTCATTTTCTTACCCATGCAATTGATATGATTCAACTCTATACAAAAGCAAAAGACGTGTTTCGAATGGATAAAGAAATACCCACAACTCTTAGGATCGGCGCTCCTGAATCCCTTACAATATATCGCCTACCATTTATCATTCAATCCTTTCGGAAGCTTTATCCAACCGTAAATATTATTATGAAATCAGGGTTATGCTGGGAATTACAGGATGAGCTTCGCAGAGGTGATCTGGATATCGCTTTCTTCTTGCAAGCACCATTATCAGATCCCGATTTTCATATGGAAACTCTTGTTGAAGAAAAACTTGTCATCTTGTTACCTCCAGATTCGGAAACATATCGAACTCTGACTCAGTTTTCGTTATATGAAAACGAAAATATACTATTGACTGAACAAGGAAGCTATCGAGACTATTTTGAGGCATTCTTAAGAAGTAAAGGGATTGCCACTGAATCCGGAATCGAATTTTGGAGTGTCGAAGCAATAAAGCAATGTGTCATGTGTGGACTTGGTATTTCAATGCTACCGCTGATGACAGTAAATAATGAAATCGAACAACAAAATATGCGCTCAATTGAATGGGATACTAGCTTAGGAAGTGTATTTACAATCATGGCATGGCATAAAAATAGATGGCAATCTCATGCCACAAGAAAATTTATAGAAATAGTAGAAGTACATGCGAAAGGTTGGAGATAAAAGTAAAATAAGCACAACTAGTTTGAACAGTAACTTAAATAGTTGATACAACTAATAATTAAGCTGCTGTTAAATATTACACTAGTTTGTGCTTTTTCTGATTCTCAACTAAAAGAATATTCTAAAAAAGGATTTATTAAAACAATCTAACTGTAAAGAAGATAGTTGAAATAGAAGGTGTAAGACTCCATAGGAGTAGCGTTAAGGGTGGGATTCCGCAGGCGAGAAGACACTAAAGGATGCTCAGGAAAACGAGCATCCTGATTAAACTAACCGCTTATTTTAAAATAAATAGCAACGATTTTTATGAAAACAAAACAACAAGCGAGATGAATGCAGTGATTGATGCTGCAAAAGCAACGATCACGAAAAATGAAGAAGCATTTAAAGAATACCATTGATCTTTCTACACAAAAGCGCTCGTTAGTTCAATAAGTAGCAAAATAACTACTCATTTACTTTTTTAATATATTTCACCATTAAAATATTAAAATAAACTTCTGTTCCTACTGAAGTAAATAAATCGAACCAGTTGGTCTCATCTAATAAAATTGAAGGATAAAAAATTGGGAGAACCAAATATCCTACTATAGTTATAATCAAAAAAAGAACAAAAAAACGAAGTGTGATTGGGAGATATAAACTAAAGTAACGAAATCCAAATTCTTTCCCATCTCCTCGTTTATTTAATATGTATGCTATATAAATTCCAACTAAATTTATAACCAAATAACTAATCATATCAATAATATCTAAGCGATTGAAAGATTCAGTCATCATTAATATCGGATCTGCTAGTAATGCTAATGCAAATAAAGAAATACCTATTGCTTTATATTGTTTTTGTGACTTACTAGACAGACTCCCTTTTTTTAAAGCTTGAACAAGTCCCTTTATATTCCAAATGTACATATGTTAACTCCTTAATGATTTACAAGATAATAGCTATTGAACTAAAGCTCTCGTTAGTTGCATAAGGATTTTAATGAAATGGTTCAATAAATAACATACAACCAATAAAATCTTTTACTGTTTCAGTCAATTTATTTACTACCTTTCACTAGTAGAATTCCTTTTACTAAATTTAAAAATAACTTCAAAAATAACAAAATAAAGTGCAGGGTAAATAATCATTAACCATGCAAGATAATTTTGAGATATAGTATGAAAAAGCAAATAAACAAGTATTCCAAAAATCGTAAATGCACATAAAAATCTAACCACCATTTATTCACCGTTATCTTTCTTCGATTTCCGCTATTAATAAATAACTTAACTAATGACTTTATTCTTATGCTTTTTCCTTAAAAATTCAACTAAAGCTAAAATTGATAGTCCTATTATTACTGTTACCATATGGAAAACCCATTTCTTGTCATCGGGAATATTGGCTTTTATAATTCCAAAACCTGCAATAAATGAATTTGCTCCAATAAAATAGTTCATTCCATGACCAATTAATATGTACTTTCTATAAAAATGAAATGCTGCAAACATAAACAATACAAAAAATAATATATCAAAAATCACATTTTTTCTCCCTAAATAGTTTTAATAGTTGAATTTTATCATACTAATTCCTTGCTTTTTGTTTGAAAAAATTACCATGTCTAATACAACTAAACTGCCAGTTAGCACAACAAAAAATGGACTACGGAAGCAGCCCATCGTTGTTGAACTAACGCTCTCGTTAGTTGTACAAGCTAATCATAAATTCGTTTAAGTGAACTGAAATAAATTCCCTAAAGTAAGTACAATGAGTAACAATATCAGCTACCCTTCGATCAATACTTAACTGGTATTGTTTTGCTATAATTAGTGTTCTTAAATTGCTATAATCCTCTGTGATTTGCCCCCAAACCATCTTACTTGGGGTAACTACGAGAACCTTTTTTGCTCCCAATACATATGGTGCCATCATTAACACAGAAGTTTTGACTGAACCTGTGGGTATGACAACAATTGCTGTATTAGAATCATTAATTGTAAGGAATGCACAAATTGAATAAATTTCTCCAATTTGTGCATTCCTTAGCCCTGGTTCATTGCTTGATTCTTTAGGCTAACTAATATACTTATAAACTTCTTCAAAATAAAAATCAGTCATATTCAGATTATCAAAATTTCACATAATTTTCCTTCACCATACCTACAGTTAATTGACTCCCAATTCAAAGAATTTCTCCCTATTATTATACAAAATATTTAAAATTAATTATCTATTCAATAAAATTGAACTACTCAAGAGCCAAACTATACTTTTGGTGTAGAAAAAAACAACTTTTCTTTAATAAAATATTTTAATTATTACACTTTATTAATTTTTTTTTTCAAGACTCCAATAATTAATAAAAAGCGAAAGAGATAGACTAAATCCTCCCTCTTTCGCTTTATATTTTCTACTTATTTAACATATCTTTTATTACATTTAATTTAAAAATCTCGATAGTACACTCTGAAATATTGTTTATCATCACTTGGGATATGGTTCTTCGTATCATTTTAACCTGAAATTTAAATCATAAAAATAAATTAAGGCTTTTAAGTGCGATTACTGTCAATTGCTCCATGCTAGAGAAACGAATACTGAAATGTCTTAGGATTCATGTACCTAAAAAAGAGTATAGATCCAATCCAATCTGGATAAAATCCTACTCAAATTAAATGCATTTTTTGCAATCTTCGACCAGTTTTTGCCTTTCACCCTACTAAGCAATGTTTGATAAAATTCACTGAGGACGTTTAAAAAAATAATTTAGACTATTGCTTTGCAATGGAATAAAACATTGCACTCTATTCTAAATTACTATGCAATTTAAAAGCCTTGCTATTATCCATATCATTAAGTCTACCAAAAAGTAAACATACCACATCAAATACAATATGAGAGCATTGGTCAAATAAAGAACCTAGCGGTTGAATTGTTCTCAACTCGTTCTCCCGTCGGTATTTGGTTGCGGCTGGTACATGTAGAATTTCAGTTGCAGCGGCTGCTAATGGTGATTCCGGATTCGTTGTTACTGCAATAATTGAGCAGCCAAGAGATTTTGTTTTTTCTGCCGTCCAAACCACATTTTTTGTTGTTCCAGAGCCAGAAATAGCCACTAACAAATCTCCCTCTGCAATGGAAGGGGTAATGGTTTCTCCGACCACATAGACAGTTGCACCCAAATGCATTAGTCTCATCGCAAACGATTTTGCCATAAATCCGGAACGGCCCTCACCAATCACAAAAATCCTTTTTGCTTTTTGCAATTGAACCGCTAATCCCTGAAGCTGATCCTCTGCTACTTGACCAAGAACAGTTTCAATTTCTTTTAAAATAGTTGATACAACTGTCATATTCTATTCACCCTTTGCCTGTAAAATTAGTTGTTTAAATTTTTTTGAAGCATCTGATGGATTGTTAGCTTTAGTGATGGCAGAACCTACAATGACAACATCTGGATTTACCTTCTCTATCAAACTGCCAATTGAATCAAACGTTATTCCGCCCGCTACAGCGAGTTGAATTGATTGCTCGTCCCCAATCCTTGTTCCAATATTTCGATTACCTGATTCTTCTTGTTGATCTTTGCTGACATGATCACAAAAAATAGCTTCGTTATATTTTAACAATGAATTTTTTTGTTCATCGGTGGTATTTAATAAGTCAATCATTACCTTTTTATTGTAGCGCTTTGCAACTTCCATACAAGCATCGATTGTCACTAAAGGCGATACCCCCATGACAGTGGCTACATCTGCCCCAGCTTGAAAACAAAGTTCAAATTCATAGCGGGCATTGTCAATCGTTTTTATATCTGCAACAATTGTTTTAGTTGGAAATGCTTGTTTGATCTCTGTAACACTAGCCATACCAAATTCTTTTATTAAAGAGGTTCCAACTTCAATCCAATCGATGTGTGGCTCTACTTCTTTTGATAATTGAATAGCTTCCGCTATTCCCATTCGGTCCAATGCTAATTGTATGTTCATGATTTATCTCCTTTTTAGTTAATATACCGATTTACTAAACCGGTTTATTAATGGATTATACTTCATTTGAAAGCGTTTTTCAATAATTAGAAACTATTTAAGAAACTCGACAAAAAACTCTGCTTTCTGGGGCATGACAGGCATAGCCCCCTACACCATTCGGCTTGGAAAAATAAGCTCTAAAGGTTCTAAGTCAGTTTTGTTTATTTGCTCAAACAATAATTCCGCTGCCTTTTCTCCCATCTCAGCTGCGGGCTGAATTATAATAGAAAGGGGAAATTCTAGTAATTGAGCGAACGGAATATTATCGAATACAACTAATTCTAGTTCCTTGCCCAACTTGATCTTCTTTTCTTTTAAAAATTTCATAACCATCAAAAAAACACGATCATTTGCTGCAATTAAGACTGTCGGCTTTTTCTCAGATGAAAAAAGTTTCTCTAGTTTACTTTTCATTTCCGTTAAACTAGCTTCAATAATGAAATCTAAATTTGGCTTTATACCTGCATCGAACAAAGCTTTCTTATATCCCTCTAATCTGTCGATTCGCGGACTAATCGTAAGTGGTTGCACCACAAAGGCGATGTTCTGATGGCCCTTTTCAATAAATTTCTTCACTGCTTTATAAGTGGACTCTTGATTGTCTGTAAGTACAGAAAAAACATTAGGATTCTCTATTCTCCTGTCCATAAACACAACAGGATAGCCTGTCTTATTCATATTCTCATATAACGCGTTATTATGTCCGGTTGGGAAAATAATGAGTCCATCCACCTGCTTTGCTCTTAACATTTCAATATATCGTTTCTCTTTTTCGGGATCATCATCAGCGTTACATACGATGGCATGCAAATCATGTTTATGGCAGAAGTCCTCAATCGCACGGATAACCTCCGCTGAAAAGTAATGGATACTATTAGCTACTATAATTCCCACCATAGAAGTACGTTTTTGCTTCAGACTTCTGGCAATATAGTTTGGCTGATAACCAAGTTGTTTAATCGTTTCTTCTATTTTAAGCTTTGTTTTTTCTCCCATATATTCATACTTTTTATTTAAAAACTGAGACACCGTGCTTTTCGAAACACCTGCTGCTTTTGCAACATCGGTAATGGTTATTTTTTCCATAATCATTTTCCTCTTTCAACTTTCTATGGTGCCTTCATTTTACCGAAAGATCTAGTCATTTTCCAGCTAATAAATTTTAAAAGTTACTGGTCTTAAGGACAAGATAACTGACAACTATTGAATTGACTAATAATCTTTTTATTATCTACATTATATTTCCGTCATGTTCCAAATTTGAGTATTTACGTGTCACTTAAACAGTACTGACTTACCCTAATATGATTCCCAACTCACAATTATATAGTATCCACAAAAAATAAAGAAAAGATGACAGTTGCTTGCATGACACAAAAACAAAGTGTCATACCAGCTTCCGCCACCTTCCTTACATGTGAACCAACCCTTTTCTTGCGAAAAGAACCTCTTCCATTAGACCCTTTGCATTTTGGGTTACTTTTAATAAATATTGATCAGTTAATTGTCGTTTCGGATCAACCAAAGAACTACCCACTCCAACTGCAACGGCGCCTGCTCGGATATAATCTTTTGCATTTTGCAAGTTAATGCCTCCTGTTGGAATGAGTGGAACATAAGGCAGTGGTCCGGCTATATTTTTAAAATAGTCAGGTCCTACACTACCGGCTGGAAATACTTTAATTACATCAGCACCATGTTCATAGGCAGTAAGTATTTCAGTTGGTGTAAATGCGCCCGGAACACTGATTACTCCATAACGTTTTGTCATTTGGATTGTATCTTTATTTAAAGTCGGTGAAAAAATAAATTTAGAACCGGCCATGATAGCAGCACGAGCAGTCTCCGCATCCAAAACCGTTCCAGCACCTACCAATATGTCATCCCCGAAGACACTTGACAATTTTTCAATAATCGCTAGCGCTTTCGGTGTTTCCATCGTGATTTCAAGGGTAGTGACCCCACCTTTTTTCAACGCTTCAGCCATCGGTATAATAGTTTCCAAAGTGGCACCACGAACTACTGCGACAACAGCTCGTTTTTTTATTTCTTCTACACCCATTTTAAAGACTCCCTTTTTAATAGATCACCAGCCTTAGAAAAAATCTAAAGCTGGTGATATTTTTTTATGCACTCACATTGAAATGTGATGGTTTACTGTCTTTTTTCGTAGCCTTTACCGCCCAGATTGTTAAAAGGGCTGATAAAAATAGCGAACCTGCCATAAAGATGTAGGAAGCACCAAATCCTCCTGTACGTCCATTTAAATAACCAACAATATATGAACCGACAAATGAACCTAATGCACCCATACTGTTAATAAGAGCCATCGCTCCTCCAGCCACATTTCGTGGTAAAATTTCTGGTATAATCGCAAAGAACGGACCGTATGGAGCATACATTGCACCACCGGCAATCACTAACAAGGTAAAGGAAAGCCAGAAATGATTTGCTCCAATTGCATAAGAGACATAAAAGGCAACCGCTCCAATTAATAGGAATGGCCAAACAAAGGCGCCACGATTTAAGGTTTTGTCAGAGAAATAAGATGAAACCAGCATTAAAATAACCGCTAAACCATAAGGTACAGACGACAACCAGCCAGTGCTGACAATATTCATATTAGGTGCCGCTTTAATAATGGTTGGAAGCCACATTACAAATCCGTAAACCCCAATGCTCCATAGAAAATACTGGGCACTTAATAAAATAACAGGTTTTGATCTAAATGCTTCTCTATAATTTTTAACTACTTTTAATCCTTCTTGTTCTTTTTCTAGTTGTATTTCAAAATCTGTTTTTTCTTGATCTGTTAACCATTTTGCGTCCTTAGGTTTATCATCAACCAATTTCCACCAAATGAATGCCCAAATAATCGCTGGAATACCTTCAATAATAAACATCCATCTCCAGCCAAAAGAATTAAGAAGATAACCTGAGACAATTGACATCCATAATACAGTTGCCGGGTTTCCTAAAATTAAGAACGTGTTAGCACGTGAACGTTCTGATTTCGTAAACCAGTGGCTTAAGAAAACTAGCATCGATGGCATAACTGCACTTTCTACTACTCCAAGAGCAAAGCGAATCACAAACAACAATTTAATATTGGTAATAAAACCTGTTGCTGAGGCTAATGCACCCCATAAAATCAATGACCAAAAAATCAGCTTTTTAGCGCTATTTCTTTCGGCATAGCTGGCACCAGGTACTTGGAAAAAGAAATAACCTAAAAAGAAAAGCGAACCAAGTAATGATGAAGTACTTGGTGTAATATGAAGGTCCTTCGCGAGCCCCATTGCTGCCCCGAACCCATAATTAGCACGGTCGAGATAGGCAAGACTGTAAGTGATGAACGCAATTGGAATAAGGCGCAACCATCTTTGTTTTGCAATACTTTGTTTCATTTTAATTCACTCCTTTTAAATTATTTTCTATAAATTGTAGTAATTTTACTTTGGTTGGATATCCATCGTTGTCCCCAGGCGCTTGAACGGATAAAGCTCCGATTGCGTTTCCTCTTAATACTGCTTCATAGATGGAAGGGTTTTCAATTAATCCGCTAATGAGGCCAACAGCAAAGCCATCGCCCGCACCCACTGTATCGATGACTTCTTCCACTTTAAAACCTGGAACTGTTCCTTCTTCGTTTAATGTTTTATAGAATGCCCCTTCTTCACCAAGCTTTATTACTACAAGCTTGACACCTTTTTGTAAGTAAAAAGAAGCAATATCGGCTGGATTTTTAAAACCTGTTAATCTTTCTCCCTCCGAAATTCCTGGTAAAACATAATCAGCTTGAAAGGCAACAGCATTGATTTGTTCCACCATTTCTTCTTGTGATGCCCAAAGAGATGGGCGTAAATTTGGATCGAATGAAACGGTCCTCCCATTCTTTTTCATAAATGATAAAGCATGTTTAGCATAATCTCTTGCTTGTTGGGAAATGGCTAAAGGTATCCCCGTCATATGCAGGTGAGTCGCTGTCTTATAATACTCTTCATTGAAATCCTCTATTTGGAAATGACTTGCTGCAGACCCTTTTCGGAAATATTGAACTTCTGGATCCCCTTCGGTTACTTTCGATTTCAATTGGAATCCCGTCGGGTTCAGATCATCTATTAACACGCTACTAATGTCAACGCTTTCATTTTTAAGCCGTTGGATAATGAATTTACCAAAAGCATCCTTCCCTACTTTGCTAGCCCAGCCGGAACGAAGTCCAAGCCTAGCAAGTCCGATGGCAACATTAGTTTCAGCACCTGCAAGTTCTAGGCTGTATTGATTAATTTCATGTAAGAAACCAGGTTTGTCGGCAATAAACATCGCCATAGCTTCACCAAAGGTAATTACATCTAATTGTCGCATGATAAAGCCCCACTTTCTGTTGCTAATTCAGTAACAAAATAAATATATTCTTTTGTTTTCTCTTTCGGTTCAATTGGAAATTCAAGCGCCTTAACGATATCAACTGGAAAACTCTTCATAACTTTCATCCAGCTAAGATTTCCTTCCGTTTGCACCGGTAAGGTTTGTAGACTGCCATCATGTTCTTCTACCTGTTTTAAATGAAGATAAATTACATATGGAGCAAGTTTACTTAATGCCTCCTCAACATCCTGACCACAAAAATACCAGTTTCCGGCATCAAATGTCATTTTAACAGGAATATCGAGTTCGGTAACGCTTTCAAAAAAAGATGTTAAAGAATGAACGTTCCCGCCATAATATGTTTGGTCGTTTTCGATCAGCAACTGGACATCTTGGTGATGGTTGAGGAAATTTTTTAATTCTAGGACATCTGAAACATCCTTATTAAAATGACCCAAGGATATCTTTATCCATTTTGCTCCAAGTACCCTTCCTTCATCGAAAACTTGCATTAAGTGCTCTTCATTTAATTGGTAATCTTCTTTCCAGCATTCAATCGGAACAGAGTAGATAGTGAAAAGCCCAAATTGATCAATTTTTCGTCTAATTATATCAAGCTGTGGGTTCTCTACTGGCAATAATTCATGACGAATCTCCACTCCAAAAGCACCAGACTGAGCAATTAGCTCAACAAATGATGAATGCCCTTTCTCTAATACTTCGATTCTGTCAAAAGCATTTAACGGGACAATTACATTTTTCATTGCGAAGACCCTTTCTATCAAGTTATTTAATAAAACATTTGGAGTGAATCGATTTAGTAAATCGTTTTAGTAAACCGTTTTAGTAAATCGATTTACTTGTATTATAAGCCCTTCATAATTTTTTATCAATAAAGATTTTTCAGTTAATATTTGGTAATTATGGACAAAACTCCTACACTTTCCACAAACAATGTCAGGCACCTATTATGAGGGCTTTATTAAATGAGAAAGCATGTTCTAAGTTAGTGACTACACATTATAAAAAAATACCCATTCTTAATGGTCTTAGGAACGGGTATTTTTTTATTTCTTTAATAAAGTAGCTAGTTGATAATCTTTTATATGTATCAATTTTCATTTAACAAATGCATTTCTATCTGAATGTAATCTTTGAAACCTATTTTTTTTATATACCGGCAGGTAATAAACATATTTTTAACTAATCAAGGATTCATTCAAAGGAGTAAGAGACACCAGATTGTTTGCTAACCTCATCCATAACTTCAAGACATCAACGGACAATTGTAAAGTATGATTCTTGCTTTTATTTAGAACACTCGCTTCGTTCTCCTTTAATGGTAGTTGGTTGAACAGAAGCATCCCCCAAGATTTACCAAAGGGTAATCGTACCACTAGCACCACCTGCTACTTATTTGCTGAATATACTAGTTGGAATTGACCAGAATACGACACCAACCGACTTGGCAAAAATCCAGCGCTAATTAGGAAAATATACGAAATCCGTATATGTTGATGTTTGCTACAATAGCGTTTATTCTAACTGGACCATTTTCCGGCTTTTATCAATTTAATAAAGTATTTTAACCTAAAATATTTTGATATGAATATAGGCTCTTTATTCTTTATTGAATTTTTTACAAATGCATTTTATAAAAGTCTTTCTCTTTTTAAATCTCACAATTCCAGTTAATCAAGTTAAACATAAAACACCTCTCCCTTTTACCTACATATCTTATCTTTTCCCTTCTGATATACAAAATTTGTATCACCTCTAATTATAGAGGTTTCTTTAAAAACGCCTCTATTTATGATAGGTTTCCCCTCTATTAATACTAAACTACATCCTTTACAATATGACTATCCTGTCATTTACTCCAATAAAAAAGAGTACCAAAAAGGTACTCGTGGTATTGAACTATCGCGTGCGTTAGTTGCATAAAGTGCCTAAAGTTTTTCGATTGAAAAAACCAAGTCATCAAAATTAGTTTCAAAACCAAAGTCATTACAGTTATAAATAAAATTACCTTCTTTCTCTTCAACAATCATCCCCGATGAGTATGACTGCGACTGCCTTCCATCGCCTTTATCCCAGATATTATATAAACTTAGATATCCATTTTTCGAATGACATTTGCAAATAATCTCCTTAGGAGAAGTGTCTTCCCATAAATTAATACTCGGATAGATTTCTTCACTAAGTGCTGGTATTTCAATACCCACATCTGTTTTTAGCCATATTCCTTGCCTATGGAATGAACCTTTATTAATAAATTTAATCTTTATTAATTGTTGATCTTTTATTGGCTGTACTTCCCACTTAATAACGTTGTTCAATCCCTTTTCAGAAAATGACTTACTATAAATTCGCTCAATCCCATTGTCCATTTCTCTTCTCCAATTCGAGTATGTTTATATGTATTTTACACCATAAATTTACAATTTCCTTATTAAACTAAACTGCCATTTAGTTCCACAAAAAAAATCGGCTAAAGAGCCGATCATGTTGTTCAACTAAAGCATGCGTTAGTTGAATAAGGGAATTAGTCTTCCCAAACAGTTAAGCCATTTAAAAATATTTCAAAGTTGGGAGCTAAATTAATAATCTGTTCTTCATCTACATCAATGAATATAACAGGTGGTTCTTCAATTGTATTTCTGTAATCAAGAGCAATCCACGAATGTCCATCTCCAGAGATTAGAACAATATTATTCGGTAATCCCCATTCTTGAATTAGATACTCGCTTTCTAAAATACCTTTTTCTTCCCCGATTCCTAAAATATGATCCACATTTATATGGTCATCAGCCCAAGATGTTGGAACCTCAGAAGGAAACGAATCAAATTTAATATTTCCTCCATTTTGTTCTTTGAGGATTTTTATGTAAGTGCTTGGTAACTTTATTTTAAGTTTTTCTTCTGCTTTTTTAATAATCTCAACAGTTACTGGTTCTAACTTGTAATAGTCGTTGTTCTCTTGCCAAATGCTGTTCCCTATTTTCCTCACCCCATAAAATTTCTTATTAGATTTATCTATATTTTAATTTTATTGTCCATTAATTGTAAATCCTTATTGAACTAATCTGCCATTTAGTCCAATAAAAAAGACGACCGAAGTAGTCGATCGTTGTTCAACTAAAGCATGCGTTAGTTGCGTGATAATCACAGCTCGATAAATCTAATAACAGCAAAATCTTTGCCAATTTCAGCTTTTACTTTCTCCGTTAATTCCTTTCCTAGCTTATTATTTCCTTAACTCATAAAAATCAAAAAGTGCTTGTCCAGACCAATTTGCAAACATCATGAACTTGGAAAATCATTTAACCATAGTAAGCGTCATATTTTGGATAGCAAAATACTGAAAGATAAGAAGAGGTAAAACAGTGACATAACCATGCTTGGGAACAACTGTTGAATAGTTTAAAGTCTAATTTAGAATCCGCTTCAGCTATTTCCAAAAAAGATTCAAATTTAACAATAATTTAGACCAATGAGATTCACCTATCACTTAGATATGTTTACCAAAACAACTTAAAAACTTACCCGCCCCTACACTAATTGCATGGGGAAAAAATGATATGTTTTTTGGCCTGGATGGAGCACATGCCTTTCAAAAAGATCTAAAGGATATTGAATTGCATTTATTAGATACTGGTCACTTTCCTTTAGAAGAAAAGTTAGAAACAAGTGTAGACTTAATTAAAACTTTTTTAACGAAGTGCTTAAAGTAAGGTAGTTATAGGAAAATAAAAGTCGATTTTCATAAATTTGAAAATCGACTTTTTAATTTATATGATTTGAAACATTACAATTATAATATTAGAAGAAAATAATTTCATATATACAACTAAATTGTTCCGTGAATATTAAAGTTAATAAGCATAATAATAGACCAGCAATTGCATTAATTAAACAATTTTTTATCCATTTATTAACTGAATAATTGTTTCACGATCTGGAAGGGAAGAAATTGCACCTTTACTTGTTGTTGTAAGGGCTCCACTGGCATTTGCAAATGCAAGGAATTCTTGATAGTTTTTCTCAAATAATTCCACTAAATTAACCTGAGTTGCTTTCTTCTCAAGCAATTTGAATAAAATCCCCCCAATAAAAGCATCACCTGCACCAGTTGTATCTTGTACTTCAACTTTGAATCCTTTTGATTCAAAGTTTTTATCATTTAAGTAAAGCTCCGCACCCTTTGAACCTTTTGTATAAATAATAGCCTTTACCTCACCCCTAAATAAAGTAGAAATTGCTTCTTCTACATCTGTAATATCAGTTATGAATTCGAGTTCTTCATCAGAAATCTTTACAATATGACTCAGAGGAATAAAATCTAAAATAGTATTTTTACATGCCTCGGGGTTTTTCCAAAGAGGAAGACGTACATTTGGATCGAAGCTAACAATTCCACCTTTTGTAATAATTGATTTTATTGCTTTCATATGAGCTCGCTTCATCGGACTTTCAACTAAATCAACGGAACAGAAATGAAGAATATCGTTTTTTGTAAACCATTCATCTTTAACTTCTTCCTCAGTTAGTAATAGATCGGCAGAAGGATTTCTGTAAAATGAAAAGTCACGATCACCGTTTTCCCGAAGGGAAACAAAAGCTAAGCCAGTATTAGCATCAGTAGTTCTTAAAACTTTATCTGTCTTGACGCCAACGGCCGATAATTGATCACATATAAAGTCACCAAAAGCATCTTCTCCTATTTTTGTAATCATGGACGCGCTGCCACCGTACTTAGCTACTGCTGCAGCGACATTTGCAGGTGCGCCACCAGGTGCACGCTCAAAAGAAGTAACATCCTTTAAAGGTCTACCTTTCTGTAAAGGAATAAAATCAATTAATACTTCACCGATTGAATATAGTTGTCCCACTTTTCCACCTCATCACTTTTAAAGTCTCTACTTATCAGCATCAAATTTAACATGTTAAAATTTTAAAAAGTTAATAATCCCATTTCACTGCTTGAAGTTTAACACTTCCACGTGATGCAAAGAAACGAATTCCAGTGCTTTCTTCTTTTGGGAAAATCCTGCTCGTGATTACTTCTTCACCATCATTTATGAAAATCTCAACTGAAGAAACATCGACAAACATATGAATCTTAATTTTATCTTGTTTTAATTCCTGACTACATTTCCTAATCGTTCCAAAAGGAGAATCAATGGTTTTTCCAGAAAAAGTACGATCGAGTATAACCTTTTTCTCTATAACATCATAGGTCAATACCGTTTTTTCTTTTTTACTTGTCCTAAATTCAATCCCAAATTCAGATGCATCTATATTTTTAAACTCACAAATCATCTCATATGATGTTCCTGTGAAATTATTTATCATCTTTAATTCACTATTAATAATATTTTTTGTTCTAGCTTCCTGTTTACGAAGTGACTCAAGCTCCTTCACTGGCTGTTGAATTAATTTCCCGTTTTGTACTGACAATTCTCGAGGAATAGTTAAACAATGCGCCCATCCATTTTGATCTGTAGGATACTTAATTTCAGGTAAACCCATCCATCCTACTAAAAGACGACGCCCTGATGAATCAATTGTAGTTTGAGGTGCATAAAAATCAAAGCCACGATCAAGCTCTATAAATTCTCCATGTTCCATAACTTTTTGCAGTAGATCTAATTTTTTACCTAACACATATCCAGACTGATAAATATTCTGATACTTGTCTCCTTCTGGTTCTATACCTTGAGGTGAAAAAATGAGTACTCCTTGATTTTGTAATTCGAAGTAATCAGGGCACTCCCACATGTATCCAAATGAATCCATTTTTGTCCTAATTTCCCCTTCAAATGTCCATTTAAACAAATCTGGTGAACTATATAAAACTACACAGCCAGTTTTATTACTTCTTTGTGCTCCAATTATTGCATAAAACAATTCTCCTACCTTCCATACTTTTGGATCACGAAAATGATCTGTGTATCCATGTGGTACGTCAGAGATTACAGGGGTATCTAGTTTTGTAATCCCCCCCCTTTTACCCATTATAGCAATGCATTGAAAAGGATGTCTTACCCAATGTTCATCACGTGTATTTCCTGTATATAATAAATACAGATTATTCTTATGTTCTATGGCTGACCCTGAGTATGCTCCATGACTATCGTAGTATTTATTCGGCTTTACTCCAATTCCATCGTTTTCCCAATGTACAAGGTCCTTTGATTTAACATGATACCAATATTTTAACCCATGCACAGGACCAAGTGGAAACCACTGATAAAACAGATGATATTCCCCATTAAAATACGAGAATCCATTCGGATCATTTAAAAGCCCTGTGTTTGGTTGAATATGAAAAGATTGCCTCCATGGACAATTATCTACTTTAGATTTTAGTACAGCCAATTCTTCATTACTAACTTCTTCTAACTGGCGGTAAAGTAGTTCTTTTGTCCACTCCATTTTTTTCACTCCTTTAAAATAATAGAGGGGAAAATTTAAATTCCCCCTCTTCTTTTGAAGCACTTATGAATAAATTGCTTTTTCGGATGACATTTTAGTAGCAGTTATTCTTTCATCTCTTTTTGCTAGTACCAGTGTTACAACAAATGCTATCGAAAAAGATATCACCATTCCAACAATATACGGAATAATGCTTGTAGGTTTTATCGAAATAATACCAGGGATACCAGCTGCTCCGAGCGCAACTGCTTTTACTTTATATAACGTTACAAATAAAGAACCAGCAGACGATCCAATTATTGCACCTATAAATGGATACCTTAATTTTAAATTAATTCCAAACATTGCAGGCTCAGTAATTCCTAAAAGTGCTGAGATACCACTAGCCGAGGCAGTACTTTTAACTTTCTTATCTCTTGTGATAAGAAAAATGGCAATTGTTGCTGCACCCTGTGCTACATTAGACATTGCTGCAATTGGAAATATGAATGATCCTCCTGTTTTACCAATATCAGCTAATAATTGTGTTTCTACTGCAATAAAACTGTGATGCATTCCAGTTATAACGATTGGTGCATAGATAAGGCCAACTATGGCTCCACCAATAAATCCAGTTGTATCGTATAACCATATTAAACCATCCGTTAATAAGTTACCTGCTGTGCGTGTAAATGGTCCAACTACCGTGAAAGTTATAATACCTGTAATAAAAATAGTAAGTAATGGAGTTAATAGATTGTCTATTGCTGAAGGAATTACTCTTCGCAAGTTTATTTCTATTTTAGCAAGAATAAAAGATGAAACGAGAACTGGTAATATACTACCTTGATACCCTACCTTTTCAATCTCGAAACCAAAAATCTTCCATACCGGAATATCATTATTTATTAATGCCGCACCATAACCGTATCCATTTAGTAAGTCCGGATGAACCATTAACATCCCAAGTGCCGCACCTAGATAGGGATTTCCTCCAAAACGTTGCGTTGCTGAAAAACCAATTAATATTGGAAGGAATACGAATGCTGCATTAGCGAACGTATTAATAAGTGAAGCTAAATCTGCAAGTGCAGGATTAGCTTCCACCAATGACTTACCCTCAATAATTAAATTCTGTGCCGTCAACACATTGTTAATCCCCATTAGTAAGCCTCCAGCGACAATGGCTGGGATAATTGGAACAAAAATATCTGAAAGCATTTTCACAAAACGTTGAAGTATATTCATTTTCTTTGTACCAGCATCTTTTACATCTTTAGTTGACATTTCTGAAATGCCAGCTAACTTTGCAAGCTCTTTATACACTTCATTTACTATACCCGCACCAAATATTATTTGATACTGTCCACCCGTAGAAAACGTCCCTTTCACTTCTTCTAGTTCATCTAATTTTTTTTGATCAATAATTTCTTCATCTTTTAATACTAGTCTTAGACGTGTTGAACAATGAGCCGCGGCAGTTATGTTCTCTTTTCCACCTATTGCTTCGAATGTCTCTTCTGCAATCTTTTTAAAATCCATAATAAATACCTCCTTTTTTTATTGGAACCGGTTCCGAAATACATTAAAAAAACAAAACACCTGGTTTGACACTCAAAAGGAACCGGTTTCAAAATAAATCATATTTTTTGGAACCGGTTTCAACTTGATTATAAAATATTAACAATTCGATTGTCAACGCTTTCTCTTTCGATTAATTTAAATTTCGAATGTGTAACTTTATTGACATCTTCCCCATTAACTAATTTAACTATATTCCTAGCGGCCACTTGACCTGCATCTTGATAAAAATACTTAATAGTGGTTAATCCTGGATGAATCACCTCTGTAACATCGTATCCACCAAATCCTGTAATTGATAGGTCTTCGGGAATCCTTAACCCTTTTAAAGATGCAGCTTTTAAAACTCCAAGCGCTATATTATCTGTTGCGCACACTATAATTGAAGGTTTATATTTTTCAATTATCAATGTGGCCTGTTTTAAAGCTTCCATCATGCTAAAACTTGTTTCATGGAATCTTACATTGCAATCTACTACCTCCTCTAAAGCTTTTTTAAATCCTTCTTTACGTCTAACACCTACAGCAATATCTTTTTCTGTAACACCTAGGAATGCAATGTTACGATGTCCCTTTGACAAAACATATTTACCCATCTCGTAACCAGATTCGTAATCTTGATGAATTAAACTATATATTTCGTGATGGAGTTGACCAACTAAGATGACAGGTATTTGTATTTTTTTAAACGCCTCTAAATGCGCATCTGTTATCTGTGTAGCCATCAAGATTATTCCAGCTACTTTTTGTCTTGCAAAGCCATAAATGCTTTCAAGCTCTCGGTCTAAATCCTGACTAGTATTTGATATAAGCATTTGACAATTTAAAGCCCTTAATTCCTCATCAATTCCAATTAATGTTTTAGCAGCCGCATATGAATCTAGACGTGGAATAACTGTGCCTATAATATTTGTTCTCTTTGCTTTGAGACTTTGTGCGAAAGTATTTGGAATATACCCAGTGTTTATAATAACATTTTCAATCTTTCTTTTTGTTCCTTCACTAACTGATCCTCCGTTAAGATAACGTGATACCGTGCTCTTAGCAACCCCAGCTAGTTTGGCAATATCAGAAATTGTCATTTCCTTCACTCCCATTAGTTGAATTTTTTCTCACAAGCATTTAACCTACCAGTAGTAAATACAGAACAAACGTATGTGCTAAAAAAATTGTATTATATAATCTACTTTTTTTAAAGCTTAATTAATGCTCACAAAAAACTTGTCTATTATCACAATTTAAACAGTAGTAGCAAAAATTGAAAAATCTGTCGTGCTACAATTGTTTTAACTTGTTAAATATTAATTATTGCTATTCCCAAAACACATACTTCCCCATTATTCTTTACCAATAAGCTTACTTACCAACGTTATTTTGCCCAATTAATTAGATTAAAACAAATCTTGGATGGCTGTTTATATATTATTTTAGATTTGTATTTTGTATTTTCATAGATTCTACAGTAATATTAAAGCATGAATTCATATAATTTTTGCCACTCGTCTAAATCTACGTTAAACACATAAATATCTCTTAGACTTCCATCTACAAAAAATACTTGATCAATGACCTTATTGTTTAAGTTTCTTTTTACCACTAGTTATTAACATTTAATGAATATATGCCACCAGTAAAATCAAAATAAACTGGATTCATATTCCAATAATACTACAATTCCTACCTGTTATAGCTAACCCTTTTCCTTTTACATTTGAATTTTCAATTTCAAATATACTCTTCTTTGATAATGAAATCCCAATAATCCTAAGGAAGATCCCAATTAAAGGAAGAATTATTGATAATATACCTAATGTTAATGAAAAAATTGATTTACTATTTATTTTCCCCATTCATTGCCTCCATAAAAAACTAATATAAAATTGCATCGTTCGGCATTATTTAGTTGTTTTACTAAATTTTAACGATATATCCCCTCAAATTTCTCAGGTAAATTATCTCATTTTTTCCTCATCCTTAATAAACTATCCAAGCATAGAGTAAAATAGAGGATGATCGATTACTGATCATCCTCCATTTGTTGTTCAACTATTGCATACGTTAGTTGAATAAGAAAAAAATATTTTATTCAAAATTACTTCGCCATATTGTATCACCGATTTTATCGAACTCAGTTCCAATACGATATAGCAAAATACAAATTCCAACCAACAACACTATATGAAGAATTTTATATATAGACTATTCATTGAATAAACTGCCAAATAAAAATAGGAGCTGATTGAAAGATCAACTCCTAAGTTCTTATGTGACTAATGCAAGCGTTAGTTATATAAGATGTTGCTATACAAATCGACTTAATATAAAAAAAATCATTCCCAATGTCATGAATATTATTGAGACAACATGAGTAGTATCAATGCGTATTTTTTTTCTTTTTGCCTCATAAAAAATACTAAAAATAAAAGCTATATATAACACAGTAATTACAATTGGTAATATTGAGTCTATGAAATGAAACATATTTTTAGTCTCCCTATTGATCGATAGTTCATAAGGATTTTATTCAACTTTTACTTGGCTGTTTAAACGTTCTGATAAATGTTCCTAAACATAGAGAACATATAAAGAAAATGGGAAAAAGCTGAACGAAATTTTGTTTTGTTGAGAATACAAAAATTAGTAAAGAAACTCCAATTCCTGTAAGAGTAACCACTCTTAATTGGTTTTTAGGTTTTTTTGTAAATGATTTTGGAATAGCAGAAAGAATACATACGATTAAACCAAAAATGATTAGTTGAATAAAAAAAATCATCATCTATTTCTCCTTTTTAATGGCTTAAGTAATTTGGGAGTATTTTTAATAACTACTTCTTAATATAACGCTACAATCACTTCCAGTAAATCGGGGGAATTTTATGGTTGGATACTTGTAAAACTAAATAAATTTTGAATTTTGATATGTCGAAAACCCCAAAAAACATAGAAATTTGTAACATTTAGTCTAAATTTAATGTATCATCATACAAAAACTTGGGGGAATTATAATTCATTCTAATAACTAACCTTTTTGAACTAATCTGCCATTTAGCTTAATAAAAAAATCGACTAAACAGTCGATCATGTTGTTCAACTAATGCACCCGTTAGCTGAACAAATATACTCAATATTTTTAAACTATTTTGTTCTCTGTTCCTTTTAAAATTCTCTTTATATTTTGTCGATGAAGAATGATTATTGATACGCTTATTAGTAGCGATAGTGTTATGATAACTTTATCTTCAAATATTAGACTGTAAATAAATAATGCTATACTCGCCAACATTGAACTTAGTGATACATACTTAGTAAATAACAATGTTAGTAAAAACACAACAAAACCAACCAAAACACCTAAAGGTGTCAAAAATAAAAAAACTCCAGTTGTTGTCGCAACAGCTTTTCCGCCTTTAAAATTAGCAAATACAGAAAATATGTGTCCTAATATAGCTAATAAACCACAAACAATAGGGTTAATCGTAGAACTAAGTATTAGTGGAAGTAAACAAGCAAGTGTACCTTTTAATATATCACCAATTGCAACAATTGCTCCTGCTTTCTTTCCAAGAACCCTATAAGCATTAGTTGCACCAAGATTTCCACTACCATAATCACGAATATCTTTCTTATAAAACACTTTACCGATTATTAAAGCAAATGAAATTGAGCCTATTAAGTAACTCAAAATCAGAGTTAGAATGTTCAAATTAGGTATTATCTCCTCACTTAGTTTGTTATTTTAAGTATTTCTATTTGTTGTATATTATTTCCTGCAATGCTTCTTGCACTAAACTGCCATTTACTTCAATAAAAAAACGAGCTGCAAGCAACTCGTGATCTTCAACTAAAGCACGCGTTTGTTGAATAGAAATATGTGTTAAAAGTATCTGAAAACCTCGACAAATATAAGACTAGTTTTTTTTAGAAAAAGACGGGATACTTTGTTTCCTTTTTATTGCAATAGCCATTAATAACAGACTTTCATAACCAATTATAGAAACGCCAATCCTAATATGGCTATTTACACTGCTATTCATATGCGTTTTAAAGATATGGGTCTCATTTACTGTCATATTAGTTGAACTTATTGCATCTTTATAGTGTGCATAATCCATCGAAAAGTCAATTGCTGTAAGTATAAGAAATGATAAAGCAACAATTATTGATATCGATCTTAGATTCATAGTTCACCCCTTATAAGCGATTCGAATAACGAAACTTTATTAATAGTATAATTCAACGTCTTATCTTTAAGTCCTTGTTCAACTAAACTGCCATTTACTTCAATAAAAAAACGAGCTGCAAGCAACTCGTTTTCTTCAACTAATGCATTGCGTTAGTTGAACAAGAAGTTTATTATTCGATTGCTATATTTACTTTTTTTTAAGTAAAGAAAAAACATTTGTATCATGAGCTACTCCATTTTGATACATGTAGTGCTTTAAAATCCCCTCTTTTTGAAACCCCGTCTTAATTAGTAAGTTATTTGAAGCTTCATTTTCAATAAATACAATCGCGCCAATACGTTCTAAACCTAGCTCTTGAAATCCCCATGAAATAACCTTTTCAATGGCTTCACTTGCATATCCTCTCCCCCAATTATCTGGAAAAAGTGCGTAGCTTATGTTTGCTCTTTTATGTTCATGTGACCAATCTTGAAAACCAATAGTACCGATAATAGTTCCTGTTTCTTTTAACTCAATTCCCCATTTTATTCCACTTTTTTCTTCGAAACTTTTTGAGAAACTTATTATTATTTGTTTTACTTGTTCAATGCTTTTTAATGGCCTCTGCCCGTAATAACGTAATACTTCATCATTTGAAAAACAATTTAATATAACTAATGCATCGTCTACTACTAGTTCTCTCAAGACTATTCGTTCAGTTTCTAATATAGGAAACATTTCTTCACCCCTTTTACTGTAAACTCCCTCTTAACAGTTATACTACTAATTGAACTATTCTGCCATTTAGCCACCCATGCAGCCCAAGCGCTGCACCACAGCGAATGAAAATGTATGGGAAGTGTCTATACTAATACTGACTTTTATCCTGTCAACTGTAATCACTAGGCTTTTTTAGTTAGCTCTACTCTTTTTTTTAACGATCGAGAAGAGTTTTCTTTAGTAATGTCATTTACCTATTTATGCAGAAACAAATATTCATGGTAGCTACATTAGAAAAACGATCCTTCGTTATTGAAGAATCGCATGTGTTAGTTACACAAGGTAGATTTATTCTTGTAAATTTAATAGTGTAATTGTCCTAAATGAATGTCAGAATCTAATCATTCATAATTAGAGATGTTAATCATCGGATTTGTGCTAACTTGTTTACACGTGTATGAACCTTCGTCAGTCTTGATTTTAATAGATTGATTTTTTAAATTATATTTAATTTCTACATTGTTAAATTTAGGACTATTGATTACATACAGTGTATCGGTTTTTTTTGCGTAGGAACCTTTGTCTAATTCTCGTGAAAACTTTCCTGGTTCCGAAAGTATAAAATTATCAAAAATAAAAGAATAATTATTCTCTTTATCAAATACGAACTAACCAAAAGGAAACTTTTCACATCGATAAGTTCCTTCTAGTGTTGGTTTAAATGAATTTTGTATTTTAGGAGCATTAAGAGCTAAAAAAATTAATTTATTTATTTTACTTTGTCGACTTAAAGATTTTAGTCCATCTCCAAACCGTGATATAGTTTTCCACTGATTGTTGAAGATCGTTATTGAAGAAAAGCACCCGTTAATTTAAGTGAAAATATTCACAATTTTTTATCTTAACAAAATCTAATTCCTTAATGTGTAGGGGCATATCAAAAAGACGCCTTCTTACTAAAGAAAAGCGCCCGATTATGAAAGACTTTTCTAATATCTTTATTTATGCACGTCTCTTATGGAACGCTGCTGTACCATTTTCTTTTACCATTTGAAGTACGGTTTTCCATACACTATGGTGAGGGTTCGGCTCTTTTCCCTTCCCCATCAATTTTAATTGATGTTCATACCAAGCAAGCTCTAACAAAGAAGATATTTTTTTATCAAGCACTTTTACACCTGTTCGAATTGGCTTAATCGTAACTGTGCGATAATTGCCATGGATAATCTGATTTGGGAAATCAGGGTTTAAGGCAAATAGTTTCCCTACACCAACCATATCCACTGCTCCACTCTCGATTGCTTCATTCATACCTTCTTCGGAACGGAAACCACCTGTTACGACTAATGGAGCTTGTACGAGTGTTCGAGCTTTTTGAGCATATTCTAAAAAATATGCCTCACGTTTTTTCGTACTTTCGCGTACACCGTGCATCATTTTAGGGTTTTCATAGTTCCCACCGGAAATTTCAAGTAAATCAATACCCAAATCGTCCATCTTTTTCAGCACCTTCATCGATTCTTCCTCGGTGAAACCACCACGCTGAAAGTCAGCAGAGTTTAGTTTTAACCCTATTGGGAAATCCTCACCGACTTGCTTACGGATTTCATGATACGTTTCAATCAAAAATTTCATACGTCCATTTAAATCTCCACCCCATTCATCTTGGCGCTGATTATGGTGAGGCGATAAAAATTGATTGATTAAATAGCCATGGGCTGCGTGGATTTGGACACCAGTAAAACCAGCCTTTTTTGCAATGCGAGCTGCATTTCCAAATCGTTCGATTAACTGCCAAATCTCAGCAGATGTTAATTCTCTTGGTTTATTGAAGAAATCTTTAATATCGCCAGTAAGTGGAATGGCACTTGGGGCAACTGGGTTTTTAGATAATGTTTTCGGAGATTGTTTACCAGGATGATTTATTTGCATCCAAAGCTGTGTCCCATTTTGCGTCCCAGCTTTTGCCCATTTTTTTAAGATATCTAAATCTCGTTCATCTTCAATAACGACATTTCCTGGTTCGCCAAGTGCCTTACGGTCAATCATGACATTTCCGGTCATGAGTAAACCGACGCCACCTTCTGCCCAACGACCGTAAAGTTTTACTAATTCTTCTGTTGGATTATTGTTTTTCGTTGCCATTGTTTCACTCATCGCTGCCTTATAAAAACGGTTTTTCACAGTGAATTTATTCGATTTATTCATTGGTATATTTAAAGGAGTCTGTTTCATTTTTTTGTCCTTTCATTACTTATTTGATGGTTCCCAATACTCAGCAATGTAATCATCCATATGTTGAAGTAAATTTTTTAGCATTTTTAAACTATTATTTTCAGGGTCAATGTAATAACGATTTTTTAAGTCAATGTTTCCGATACGAACTTTTTCAAATAATCTGCTCATATGAATACTCCTTTTTAATAAGAATTAGAATCAAGAAATAAATTTACGTGTTCTGCAAAT
>NZ_NUYF01000057.1:0-25279 GCF_002566505.1 Bacillus sp. AFS077874
TTCTTATTTTGTGATAATTTCCAAATGAAAGGGAAAAACTTCTGATTTTGGTATTCAACTCCCATGGTAGTTGAACAACGATGGACTACCTGGTGATATTATCCCCTTATAGTAGACATACAAAAAAGCCCATCCGATAATAAGGATAGGTAGTCTATTATTGGAGAAAAATGAAATGAACTGGGTCTAGTTTCATATTGCCAAAAAGGTGTAATTATCAATTTATATTTTCAGGATAGTTGAAAAACATACAAAAATGTTGAGGTAGTAAATGAGGTCATTTGTAGTAGAAGAAGGATAGAAAAAGCAGATACTACTTCTGCTTTTCTATCCTTCTTTTTCATCTGTAAAATGTGTGACATTAAATAAAAACACTTATATATAACTATTTTTATTCATTTGCTAGACCGTGCTAAAGTTCTTTTGCAATAGTGGTTTTTTAATCCACTTCTTATTAAATGTAGTGTAGTGGATAATATTTTTACAATTTAAAAGTTTTATGTAACAGAAAATTAACATTAATGATATTGAATATCATTATCAATTAATTTATTATATCCCTTAGAAATAGAAATCATTATGTTAATTCCTAGGAGGAGAGTTATGTTTATCAATATTTTAAGGCAAAACAAAAATGTCTCAATACTTTTGGCCGTGTTACGCGTATATCTTGGATACACATGGGTTATGGCTGGTTGGGGGAAAGTAGCAAATGGAAAGTTTGATGCATCCGGTTTTTTACAGGGTGCACTAGCAAATGCCACTGGAGAGCATCCTGCTGTCCAAGGATGGTGGGTTGCATTGTTGAAAAACTTGATTATTCCTAATATAGAAGTATTCAATGTTTTAGTTGCTTTTGGAGAGTTACTGGTCGGGATTGGTTTGTTGATTGGTTGTTTCACAAAAACAGCGGTCTTTTTCGGTCTGATGATGAATTTTTCTTATATGTTTAGCGGCACGACAAGTACAAATCCGCAAATGGTTTTAATATCCATGTTCATCTTAGTATCTGCAATGAATGCAGGGCGATACGGTGTAGATGGTATGATTATGCCAACCATTAAAGAAAAACTGTTTGCACAGAAAACAAAAAAAGTAATAGATGTTGCTTAATCTTTAATACATATTCCTAAAAAGATCGCTCATTGATTTATGAGTGGTCTTTTTTGACATGCCAAGAAAATCATCAACAGCATTCCGATTGGATATTACTTTCAAAAGAAATTAGGCATGAGGGCAAAGGCAATTAGGGCAAATGAAGAGAGTACAATCAGAATGTAGATAATGAAATAGTAATAAATACAATAAAAGATCATAAATGGTTCTAATAGAATTTTAACTCGCTTATTGAACTAACGCATGCATTAGTTGTACAAAATCAGGTCGCTAAAGCGGCTTTTTTTATTGAAGTAAATGGCAGGATAGCTCAATAAGACAATAATTACCATTAACCAATATTTTGTATATTTGAGATAATCAATGTATATAGATATTTAAACGAACGAGAGGTAATTATGATTAATATATCTTGGATTGAAGCAATTTTAATAAGCATTTTAGGAATTATTTTAATTTTATCATTTTATTTTTTTACCAAAAAACGAGTATTGATGATAATTATTTGTATGGCTATTTCTTTAATACTTGGAATGAATATCACTTCATGGAAAGCTGGGATATTCGTTCCTATGGTTTTGATGTTGCATACGTGCATGCTTATCAGTCTATTTATAAAAAGCAAATACACTAATAAATCAGTTTAAATGTTTTAAGAGAAAATTGACGTACTGTACCGTTAAATTTAAATTCCTTATGCAACTAACGCATGCATTAGTTGAACAATGATCGACTGCTTCGGCGGTTTTTTTTTGAATAAATTGTAGGGTAGATCATTAAGAAACAAGAAAAGGAAAAAATTACTATTTCTAGAATATAAATATAGAAGTTGCTCACTTTGTTAATTGGTTCTTTAAAAAGCACAAAAACCAATACAACAATCGCAAGCGGTTGTTGTATTGGAAATGTAATAGAGCAATGTGGAAAATCAAAAAAATGAGTTATGATCATAAGACAAATCTATGGAATAAGGGGACTTCAAAATAAAAAAAACTTCAGTTACCTTAGGGGTATTATCAGGTGTATCGAGTATAATTTTATGGGTTGTTTTCTCTTTTTTTAATCCTGCAAATGTAAATGAATTCGATGTCGATTCAATCACATTTACATTCGTAATGTTATTTCTTCCAGCTTGTTTAATGATTTATTCTTCATTAACTTCTAAGAAAAGGTTAATGTTATTTGCTTTTATTTGGTCGATTCCTTTTAGTTTTTATTTTGCTTTGACACCTGGAATTTTTGCTATATTTGGAATTACCAGCATTTGTTATTATGCTAGTTACATTTTTATCGAAATAGAAAAGAAAATTGCTCTGGAGGAAAAAATGGTTTGGTTTAAAAAGAGAGAAAAGAAATATTTAATATCAGGTGACATGATTAAACGTTTAATTGACTCAAATGAAGGATGTATTGCTTCTGATAGAATAACAGTTGATGGCTGTAAAGTAGGGTTTATGTATAGAGAGGAACCATACCAAAACGGAAATCCAGATAGTGGTTGGAGATTTATGGCGGGTGATAAGAGTGATGAATACATGAATAACCCTGCAAATCATTCAGTATATCAATTAAACACAATATGTAATTACGTAAATGATATTATCCCACTACTTAATTCAGCACCTGGTACGGGTTACATTCGTGATGAAAATGGTAAACTTGTCCTTGATGAAGAGTGGGAAGAACCAGAAAATTAAAATCAATCTATACAACTAAAGCATGATTTAGTTTAACAAGATCACGAGTCGCAAATGCGACTTTTTTTATTCGAAAAAATGGCAGTTTAATTGCATAAGGGGATTGTTGTATTTGAAGTAATAAATTAAAATTTTCATAACGTTAGTAAATAAACAGGAGATAAGAATGGATAATACATATAAAAACTTATTTGATGAATATATAAAAGAATTAGATAGCGCTGTTTCATTTGAAGAAGATAAATTGGATTCGATTAGAGAAAAAATGTTAATGGAAGGGAAATCAGAAGTAGAAATAGAGAATTTTATAATGGGAAAATTTGATCCTATATGCTGTTCGGGTAGAGTAATTGCTGTGTTTAGGAAATATTGGTTAGAGTGCAATAATTTAAATGTAAATAACAATAGAAATGGTTCTGACGAATATGTTAACCCAAAGGTCTTTACAATTGATTGGCTTTCAAATGATGGAGATCCATATGAATTATTTGAATTAATGAGTGGAATGCCTTACTATCCAATTGGAATAGATGAAAATGGTGATTATTGTTAATATGCTTATTCAACTAAAGCATGAGATTCTTCAATAACAAGGATCGTTTTTCTTATGCAGCTACCATGAAAAAACCTTACGGTATGATAAATAAGTTATCTGAGATCACTAACAAAATCGAAATCGTTGACAAAAACGTTGATGAAATTATTGATTTTTTTGTAAGAGGTTACCCATATGATGAAGATGATCCAAAATAAACTTATATACACACTTTAAGGTTAAGATTATATGCCGAGTTATATGGAAAAAGAAAGGCAACATTACAAGTCGAAATGATTTCTTCAAATGCATTAATGGTTGATTTTTGGTTTTTTGGAAGCATTTTTGATGTCCCAGAGTGGGATCAAATTGGTATAAAAGAAGATGAAATTAATGATTTTACAAATTTTCTTAAGGAGTTATATTTCGTTTATGAGTTTAAAATCGGTGGAATGGCAATCGAAGAAGATGTTACCTCATTATTTGGATTCGATCAAGTATATCCTAATGAATGTTATTGCTATGAGAATATTTCCCCTGATCGATTTCTTCTAGAATCATATGGCTTCATAGATATAATTTGGAATGAAAAATACAAGAAATTAAACCAAATTCCTTACAACCACGAAAGGCTTGATAATAATGGAGTTTTAATAAATATTGGTAGTTTTGATGAATAATCCTATGCAACTACCATGGGAGTACGATATAAACTTCCATTCACTGTTGTGAATCTGAGGATTCATGGATGGCTAACGCATGCGTAGTTGAATAACATGATCGACGAATTGTCGGTCTTTTCTTTTTGAACAAAATGAGTTTAGTGGAATAAGGAAACTAATTCTAATGTGAAATAAAAATTAGAGATTTAATTGAGATACAATAAAACTGAGTGTATTAATTAAAATTTATAGGTTTATATTATCATTAGTATAAATTAAATGGAGTGAGAATGTTTGAAGTTTATACTGGGGTTTTTAATGATGTCTATCTCGCTTTGTTAGGCAAATAATTCTATTTTTCATAAAATGATTGTTTTTAATTGGAGGAAACAAAAGGGAAAATGAAAGTATATAAGGCGAATATTCAATTGGTGTATTTTCACCTAATATTTGGATTTATTTTACTGTTAATCACAATCAAATTGAAAAAATAGAATTTTTTAAGTCCTCTTCTTTTGGTGTGGATATAAAATCAACATATATAAGAGTATTTATTTATAATGAAGAGCAAGTTAGACTGCGACATAAACTTCCTTTAAAAAATATTTTTTGGAGATATAGTGGTAGCAAGATTGGTATTTGATTGAAAGACCAAAAGAAATGCACGAAGAGCTTATTAAATTTTGGGAAGGAAAAAAGAATCAATAAAATGTTCTCTCTTATGTAACTAACGCATTTTAGTTGAATAAAATTCGATAAAACAAAATTAAATATAGAACCTAAGAAACTATGAATGGCAGGCAATTATGAGAGAAAAAAAGATTAGAGGTCTTAAAAGAAAAACAAATAAGTTAATACACCGAATTAAGGATAAAACAATTACATTTCCAAGTGATTTCCATAATGGGTATTGGCACTTGCATTTACCTGTATCACAAACCTTTATTTCATCAAAAAAGACTCCAATAAGTATTAAGCGTGTATGTATTCAAACTTTAATTGATCAAGCAAAAATGTTAATTGAAAATAAACCTCAAAGTTCTGAAAAATATAGAGTTGTAGTTGCAATTGATCTACCAGGATTATTTGGTTCTCAAATAATTATCTTCTCAGGTAATAATCATTTTAATAGATTTTTTGATAGGGACGAATTTCAAAAGTGGATTCCAATATCAATTGACAGAAATTTAGAGTCTGAATGGGATCTCAATGTCCCTAATAGTATGAAAATTATTGGATATAAAGAAATTATCTCTGATTATGTAGAAGATACCGATGAAATTGCAGTTACTTATGAAGGAGAGCTTTGGTTTATTGGGGAATTAGAATAAAATTATAACCATTCAAATTGACCTTATGCAGTGCGGTAGTTAATATTTAGCCACCAATAAAACAAGAGTTCGCAACAATGAATGAAACCTACCATTACTGACTGAAAAAACACAAAAAAGAACAGTTTAAGTACATTTCATTATCTTGTTTATTTGTTTAGAATAAAATAAAAATTGAAAAAAGTATTGACTTTCTCAATTTTATCTATAAAATAATCATTAATAAAATGTTTCAGAGATGTGACAACAAAACGACTGTGAAAGGACGAGTAGTAGTAGGACGTAGACAAAGCGAGTCAGGGGTGGTGTGAGCCTGATACGAAGCCTGTTATGAAGAACCTCCTGGAGTCGCTAACCGAAATCCTTTTTAAGGAAAGTAGACTTAGCCGTGAACTTCGCCGTTAAAGAAGAACAGTATCGAGATCTCTCTAATCTCCGTACTGAATAAGTGAGCAACCTCTGTTGCTAATTTGGGTGGTACCGCGGAACCAAAGTCTTTCGTCCCAGTTTTTTGGGAAAGAAGGGCTTTTTTTGTTGGCTTCTTTTACTACATCCAAACATTTTAGGAGGAAATAGGCATGTATCAATCATTAATGACAGTAAGAGGGACACAAATCGCAATTAAGGAAGTTAAAACATTTTTTGAGGATCAATTAGCAAAACGTCTTGGATTGTTCCGCGTATCTGCACCATTATTCGTAACGAAAAAATCGGGTTTAAACGATCACTTAAACGGTGTAGAACGTCCAATTGAATTTGATATGCTACATTCAGGAGAAGAGTTAGAAATTGTTCACTCACTAGCGAAATGGAAACGATTTGCACTGCATGAATATGGTTATGAAGCTGGTGAAGGTTTATATACAAACATGAACGCGATTCGCCGTGATGAGGAACTTGATGCAACTCATTCAATATATGTTGACCAATGGGATTGGGAAAAAATTATTCAAAAAGAATGGCGTAAAATAGATTATTTACAAGAAACCGTACAAACAATTTATGGAATCTTCAAAGATTTGGAAAATTATTTATTTGAAAAATATCCGTACCTTGGGAAGTATTTACCAGAAAATATTGTATTTATCACAGCCCAAGAATTAGAAGATAAATACCCAGAATTAACACCGAAAGATCGTGAGCATGCGATTGCAAAAGAGCACGGTGCAGTTTTTATTATTGGAATTGGCGATTTACTTCGTTCTGGTGAAAAACATGATGGACGTGCAGCTGACTATGACGATTGGAAATTAAACGGAGATATCTTATTCTGGCATCCAGTATTGCAATCCTCATTTGAATTATCATCAATGGGTATCCGAGTTGATAGCAAATCACTTGATGAGCAGTTAACGAAGACTGGTGAAGATTTCAAACGCGAGTATGATTTCCATAAAGGTATTTTAGAAGAAGTGCTTCCACTAACAATTGGTGGTGGTATTGGGCAATCAAGAATGTGCATGTTCTTCTTACGTAAAGCGCATATTGGTGAAGTTCAATCATCTGTATGGCCTGATGAAATGCGAGAAGCATGTAAGAAGGAAAACATTCATTTGTTTTAAAAAAGATCGGACCTCTAAATAAAAGCATGAGTCTATATCATGTAGAAGATTGCAATATAAAAAAACGAGGTCAAACAATCAGAATACGCCATAAGGCTATGAATCATTTTCTTGATGAACTTATGAAAATGGAAAACTATTAGTTGTACAAAAAAAATCGAATGTAAATTCGATTTTTTTTTATTGCTCTGAATGGCAGAGACAGTTTAGTCGAATATTGAAATGGTCAATTAGAATTTAAAATAGAGTTAGCTTAGAGTTAATATTGTAAAAATTACAGATAAAACCGAGAGTACACAAAGTGTAATGATAAGCATATGACCTGTGTCAATCAAACTTATGACAATATGTAACTAGAAAATGTGATATTAAATAAATAACAATTGAATAAAGGCAATTGATTGATCCGTGCAAGTACATGAATCAATCTTGCTTTTGAAAAATTCAATTGAGGTGAGAAAATGAATAAGAAAAAGATGTATTGTGCAATGGTTAGTACAGCTATATTAGTCGCTGGATGTGTTGGAGAAGTAAAAGCTCAAACGGAAACAGTAAAAGATTCAGCTCAACCATTCCAAAATAATATCGTTAAATCAATACAATCACAGGCAAAGCCATTAAAAACGATAGAACCGTCTAAACCATTTGACGATTTAAAGCCACTTAAGAACATGATTGGGAGCGCACAATATGTAGGATTAGGAGAGAATACTCATGGAAGCTCTGAAATTTTCACTATGAAGTTTCGCCTTGTGAAATACTTGGTTACTGAGATGGGTTTTACGAATTTCGGAATGGAAGAGGATTGGGGAAACGGCTTAAAGCTAAATGAATATATTCAAACAGGAAAAGGAAATCCTAGGGAATTTTTAAAATTGTTATATCCTACTGATGAAATTATAGCCATGATTGAGTGGATGAAAGATTATAATGCTGATCCATCCAATAAAAAGAAGATCCAATTTATCGGACTTGACTTAAAAACAATGGACCAAAGTGTCTTTAATAAAGTAATAGATTATGTAAAGCAGCATCGACCAGATATACTGGCAGAAGTGGAAGAAAACTATAAAGAGCTTTCTACTTACACTGGAAGTCTACAGGAATATATGCAGCTTGCTCCTGAAATAAAAGAAAAATTCAAGGCAAATGCTGAGAAAGTAGTCCAATTGCTAAATGATGAAAATGAACAAGCAAAAATAGAGACAGTTTCATCCGAGTTAATCTGGGTGAAAGAGACGGCGAATGTAATAGAGGAATTTACCACAATGCTACTTCCTAATGATTATTCAAGTATGGTGAAGCTACACGATCAATATTTGGCCGATCATGCAATGTGGGCACAAGAGTACTTAGGCGGTAAAACTATGGTATGGGCACACAATATTCACATAGCCAAAGGTATTATCGATGAGAAATTTTACCCTAATGTTGCGGGACAGTTTTTGAAAGAACGTTTAGACAATAATTATGTCTCAATTGGTAGTACAACTACAGAGGGGAAATTCACCTTATACAGCGAATATAATCCTTCCACTGGAGGTAAGATTGCAACGGATACTATTCCACAAAATGTAAATAGTTTCAATTATATCCTTGGAAAAGTCCCATATAATATGTTTTTGTTAGATAATCGTCACCTTAATGGTCAAGCAAAGAAATGGGTTAGAGAAAAGAGGCCATTACTGAGTATAGGGGGACAGCTCATCCCAAATTGTTCTTTATATAATGATACTTCGTTGCTTGAGCAGTTCGATATAATTTTTCATATCCGAAAAACAAGTCCATCTCATATTAATTAAGAGTACAAAACAATCCCTTCTAGCCAAGAACGGGATTGTTTTTTGGTGAAAATTATCTTTTCTTAAACAGAAGTAGGCGCTGTTTCACCCTTTTTAGCATTATTTAAAAATGTCATATGACATTTTAACACTAGTGAGTTTGACAAAGAAAGCAGTATGATACTGGTATTAAACAGAGAGGAGTGATGAACCTTATGAAATTAAGATTCATCCAGAATGGTTATTTTTTATTGCTAACTTTTGTTACAGGACTGTTTTATTTTTGTTTTTACCTAGTAGCTCTGCTATTGAGTTTCACCCTTTCATTTACCGTAGTCGGGATTCCACTAGTTATACGCGTACTTCAGACTACCACAACCTTTATCCAATTCGAGCGCATACAAACGAAAATTTACACTGATATTTCGACAGACTCTTACAATAGAAGTGTAACAACGGATACATCGGATTGGGCTCAAGTGAAATTAGGAATTACGAATCGTCGCACCTGGTCTGCTGTCTTTTGGTTAATGCAGAAATTTGTGATTGGAATTTTCAGTCTCATAAGTGCAGTCATTTTATATGTAATGCCACTTATGTTTCTATTGGCACCACTACTGTATCGATCCATCGACATGAATATTTTTTTCATGCAGATCGATACTTTTGCCAAGTCACTCCTTGTAATGTCTGTGGGTATAGCGTCTACCGCTATAAGTATTAAATTAGTAGATGGTTTGGCAAAAAAAATTGGAGGTTATACACGCAATATGATACGGCAGCTAAATCGATAGAAGTTTGCAGTCTAAATTAAAAGTATAAAAATGCGATAAAGATTATTCTATAATATAGGAAATAAGAAGAAAGGCTACTTAGGGGGTAAATGACTTGTTGAATATGGTTAAGTATTGGTTTTGGTATGAGTGGATTATGTTAGGAATCCGTCTACTTGTTAGTATGTCTATCATCCTAGCTACATTAAATTTTCAGGATGGTTTAACATTACCACTTTGGATTATTATTCCTTGGGAGGTTGTTGCCTTCTCGATTCCATGGGTAGCCTTACTGTTCAATTACAAATATTACTTGTTCACAGAAATATTGCTATATGGCGGACTATGTATCTATTTAACTTCTTTATTTCCAGAAGCTTACAACACATTTCTTATATCGGTGTTTCTTATCGCAGCAAATAGTAAGCATTTGTCCTATTATTGGACAGCTCCAACAACAATTTTTATAATAACTGGAATTTTCTATGCGGTTGCACCAAGTAATAGCTATTTGATTATGGTCACCTACTACGGATTTGCTTATGTAATGGGATTCGCTTTTCATTTATTAATCGTCAATCATAAGCAAAATGAAGCGATTTCTAAACAAAACGCTGTACTTGAGCAATATATGTCTCAAATCGAACGTATTACACTTGCAGAGGAACGAAGTAGGCTGTCTAGTGAGCTTCATGATACAGTTGGTCACGCTTATACCTCCATTATTTTGGGTATGGAAACGCTGCGTACCGAACTTGTTTCTGAAAAGGGTATAGAGAAGCTAGATTCTCTGCTTGAAATGGGACGTAAAAGCATTGGGGACGTGAGAGGTTACCTACATCAAATGGATTCTCCGTGTCAATCGCTTTCCTTAATTCAATCTCTACAAAATCTTGGAGCTGAATTTCAAGAGTATGCTCGGGTGAATGTAAGCTTTCGAGCATTTGGGGAGGAATACGAACTGTCTCGGCAAGCGAGAATAGCTTTCATCCGTTGCTTACAAGAGTCGCTTACAAATGCAGTACGTCATGGTCAGGGAAATGAAATTATAGTTTCATTGCAGTTTGAACAACAATTTACTAGGTTGGAAGTGCAAGATAATGGTAAGGGAAATGTAGAATGGCAGGAAGGCTTCGGTATTAAAGCGATGAAAGAGCGGGCAATGAATTTGCAAGGTCAATTGTCTGTCTATACAAAGCCAGATGAAGGAATGCTTGTTACATGTACTATACCGCGACAAACTGAAATAAATGATGGACTGATTCGTTTGTTAATTGTCGACGATCAACCGTTTGTTCGGGAAAGTTTGAGGACGCTTCTCGAAAGATATGAAGATTTAAATGTAGTCGGTTTGGCTGAAGATGGCGAGCAAGCCATCAACTTATGCGGGCGACTTCAACCAGACATTGTACTAATGGATTTAGATATGCAGCACATGGATGGAGTCGAAGCAACCAAAAAGATTAAGCAACAATGGTCACATATCCGCGTATTAATTTTTACAACGTTTCAGGATACGGAACAGGCGTTGGACACCCTTCGTAACGGTGCGGATGGTTTTTTACTTAAATCTATTGAAACGTTGGAGCTAGCTAATGCGATCCGACTTATTCATAGAGGTGGGACCCTGATAGATCAGGGAATGTCTCACAAAATATTTGAGAAGTTTGATGCGCAAAATGAGACACCACAATCAAAAGCAACTGCTTATGAGCTAACAGCTAGAGAGGTAGAAATATTGAAGCTAGTAGCAAAGGGACTTCGATACAATACAATCGCATCAAGGTTATATTTATCGAATGGAACGGTCAGAAACTATGCTTCCACGGCTTATACAAAGTTAGGAGTGCGTAACAAGGAAGAAGCTGTCCAGATGGCTCAAGAAATCGGAATTATTGAATGAGAAAAATGTTTGTTGTTTCTTTAGAGCTAAGCGGAAGACGACTTAAGACAAAATTAAGAGGATTGAGTCCTGTATAATACAGGATTCAATCCTTTCAAGGTTTGTACCAATTTTTTCATCTTAACGTATCATAACTGAAATATTGTCTAAATTAGGCAGTCTTTTTTAGTTCTAAAAATAAATCTTAAAATACAAGTCTGTTAAATTTAAGTACATGTATATCAAAATATAAAAAGCATTAGCCTTCTCTTCTTCTTAATATAATAAAAGTATCCTATGATAAAAATTTCCTGAAATGGAGTGAATTTTATGCTTGAAGTAAAAGGACTGGCTTCTTATTCACCTTTAGGGCATTTGAATGAGTTTCGGAAAGATCCAATATTTTTTTTAAGTGAACTTTATAGAAATCATGAAACGATTGTCTCATTTCGATTTGCCCATCGTAAAATGAACTTGCTATTAGAGCCGGATTTAATAAAAGAGGTATTAGTAACTAAGCAGCATTCTTTCCATAAATCAAAGCCATTTCAAGAGATGAAAACCTTGCTCGGTGAGGGATTGTTAACGAGTGAAGATGAAGTACATATGAGACAGCGGCGTTTGATTCAGCCATCATTTACGAAGCAGCATATCCAATCCTATGCAAAGGATATGACATTGCTCACGGAAGAGTTTATTAGTTCTTGGAAGGATGGGGAAGAGCGTCTCATTAGTAGAGATATGATGGAGCTGACATTAGCTATTATTGCAAAAACAATGTTTAGTATGGATCTGAATCAAGGACATGATCGTGTTGGGAAGCACTTTGACATTATTATGGATATTGCAACTAAGCGAATTCGATCTGTTTTAAAAGCTCCACTCAAACTGAATACACCAAAAAATAAATCTTTAACAGAGGCTATTAAGGCAATTGATAAGGTGTTATATGAAATGATTGAAAAAAGAAATAGCTCAGAAACAAAAGAAGATTTACTAGGACTACTAATGCAAGCAAGGGATGAAGAGTCTAATGAAGGTATGACGAATCAACAATTAAGGGATGAAGCAATGACGATTTTCCTGGCAGGTCATGAAACGACAGCGAATGCATTATCTTGGTGCTTATATCTTTTATCTCAGCATCCCGACAAAGCTAAATTATTATATGAAGAAGTAGATCGTGTTCTAGGCAAAAGACGAGCAGATTATCATTCTATGAAAGATTTAATCTATACTCAACAAATTATTTGGGAAAGTATACGCCTCTATCCTCCTGCGTGGCTTATTAGCAGAAAAGCTATTGAAGATGTTAGCATTGGCGATTACAAAATTCAAAAAGGTGAGACAGTCATGATGAGTTCTTATATCATGCAGCGTTCTGAAAAGTATTTCTCACATGCAGAAGAATTTCTTCCAGAGCGGTTTAAGAATGGAAAGGTTGAAGGTGTTCCTGAATATGCGTATTTTCCTTTTGGTGGTGGGCCACGTGTTTGTATCGGAAATCATTTTGCAATTATGGAAGCTACTTTAGTATTAGCAACGATCGTTCAGCATTATACGATTGATCTAGCTCCTAATCATCACAAAGTCGAGACAGAACCACTGATCACACTTCGTCCGAAAGATGGTTTGCGTATGATTGTAAAAAAGAGAAAATGAGCGGGATTTAATGTACACACTTAGGCAAGTGTCTTTTCCAGGAGTTATTTCATAGAATATAGCATTCTCTTTACAGTATGTTTGAAGGAAGGTATATTTTTTGGAAAGAACAAAACTTACTGGACGGATTGTTACACCAAATGATGCGGCTTATGAACAGGCTAGAACAAATAATACTTTAAATAATCCAAAATTCCCTAAAATAATTGTATTTTGTCAAAACAAACGAGATGTATTAAATGCTTTGAATTGGGTGAAGGAAAATAATATGCCATTTAGAGTAAGAAGTGGCAGGCATAACTATGAAAATTTTTCACTCGTAGATGGTGGTCTTGTGATCGATGTTAGTGAGATGAATACAGTTAGTGTAGATTGCAAAAGCATGACTGCAAAAATACAAGCCGGGGCTGATTTAGGGAAAGTATATAATATACTATGGGAAAATGGTACGACAATCCCAGCAGGTACTGAAAGTAGTGTTGGCCTGGTCGGTCTTACACTTGGCGGAGGTATCGGGATGTTGTCGCGCTTGTATGGTCTTACATGTGATAATCTGCTTGAAGTAGAAATAGTTGTATCAAATGGACATGGGAAAGCTAAACTGATTAAAGCAAATAAGAACAAGAATAGTGATCTTTTTTGGGCTTGCTGTGGAGGTGGAGGCGGAAATTTTGGCATTGTCACGTCGCTTAAATTTAAAGTACACCCAATTTCAACTGTTTCGATCTTCTCGATTATTTGGGAGTGGGAAGACTTTGAGGACGCTTTTGATGCTTGGCAAAATTGGGCAATTAACACGGATATCAAGCTAACTTCAGAAATTGAACTAAAATCTAGGGAAGTCAATCAAATTATTGCTCAAGGGGAATTTGTAGGCCCAGTAACAAAATTGAACGAATTGTTACGGCCACTAATAGAGACTGGTTCACCCATAAAAGTAATGGTAAAGGAAGTACCTTATATAGAAGCTGTTCATTTTTTTAATGATCCAAGTGGTAATGTCCCAGCTTATAAAAAGAGGTCAGGGTCTTTTCTAAATAAAACTTTTCCAAAAAGAGCAATATTGATTATGAAAAGTTTTCTAGAAAATACACCAAATGGAAAATCAAGTATTTGGCACCAATCTCTTGGAGGAGCAGTAAAGCGGATTAGGCCAGATGAAACTGCCTACTATTACAGGGAAGCCATTATTGCCCAAGAGTATCTTGCTAATTGGAGTAACCCAGAAGAAGAACGAGTAAACAATGAATGGGTCGAAGAGTTAAGGAATGCCTTATCAAGATACACTACTGGTGACTACGTAAATTGGCCTGATCGGTTTATCAGAAATTGGCCAACCGCATATTATGGTGGAAATTTAAATCGCCTTAGAGTTGTGAAACGAGAATATGACCCATTCAATCTATTTAAATTTCCACAAAGTATACCGCCTTCTATTAGTTGGTTTTAAAGTGGGAAATTCAAAAAAAAGTAGAGGAAAACCGATCGATTGAATTTCCAAATTGATCGGTTTTTCCATAACTAAGGTTACTAACAAATGGTTCTTATTGCTCCGATTTACTATTTTTATTGCCTCTTGTAAAGACAAAGTAATTACCGAGTATTGAAAATAATAGCAGTGCAAAACCGAAAATAACTATTTGGTAGTTTTTATCTAAGTAACCAAAATAACAACACACGATCGTCACAGGTAAAATCATTATAATGATGCAAAACTTAAGTACAAAATTAGGGACATCCATCTAGTCTTCACCTTACTTAGTATTTTTTCATTTAGTTTTTCTTAGTTAAAATTCTTTATTCAAACTATTTTTTTACAGTACGATTAAATTGAACATCCTATCGAAAAATGAAATTTGGATTTATTACTCATACTAGTTAAGAAATAGAACAATAAAATAGAAGGTGTAAAAAATGAATGAGAATGATAAGCAAATTGTAGGAGAAAAGGCAGCAGAATTTGTAAAAGATGGTATGGTTGTTGGATTAGGTACGGGATCTACTGTTTTATATACGATAAAAAAGCTTGGACAATTAGTTCAGGAAGGACTGAATATTAAGGGGATTCCAACCTCCATACAAACTGAAAAGCTTGCTAAAGAGGTGGGTATCCAACTCGTAAACTTTAGTAAAATTGAACAGATTGATCTAGCAATTGATGGTGCCGATGAAATTAATCCAAACTTTGAGCTAATTAAAGGTGGGGGAGGCGCTCTATTAAGAGAGAAAATCATTGCGAAGGCAGCTAAAACATTTATAGTAGTTGCTGATCCAACTAAGATGGTAGAGAGATTAGGGAGGTTCCGACTTCCAGTAGAAGTTATTCCATTTGGTATGGAAATGACGATGAAACATATTAAAGCAATCGGTTTAAGTCCTGAACTTCGTTTAAATGGAGCGACTCCGTTTATTACGGATAATGGAAACTATATTTTTGACTGCAGTATACCTAATCATATTCAAACACAAATCATAGAAAGAGAGCTCAATTTAATTCCAGGAGTGGTAGAAAACGGATTATTTGTTGGAATGACTGATCTAGTTATCACGCTAGATAAAAATGAAAATGTAGAAATATTAAGTAAATAGTGCAAAGTAAAATTTTGCTAGACGTAAAGAAGAGTACCTACTTGCCCGTTCCTTCTATTTATTCAATAATAAAAGTAAGAGAAAAAGAGTTAATGGGAAGAGGGGGATTATATGCAATTAAGAGTTTCAGCGGTTCAATATCATCTTCACACAATAAACTCCTTTGAAGAGTTTGAAAAACAAGTAGAGCATTATATTAAGACAGCAGAGGAATTTGAAGCTGAATTTATCATTTTTCCTGAATTTTTTACAACACAGCTTATGTCAATTGGTAATGAAAAAGGTGAGACATTAACGATTCAAGATTTACCAAACTTTACTGAGCAATATCGTTCTTTATTTTTAAAGTTGGCAAAACAATACAATATGCACATTATTGGAGGAACGCATGTTATTAAAAAAGGCGATCGACTATATAATGTTGCACATTTGTTCTATCCAGATGGCCGAATTGGTGAGCAGGCAAAGCTACATATAACACCAACAGAGGTAAATGAGTGGAATATGAGTGCCGGTGACGGTCTAGAGGTTTTTGAGACAGATAAAGGAACAATTGCGATGTTGACTTGCTATGACATTGAATTCCCAGAAATCGTTCGAATGGCAAAAGCTAAAGGTGCAGATGTCATTTTCTGTCCATCATGCACAGACGATCGCCATGGGTTCCACCGAGTTCGTTATACATGCCATGCAAGAGCAATTGAAAATCAAGTATATGTTGTAAATACAGGTACAATTGGTTCACTTCCAACTGTTGATTTTATGCGTGCAAATTTCGGTCAGGCAGTTGTAATCACTCCTAATGATATCCCATTTCCTCCAAAAGGAATTATGGTAGAAGGTGAAATGAATCAGGATATGATTGTTACAGCTGATCTTAATTTAGATTTATTATACAAAGTTCGGGAAAAAGGATCCGTTACAACATGGCGCGATCGACGTACAGACCTTTATCCAGATTGGTAAACTAATTCTTAAATAGAAAAGAGAGTTTTAGCACATGTATCGAAAGGAATTTTTTGTTTTCGACCAAGACAAACCAGTCCCAGTGGTAATCCGAAATTATAATGAGAATGATTTTACTGATTTAATCCGTATTCAACAAGAAAGCTTTCCACCACCATTCCCATCGGAACTATGGTGGAATGAGGAGCAACTTAAGAACCATGTAACTCTTTTTCCAAAGGGAGCGTTATGTATAGAAGTAAATGGTCAAATGGCGGGTTCTATGACAGGTCTACTAGTTCAGTTTGACCCTAGCCATCCTGACCATTCATGGGAAGAGGTTACTGATCATGGTTATATTCGTAACCACAACCCAAACGGAAATACACTTTATGTCGTTGATATTGGCGTCAGACCGTCCTATCGAAAATTAGGTTTAGGCAAATGGTTAATGTTTTCTATGTATGATGTTGTTGTACATCTTGGTTTGGAAAGATTGCTTGGTGGAGGTAGGATGCCAGGATATCATAAAGAGGCGGATAACTTGTCACCCGAGCAATACATAGATGCTGTAATAAAAGGGGAGCTAAAGGATCCAGTTATTAGTTTTTTACTTCGATGTGGTCGTACCCCGGTTAAAGTAGTAGCGAATTATTTAGAGGACGAAGAATCATGCAATTATGGGACTCTAATGGAATGGGAAAATCCATTTAAACATTCTAATTAAAGGGAGAGAAAGAAAATGGAATATAAAAGAATAACAAATATCAATGACCCATTATTTAAACAAATGCATCAATTAATGCAAGATGTATTTCCTCCAGAAGAAGTATTAGAATTTGATCTTTGGAAAGGACCTTTGGAGGATCCAGGAATTCGTGTTTTTGTTGCTGTCCATGAAGATAGAGTAGTAGGAGCTACAGAATACCGCTATTATGAAGATTTTAATGTTGCCATGACTGACTTTACAATAATTGGCCAAGCTGGTTTGGGAATCGGCCCATATTTGGCACAAAATAGATTAGTAGATTTACAGACATTAGCAACTGAAAATAATAAAACGTTATCAGGTATGTTTGCTGAAATTTACGATCCATATCGAGTAGAACACCATGAGTTTGGCGGAGTTAAACCTATGAATCCATATGTTCGCAGGGAAGTATTAGCTCACCTAGGTTATAAGCGTCTGGAATTTGAATATATTCATCCATCATGGAACAATGACGGTGAAGCGGTAACAGGTCTAGATCTTTGTTTCCTTCCAATGGATGGGGAGATGAATGAGCTTCAATCAGATTTGATCGTAAAGTTTTTAAAGCGCTATTATACAGTGTTATCTAATAAACCAGAGTCTTGGTATGAAATGATTGAAAACTTAGAAGAGAAAGAAAAAGTCGCATTAGACTACTTTTAAGTGAACATAAAAAAAGCTTATCGATAAAGACTTCGAGAAGCTTTTTTTATATTCGATCTAATTAAACTAAAAAAGTTTTCGAACACTTTAAATTTTGAATTTACCATATTTTTAGTCTGCTTGTTTTTGTTTTTCCTCTTTTTTATTGCTTACTGTAGTAGTATAGGATTTTGGCTTATCAGATCCATTTATAAGTTTAAAAATATAGTCTGTTGTTAGTTTATAGCTGTCTTCTAGTTTTGTCGTGATATAGCTTGCTCGTTCAAAAATAATCGAGCGTAAATTGTTGAGCTGGTGAGAGATTCTATCCATCATTGCTTCTTGAGTATCAAGACGATCTAAAACCCCATGTTGAAATTCCTCTTGCTGTAATAATCCATGAGCTACTTCGTTTTGTTTTTCAATTAGCTTATCTAGTTGTAATGAGAGAGCTTGGTTATCAGTTTCACTTTTTTCCAAGCGTTTTGCCAATTCTGTATAAGCTTCATTTAAACTAATCATTTGGGTAATTAATGATTGTTTTTCCAGACTTTCATTTGCGTCTGATGTATTTAACCGCTGAATCATGATTCTTTCAAATTGCTCACGCTCACGGTTACTACCTATGAGACTATTTATTTGATTTTTAACATGATTCCACTGATTTGTTTGCAATTCTTCTAATTGCTCATATCGTGGCTTTAATTCAGAGAGTGATTTTTCCAGGCTCATGTTATTTTTTTGTTGTTCTTCCATTAGTTCAGCTAAGTAATTATGCCGAACAAGTCCTTGATTCGGTGTTTGTATTGTTTCACTATTTTTAAAGACATCAGGGTGTTCATTCTTATTAATAAATAATCCCACTACTATTTCTCCCTTTCTATATTTTTTTACTAATATTTTATGTTCAAGTACAGATGGGGGAACTTGGGTATGTTTAGTTGGGCTATTGTGTAGCTGGAAAACGACGGTTGGTAAGGGAATTTGAATAGTGTAATGGCCTGTCTTTTCCATATAATAAATTTTAGTAAAAGAGTATTTTTAGTAAATATGAAGTGGGAACTAAAGACTCGTTTTAGAAATTAATCTCTTATTAAATTAATATGATAAACACAAGGATAAAGAACAGAACAATGATCTTTAAAAGGTTTAAAAAATATTATCTGAAAATTTAGTGAATTCATATCACCAGCCTATTTTCTTTGAATAGTATGATGTAAGGTGGTGATAACTATGGATTTAGGCTTCGGTCTTGCGGATTGGATGCTATATACTATTTGGGCAGTTACTGGATTAATGATTCTTGATTTTGTAATAGCATTTATCCGTTCTTTCTGGAAAGGTTCATTCGATACATCTTTTATACTAGGATATTTAAAGGATATTCTATACTTCATTTTTCCACTGAAGTTTTTAATAACAATGTTTGGACTTGATCCTACAGGATGGATTTTAATAACATTTTATTTCATTGCTGGAATCGCAATCGTTATTAAGTATTTAAAAGACATTTTTAGTAAATTTCAATAAATATTGAAGCCCTCATCTAATGGGGGCTTTTTAGTTTGAAAATCAAATTTTTGGGGCTTTTTAAACAAACTAAAAAGCTTATTTCAAAGAGGATTTTTATTTTATTTAAATACACAAATTTATTTAGTTTTTGCATACATATATTTCTAGGCACCAATGGGCTAATTTTTTCATAGAATATTCAAAAAATTCCCTAGAAGGAAGTAATGTTTATGACAAAATATCAATGGGTTAAATGGCGAAGAGTATTAATTTGGTTAGCTGTTATTGTTTTGATTGGTGTTGTGCTTACTAAAGGGGGGCCAACATACTGGAGTGTAGCAATATCGATCGTTAGTCTTTTATTTCAGTTCGCTGTTATGATTTTCATGGCGATCATCCAATTTGTAGCAATTTTCTGGTTTCTAGCCAGAGGTCGTACTTATTGGATTTTACCTGGTGAGACTGGATCAACGTGGGATGATTATCGTGGAAACCCTGAGATTGTTGAAAATGCAAAACGAATCGTAACACTATTAAAAGGTGTTAAAACGTTTAAAGAGATGGGAGGAGAGGCAATTCGTGGATTGCTGCTTTGTGGTCCTCCTGGTACAGGGAAATCTTATCTTGCACAGGTTATTGCGAATGAGGCCCAAGTACCTTTTGCTTATGCCTCGGCTCCAAGTTTTCAAAACATGTTCTTTGGTGTAGGGAATTTGAAAGTAATGGGAATTTACAAAAAGGCTAGAAAGTTAGCTAATATTTACGGAGCGTGTATCATTTTTATCGATGAAGTCGACGCAATTGGTATGTCTCGTCAAGGAGGAGGAGCTGGTGGTGGTGGATTGTTCGGTATGGGAATGGGTTCTGGATTATTGAATGAGCTATTACTACAAATGGATCCTCCAAACATTGATAGTTCTAAAATAGCAAAATTTCTTCGCTCACTCGGGTTACGTAAAAAGAAAGCAGAGCGCCCCGCAGTTCTGACGATTGCAGCTACTAATTTACCTGATGTACTTGATCAAGCATTATTACGACCAGGGCGTTTTGACCGAAAACTTTGGGTAGATTCTCCTGATTATGATGGACGTATTGATGTTTTCCAATATTATCTAAAAAAGGTGAGAATCGATTCATCTTTAACACCAGAGCGAGCTGCACTTGATACGATTGGATATAGTCCAGCACAAATTAAACATATAGTGAATGAATCTGTCGTAATTGCTCATCAGCGAGGTGCTGATGTTGCAAATTACACTGACTTCCGAGATGCAATGGAAACATATGAGTGGGGACTTAAGCAGCCACTCAGATCCATGAGTGAAGATGAGAAGAGAAATGTAGCGTATCATGAAGCAGGTCACGCCGTAGCTCAATATTTGTTAAAGCCACATGATCGAGTATGGAAGGTAACGATTATTCGCAGGGGTGACGCACTTGGTCTGGCTGCGACTAAGCCAACAACAGAAAGATATAATCGAAGTGACAGCGAAATACTTGCAGCAATTCAAGTTTGCTTGGCTGCAAGAGCAGTAGAAGAAGAGTTTCTTCACAAGAAATTAAACGGTGTCACATCTGATCTGCAACAAGCAACCCTACTTGGTGGTGCATATTTAGGTTTAGTCGGAATGGGCGATGAGTTATTCAGCTGGAATGCATTAGGCTCACAAGCAGAAGGACTTAGAGCACTACGACCAAAAATTAACCTTCTTCTAAAGGACCAAATGAGCCAAGTAAAAAAACTTGTTACTGAACACGCCGATTTTGTACACTCAATCGCACAAGAGCTACTAAAAAGAGGCGACTTAACAGGGGAAGAAATAGAAGATATTTATGAAAGCATTTATGCACGTACGCGTCCTGAACCACCTACTGTAAAGATTGGTTCTATTTATGAGAAAAATATTCAAGGATTGCTTAAGGATTTTGATAAATTACCTGAAAGCGATCAGAACTAGCTGAAACAATTGTGCTTCATTGATTATATATAAAGAAAATCCACAAGGTCATTACTTTGTGGATTTTTTTCAATTTTAGTCATCATTTCAAGAAATTGTGAACAAATCTAGAATAATGAGTTAATTTCATCTTTCCTTCACATTATTGAAATCAATTAAACGAGTATCTGAAATATAATAAAAGTCAAATACATACGAAAGGGTAAATCTAACTTTTTTAAGGAGAATGTTATTGAAATATAAGAACAATTTATTAGTTATTTCTATTATTTTTTTTAGTATTTGTTTTTTATAAGTGCAAGATTAATTTCTAATTCATTGGATAGTATTACAAGAAATCAACAAATTGAAATGAATTATAAAGATTTAACTCGTAATTAGCAATTAATTAATGAAGTAGATTTACAAATGTATTTAGGTCTCACAGAAAGTGAACTAACTTCATTTATAAATCAATATAAAAATAGCAAAAATCCAATGCCTATCATTAAAATTGAGGGTAAACCATATTACTCTATAAAAGCAATTGATATTTGGTTACAAAATATTGGTCAAAAATAAATAAAAAGAGCAACTCATGATGAGTTGCTCCTTTTTTGTAATTTAAGCAAAGTTCATGAAGTGTTCGCCATACAAAGGAATTCTCAAAAGACATACTGAATTTCAAAAGATATCCCCCACTATTAAAAGTATCTTTTTAAAACAAATAGCATATTGATTAACAAATCTAATACAACACACTTGTCACAACAGTTAGGAGAGTGAGTAATGAATAGTCTATCAAAACAAATAGGAAACGCAAATACAATCGATGATGTAATTGAACAGTTAGATGAAATTATTTCAATGAGCAATAAAACAAAAAACAAACTAGGATATTTTGCTTCTTTATATCGGTTGGTAACAATTAAAGTGAAAGTTGGAATTTTAAATAATCAGTTCGAAGACGTAGCAAGAATGGAAAGTTTGGATGTGAATTTTGCAAATTTCTATTTAAAAGCACTTAAAAATTATTTAAATGGAGAACCTTTAAGTCTCAGTTGGCAATTAGCGTTTCGTCACGCAGAAAATCGTCAATCTATTTTGCTACAGCATTTGTTGCTTGGCATTAATGCACATATTAATTTGGATTTAGGAGTAGCTGCTGCGAAGGGATGCCAAGGCTCAGATATTTTATCACTTTACAATGACTTTATGAAAATAAATAGTATTTTGGCATCTTTAGTGGATGAGGTGAGGGATGACATGGATCGAATTTCACCTTGGATTGGTTTTTTAGATCATGTTGACCCAAAAGCTTCAAAGGCAATCATAAACTTTAGTCTAGAGAAGTCTCGAAATTACGCATGGGATTTTGCGAAAAAGCTTGCTGCAGCTAATGAAAGTGAGTGGGTATGTCTGATTAAAGTGCATGATCATGAGATCGAATCGATTGGCAACATGGTCGCACGGCCAAGTAGCTGGATGCTGAAGGCTGGTTTATGGGCAATTCGTTTTCGCGAATCCAAAAATATTGAACGAAATTTAGATCTTTTAAATCATACTCGGTTTGAAACAATTTCAACTGATGGTATTCAATTGTAAGTTTAAAGAGAGTAAGTAGATTAGACAATTGAATTATAGAGATGGGTATGGGTTATAGGAAAAAAATAAACTGCATAAATTGTATAGTTACATAGCGCTACCATGTATCATTTCTTTTCTGAAAGAATGGTAATAAGGCTACATATTAAGGGGGAATAAGGATGGAGGAACAAAAAAAGAGCTTTGGACTATTAGTTCGACCAAGAGGGTTAGTTGAAACGGACGTCCCTCACGATTGGTTTAAAAAAATGCGAAAAAGCTCTCCTATTTCATTTGATCCGGATAGAAATTGTTGGGATGTATTTAGTTATAAGGATGTCCAAATGGTCTTACAAAACTTTAGGCAATTTAGTTCAAATCGAAATGGTCTATTTCCGACTTTACTAGACTTAGATCCGCCTACCCACCGAAGATATCGTAATATTGTAAGTCAAGCATTTACTCCAAAAGCAATTCAAGCACTTGCACCAAGAATTGAGTCACTTACAAAAGAATTATTAGCATCAATAAAGGACAAACTTGAGATCGATATCATTGCGGATATTGCTTTTCCACTCCCTGTTATTGTAATTTCTGAAATGCTTGGCGTACCAAGTGAAGATCGTGAAAAGTTTAAAGAATGGTCTAATATTGTAGTCTCAAGTACTCAATCCCTCTCTCCTGATGAGATGAATGATTTAATGGAAAAGCAAGGGAAAGCATTATATGACTTGCAGGCATATTTTTATCAAATCGTTGAAAAAAGGCAAAATGATCCTAAAAAAGATTTAGTATCTACATTAATTGCTGCAAATGTAGATGGTGAGAAATTATCTGTTGAAGAGCTATTAAACTTCTGTTTCCTGTTACTTGTTGCAGGTAATGAAACTACTACAAATCTTATTGGGAATACAATGCTTACATTGTTCGAGCGACCTAATGTACTTGATCAATTATATAAAGATAAATCATTAATATCAGCAGCTATAGAAGAATCACTACGTTTTCGCTCTCCTGTTCATAGCATGAATCGCTTTGTAACGGAAGATATATATTTGAATGGGATAAACCTAAAAAAAGGCCAAGAAATCATGGCATGGATAGGCTCAGCAAATAGAGACGAAACTGTATTTAACGAACCTGAGGATTTTGACATTAATCGCTCTCCAAATAATCATCTAGCATTTGGATCGGGAGTACACTTTTGTTTAGGTTCACAGCTTGCAAGGTTGGAAGCGAATATATGTATTACTGAGATGTTAAAGGCATTACCAAATATGAAGTTGGATAAAACAAAAGAGCTTAGAATCATACCTAGTACATTTGTGTATGGGTATAAAGAACTGCCAGTTATAATAGAATAAAAATTTTAACGCAACACTCGTTTATTAGAGTGTTGTTTTTACTATTTAAAAATTAAATCTTCTACTGTAGTATATTATATAATTGTAAAGATTCAGGATTAAAAGGTTAACGATAGGTGATAAATAAATGATACATACATTTTTAAACGAAACAATCAGTTTTAATATAAAGTATAAAAAGCGGAAATCAATCGGTATTTATATAGATGCTTATGGAAACGTTGAGGTTCAGGCTCCTAAAGATACACCTGATAAAAGTGTCATTGAAGTTTTAGAGGCTAATTGGGAGTTGATTCTTCAAAAATCAAATGAAATGAAGGAGCGACTTCGTGGTCCAAAAGAACGGACTTATGAATTCGGTGAGACATTTCTTTATTTAGGAAATTCATATCCAATACAAATTTCACACGATGAGAGTATTCAACAAGATCAGGTAGTTTTTGAAGGAAATAAGTTAAATATTATTGTAAAACAACTAGAGGATGAACGAATAAAACAAGCACTTAAAAGGTTTTATTATCAACAAATTAAAGCAATAGTTGAAAAGAGTATTCAAACGTATCAAAGTAATTTTAAAGTAAAGCCATCATCAATTCGTATTACCGATAGTAAAACAAACTGGGGGACTTGTGATTCAAAAAGGCAATTAACATTTAATTGGAAACTAGCAATGGCACCTCAGAAGGTGATTGACTATGTAGTTGTTCATGAAATGTGCCATATGGTTCATATGAATCACGACAGGTCCTTTTGGCGACTTGTCGGTAAAATTATTCCAGAATATAAGGAAAGAGAGAATTGGTTAGCGTTATCTAGTTGGAAAATGACAGTTTAGTCAGACTGCCCGCCAAACGCTCGCTTTCTTCGTTGCTTCGCCTGTCTGCGGTGCTCACTACCGTCTAAGGTAATTCCGCTCCTCACCAGACTTCGTGCCTCGAAAGACAAGCGCTTGCA